>DASWUU010000294.1:0-19229 GCA_036401515.1 Steroidobacteraceae bacterium
ACGCCCCGAAACCATGGCTACTTGGTTCTCTGCGCCGCAATGTACTCTGCTAAGTGCCTCAATGAACGAAAGATATGCTGATTCTCCTGGCTGTCGGCCCGCAAGTGGATGCCGTACTGCTTGGAGACGATCAGCGCCACCTCCAGAATATCGATCGAATCCAATCCCAGCCCCTCCCCATATAAGGCAGCCTCTGGATCGATATCTTGAGGCTGCACCTCAAGGTTCAGTGCTTGCACAAACAGCGTGGCAAGTTCCCGCTGAAGACCGACATCGGTCAGCGGCGCCGGCTGTTGCATGAGCGACGCTTTATCGGACATAGATTTTAAGCTTTCGATTGGAGTTCTAAGAAGCGGCATTATATAGGTGCGCGCCGACGCGGCAACCCGCCAGTCGTTGCGCGGCTACCACAAAGCACGCCCTAAGACCTGCGCAGGCGCCGTGCCGCCAGCCGTGGAAGCCTGAGGACAAACCCCCAAAACAGACGGAAATGCATCCAGGTGAGCAGGGCATTGTCGCGCCAGTAATTGAAGTGGGAGACCCCTCCCTCGTCCGGCTTAAAATAACGGACCGGCGCCGGCAAATTGATCGGGCTGACGCCCCACCAGCACAAACGCACTACCGCCTCGACATCGAAATCGAAACGGCGCATCCACAGCTGTCGCCGCATAATGGCAACCAGGGGGTCGATCGGATAGACGCGAAAGCCAAAAAGCGAGTCGCCGATGCCGCCCCACAGAGTCTCGAGGTTGGCCCACCAGTTCGAAATCTTCCGGCCTGCGACCCGCAAAGCCGGGGCACTACTGTCGAATTGAGGGCACCCTAAGACCATGGAGGCGGGAAATGCCGCTGAGGTCTGCATGAACTGGCCGATACTTTCCGCGGGATGTTGCCCGTCGGAATCCATGGTCAGCACATGGGTAAACCCTGCGGCTTGCGCCTCGCGCATGCCGAACAGCACCGCGGCGCCCTTACCGCTGTTTTGCGGCAAAACCCATACCCGCAGGTTCGATTCGTCGGAGGCCATTTCGGTTAACAGCCGCGCCGATGCATCGGTGCTGCCGTCGATGACCACCCAAACGGGAGCCCACTCCTTCAGCGCGGCGCGCACGGTCGAAAATACTTTGGGGCCCGGGTTGTAGCTCGGTATGAGCACAAGATGCGTGCTCGAGGGAACCATCATTCGTGTCTGAGCCAACGAGACTGCAGCGCGCCCTCCAGGGTTTGGCGGTAATACCGATCGAGTTCGGCCGTAAAAGCCGGGACGTCTGAAGGAGGCTCGAATCGGCGGCCCAACCGGACGCGGTACGTGATCGGCAGGTCCGGGCGCTTGAACAAAGGCCAACCCTTGCTCAAGAACGGCGAGTCGGTCTCAATGATCAGGGTTTGAACGGGCACCTTGGCATGTTTGGCAATGAGCCCGACGCTGCCTACCAATGGATTAATCGGCGCTCGCGTGGTGCGGGTGCCCTCGGGAAACAGCAGCAGCAGGCCGCCGGCGCGCAAATGCGCCACCGATTCCTTCACCATGTGGCGCGACGAATCGTTTCTAACATAGCGGGCGAGACGCGAGCCGGCGCCGAGAAATACATTTCTCATGAGCTCGGATTTCATCACGCAAACCACATTCGGATGGCGGGTCAGAATGAGCAGAGCATCGATCAATGCCGGATGGTTCGGGGCCAAAATCAGCGGTGGGCCGCCCCGCAGGCCATCTACCGCACGCAGATCCAAACGGTAGGTTCCGGTGATCGACAGCGACCAGGAGTAGAGGCGGAAGCCTGCCATGATGCCGCGCCGTCCAACTGCGGTCCCCAAGCGTGCCGGCAGGATGAAGTAAAGCGGCAGGGCAACTATCGACCAGGCCAGGCAAATCAGACCCAGGAGCGTGAGAGAACTATAGAGCGCAAAAAATTCGTATAGGTTTTTGATAAAACGCGGCATCGGCGTCAGTCTGGCAGTTCCACGACCCGTGAGGATGTTGCGATCATCCGAGCGAATCCAAACCCCCCCGTCCAGTAACTTTTTCGTTGCACCAATGGGCTGTCGACAAATGCGGCCCCTGCCAGCGTGTCGTAGCGCATGTACGCGCCCACCCAAAATTTTGGATATCGCTTCGACATGGCAGCCAGCGTCTGCGTTCCGGCGTAGCCGCCGACGGCCGCAAATTCGGGCCGAGTAGCCGTTGCAAATTGGGGGGCAACTGAATAAAAATAAGCGTGGTAGCGATGGTCTGCAAACAAGGGTCCGGCCAACATTCCCAAATTCCAACCTGGCAATCCGAACGGGTCCCTAATATCCACGTTGAACCGAGGGCTAAACGTCCATCCGATCACGCGGGGCGAGCTTTCAACCGTGGCCGCGGCGCGCAGCGGCATGCGCAAATCCAATTTCACCCTGCGATCGTCGCTGCGGAATAAATGAAGGTCGAGCGACGGGCCCACCTCCACCGTAGATTTGAGGCTCGGCATGCCGCTGCGTTCGCGGTCGGTGCGCACGGGCGTCGTGAGATTGAAACTCACATTGATTTCCAGCCAATTTTGATTGAACAGTGTGCCGCGCACACCGTCGCGGTCGGCTTTTAGGAATTTGCCGTTATAGCGGAAATAGGGCACGGGCAACGGGTACGCGTGCGTCGTATTCGAGCCGCGATAATCTTCGAAGGCTATCGCGCCGGCACCTAAGCCGAATTCCCACAGGGGCTCTTCTTTCGCGTGGGCGCCCCAAGACCCACACATGCCTAGCAGCGCTGCGGCCATTGCGCAAGATTGACCCCTGGTAGCACGCCGGCGCGCAACCCCATCCACGTCAACCTCAGGCATATACCTCGCCTTGTTAGGGTCCGCGAGTGAACCCGGGCGACCGCATCCTAGTCTAAGATAGTGAGCCATGCATATCTTGATTGTCGAAGATGATGAAGTCGCGCGCGATTACCTGGCGAAGGCGCTCCGGGAAGCCGGCCATACGGTGGATGTGGCGGGCAACGGTCTCGAAGGCCTGCACATGGCATCCTCGGTTGCCGTCGATTTGGCGATCGTCGATCGAATGTTGCCGAAGCTGGACGGCCTCGCGTTGGTGCAATCGTTGCGTGCTACCGGGCGCAAGATGCCGGTGCTGATTTTAAGTGCTCTGGGCGATGTGGACGACCGCATCACGGGCTTGCGCGCTGGCGGCGATGATTACTTGACTAAGCCCTACCATATGGCGGAACTGCTGGCCCGGATCGATGCGCTCGCCCGTCGCGGCGAAGCCGGCAACGCCGAGAGCAGCACTAAACTGAAATTGGCGGATTTGGAACTCGACCGGATGACTCGGCGAGTCATGCGGAACGGCAAGAAGATAGAGCTCACGGCCCGCGAGTTTCAACTGTTGGAGTTCATGATGCGCCATAGCGGGCAAGTCGTGACGCGCACCATGCTCCTCGAGGGGGTCTGGGACTATCATTTCGACCCTCAAACCAATGTGATCGACGTGCATATCAGCCGTTTGCGCCAGGCGATCGACAAGGATTTCGACAAGCCGTTGCTGCACACGGTGCGCGGCGCGGGATACAGCTTGCGCGAAGACGAATAGCGGCTCGTAGGAGCCCTACATGGGACCTGATCAACGCTTCCTCGGAATTCTCGATACATCGCCGTTCCGTATCGCGATCGTCTATTCGATCGTATTCGCCATTGGCGCGGCCACGCTCATCTATGCGGTGGACTTTGCGGTCTCGCGGGTGGTCGACGGCAGCACCGACAATCTGATTGAGGCCGAGGTGCAGGGCTTGCGCGAGCAAATGCTGGTGCTCTCGCGCAGCGACTTCATCGAGCTGATCGAGCAGCGCTCGCAGGATCAGGACGTGCGCGGCGCGGTCTACTTGATGGTGGACCCGCAACTGCGTCCGGTTGCGGGCAATGTGCCGGCGTGGCCGAAGATCGGCTCGAGCCAGAAATGGTTCATGTTCAAAGTCTCTGTGCCATTCGGCGACGAGACGCGCGAACACGAAATGCGGGCGCGCTATTTCGCGCTGCCCGGCGGATATCAAATGCTCGTCGGGCACGACGTGCAGGAACGCCAGGACGTCAAGAGCCTTATGATGCGCGGCTTGATCGCTGCCGTGATTCTGACCTTGCTATTAGGCCTGGGCGGCGGCTTTTGGATGGGACGGCGCATTCTCGCGCAGGCGGGGGCGATTTCTGCGGTGGCCACGCAAATCATGAGCGGGGATTTGTCCCAGCGTCTGCCCGTGCGCAAAGCCGATGATGAAATCAACACGCTGGCCCGCGAGATCAACTCCATGCTCGATAAAATCGAGCAGTTGACCTTGGGCATGCGCACTGTTCTTGACAGTGCGGCGCATGATTTGCGTACGCCGTTGAACCGGCTGCAAGCGAGCGCCGAGAGCGCCATGACATCATTGCTGCCTGGTTCCCCCGAGCGGCGCGTTCTCGAAAGGGTCAATACTGAAGTGGACCGCATGCGCAGCACATTGGATGCACTGCTGCGCATTGCCCTCGCTGAGACCGGCACCGTTGCCCGCGAGCCTGTGGATCTGTCGGAACTGGTGGCGAGCGTGGTCGAATTATATGCGCCGGTGAGCGAAGAGCGCGGCATCGTATTGGAAAGTTCGGTGGCGCCGGGAGCCCAAGTACTGGGCAATCGGCAGCTGCTCGCGCAGGCGCTCGCTAATTTGCTCGACAATGCCATTAAATTCACGCCTGATGGCGGCCGTATTCGGGTGGTGCTCGATGGATCGGGGAGCGCGCCGCAGGTGATCGTCGAGGACAATGGGCCCGGCATACCCGCCGATAAGCGCGAGATCGTCCTCGGCCGCCGTGTCCGCTTGGATGAAGCGCGGAAGTTCCCAGGATCGGGCTTGGGCTTGTCGTTGGTCGCCGCGGTGACGAAATTGCATGGCGCGCATCTCGTGCTCGATGACGCAGGGCCGGGCTTGAAGGTCTCTTTGAAATTTTGATGCTGAATAATTGTGGAGAACGTATGTCGAAGTTTTCGGTCTGCATGCTCGCGCTGGCTGCCTTGGCGGGATGCGCCAGCAATCAGCCCCCGGTCAAGCCCACGGCAGCGGTCCCAACCTTGAGCACGGGCATCGATCTTCAGTATGTGGACAGCTCGGTGCGGCCTCAGGACGATGCGTATCAGTATTTGAACGGCAAATGGTTACGCAGCTTTCAGCTGCCTCGGGACCGGGGCGTGGTGGGGTCATTCACGGCCATCGAGGATACGACCGAGGAGCAATTGCGCAGCATCGTCGAGGGGCTTCCTGGCGCTGCGGCGCCCGCCGACAATGACGACCCTGACGCCAAAAAGCTCGCGGACCTGTACGCCAGCTTCATGAACGAGGGTCAGCTCGAGGTGCTGGGCTTGAAGCCGCTGCAGGCAGAATTTGCAGCCATCGATGCCATCAAGGATATGAGCGCGCTTCCGACCTTGTTTGCGCACATGAATGCCATCGGTGCCGGCGCTCCTTATGGACTGCAAATTAATCAGGATGCGAGAAACTCTGCCGAATATGCAGTCATCCTCTTTCAAGGCGGCCTTGGGATGCCTGACCGGGATTACTACTTGAAAGATGACCTCAAGCTCAAGGAGGCGCGCGCCGCATATCTTACGCATATCGAGAAAATGCTGAGCATGGCGGGTCAATCCAAAGCCGCAGACAACGCGGTCGCGATTCTCAACCTGGAAACTTCGCTGGCGAGAATACAGTGGACTCGAGTCGAAGACCGGGATCCGATCAAGACTTACAACAAGACCGCACTCGCCGAGCTTCCGGTGCTCATGCCGGGGTACGAGTGGCAACGCTATGTACGAAGCTCGGGCATCGAGGGCAAGGTCGACTATGTGATCGTCCGGCAACCCTCTTATTTCAAAGCGCTGGCCAAGGTGATCGCCGGCACGCCGCTGCCTGTGTGGAAGGTGTATTTCAAGTGGCGGGTGTTGTCCTTCTCCGCGCCTTACCTCTCCAAGGCCTTTGTCGATGAGCGCTTTGCATTTACAGGCGGGGTGCTGCGCGGTGTCCCCGAGAATCTGCCGCGCTGGAAGCGCGGCATTACACTGCTTGACGGGAGCATGGGCGAGGCGCTCGGCAAGCTCTATGTCGCCAAATACTTTCCGCCGCAGCACAAGGCGCGCATGCAGGTTCTGGTGCAGAATTTGCTCGAAGCGTATCGCCGCGACATCGACACCTTGGACTGGATGAGCGCCGAGACCAAAGTCGGCGCCCAAGCCAAGTTGGCCAAGATGGTGCCCAAGATCGGTTACCCGGATCATTGGCGCGATTACAGCGCTCTGAAAATTGTCCCCGATGAGTTGCGCGGCAACGTCGTTCGAGCCAACGAGTTCGAATACCGCCGCAACCTCGC
Source organism: Steroidobacteraceae bacterium (assembly GCA_036401515.1). Taxonomy (GTDB): domain Bacteria; phylum Pseudomonadota; class Gammaproteobacteria; order Steroidobacterales; family Steroidobacteraceae; genus Bog-1198. Next base: position 6,369 of record DASWUU010000294.1, read on the forward strand.
CAAGCTGGGCAATCCGGTCGATCACGGTGAATGGCGCATGCGGCCGCAGACCGTCAATGCCTCCTACAGTGCAACCGCCAACGAAATAACGTTTCCGGCGGCAATTCTGCAGCCGCCGTTCTTCGACGCCGCGGCTGACGATGCGGTGAACTACGGTGGTATTGGCGCAGTCATCGGTCACGAGATGAGCCACGGCTTCGATGATCAAGGCAGCCAATTCGATGCCGATGGCAATCTGCATGACTGGTTCACAAAGGCCGATCACGACAAGTTTGCCGCCAAGACCAAGGCGCTAATTGCCCAGTACAACGCCTACGAGCCGGTGCCCGATTATCATGTCAATGGCGCGCTCACCTTGGGCGAGAACATCGGCGACAATTCGGGGCTCGCGATCGCCCATAAGGCGTATCGCATATCGCTGGCGGCCCACGAGGCTCCCGTTATCGGCGGGTTCACGGGCGATCAACGCTTTTATCTGGGATGGGTGCAGGTATGGCGCGGCAAGGTGCGCGAGTCCGAGGCCATCCAGCGCATCAAGACCGATCCGCACTCGCCGCCCGCGGTGCGCGGGACGGCGCCTTTGAGGAACCAGCCGGGCTTCTACGCGGCCTTCGGCGTAAAGGCAGGCGACAAGATGTATTTGCCGCCGGATGCACGCGTAAATATTTGGTAAGCGTCAAATTCTCGGCGCCCGAAACGCAACGCGTGGGGCTTGCCTGCCATAAGCTGCTGAATACGTTGAGTAAAGAGGCTTAGGCTGCTCATGGCATAAAACTTGCTCGATTGGAGACTGCGGCGTTTGTCCGCGTCTGGAATCGAACCTATGGCCGACGATGCTGACGAGGCTCCTCCTCCCCCGCCGAAGAAATCCGGCGGCTTCATGGGTACCCTGGTAAATGGGGTGGGCATCTTCGCGCTGACCTTGATAGCCGTCGTGGTCGGCGGCTTCATTAATGCCAAGCTGCACCCACTGCCGGACCTTAAGCTCGACAAGGATGGCAAAATCACTGCCATCGTGCCGGTCGCGGCGGCTGCCAAAGGCGCTGAAGGAGGAGGGAGCGGCAAGCCCTCGATGTACTACGCCATTGACCCTCCTCTGGTAGTGAATTTCGAGGACGGCTCGGCGGTGCGCTTCCTGCAAATCACCATGGAAGTGATGGCTCACGATGAAAAAGCCATCGAGAGCGTGCAGAAGAACATCCCATTGATCCGCAACAACCTGTTGTTGCTGATGAGCAATCGCAACTACCAAACCATGCTCTCGCGCGAGGGCAAAGAAAAGTTGCGGCAAGAGGCGCTCACCGAAATCCGCGCCGTACAGAAAAAGACAGGCGGCCCGGATGTGGACGATGTCCTGTTCACAAGCTTCGTGGTGCAATGATGGCGGCAGCGCCCGACCGGATTTCAGACGAAGAAGTGGCCGCGCTCCTGGAAAAGGACGGCAAAGAAAACGCCCATGGCGTGCGGCCCTACGATTTTGCGGTCCAACGCATCAACCGCACACAACTGCCGCTCCTTGAGGTCATCAACAAGACTTTCGCCGATCGCGCGGGCGCCTCTCTGTCCCAACTGCTGGGACGCGATGCGAGCATGCACTTTGAATCGCTGGAGTCGGTGAAGAGCATCGACTTGCAGGCCTCCTTACCCGTGCCGGCGACGCTCGCGGTGGTGCGCCTGAAGCCATTGCCCGGCTTTGCCTATGTGAGTGTCGAGCCGGCGCTGTTGTTGACCCTGCTGGACGGGTTCTTCGGAGGCACGGGAAGGGCCAATGCCGATCCGCAAGCCGCCATTGCCCCGGCAGCCCAACGATTTCTCGCCCTCATGCTGCGCAGCGTCGCAGCGGATCTTGCGTCGGCCTGGCAGCCTGTATCTCCGATCGAATTGGAATTGGTCAAGCAGGAAACCAATCCGCGTCTGGCGCAATTGGGCGGCCAGCTCGAGTCGGTGGTCGTGGCGAGGTTCTCGGTGGAATTCGCGGCTCGCAGCGGACGCATCGACTGGCTGTTCCCCGACGAGTTGCTCAATCCCATCCGCGAGGCGCTCACCGGCGAGGTCGGTAATGCGCCTTCCGCTAAGCAAGAGCCTTGGGCGCCGGCTCTGACCAGCGCCTTGGCTGAAGCGCAAATGGATACGCGTGCCGTGCTCGCGCAGGCTCAGATCAGTTTGCGCCAACTGGTGAGTCTTTCGCCCGGCGACATCATTCCGATCGAGGCGCCCCAGCAGGTCACGTTGTTCGCCGGTGATGTGCCCTTGTATCGCGGCCGCTTCGGCATCTCTCAAGGGCGCAATGCCCTAAAAATCCTTCCAGGAGTCCCAGTATGAGCCCGCCCGATTCCAAAAGCGCCGCGGTCGCGCGCGCGCAATTCAGCGACTTGAGCCCCAACGCCGCCGGCACGGCGGGCCAGGAGATGAATCTGAACCTTATTCTCGATGTCGCGGTCACTCTCGCGCTCGAGGTCGGCCGGGCCAAGATGTCGGTGCGCGAATTGCTGCAGCTCGCGCCCGGCGCAGTAGTGGAACTCGATCGGTTGGCCGGCGAGCCGCTCGACGTGCTCGTGAACGGCGTACGCATAGCGCGCGGCGAAGTGGTGGTGGTCAATGAAAAATTCGGCATTCGACTGACCGACGTCGTTAGCGAGACTGAAAGGATGGAGCACGCCAAGTGACTTCCCTGGCGCAACCGGCTTCGCCGTTGTCGGTTGCCAGCCTGGCGCAGCTCACATTGAGCCTCATCGCCATCGTGGCTTTGATTCTTGCAATCGGCTGGGCGCTGAAGCGGTTCAAGTTGGCCGCACCGCGCGGATCTCGTGACAGCGAAGTCCTCGATCAGCTGAATTTGGGTCCGCGAGAGCGCATCGTGTTGGTCCGCATGGGCGAGGCGCAGGTCCTCGTCGGCATCGGCGCCGGCGGCATGGTGGCCCTGACGCCCCTTCCTTCGCCCATCGTTCTGAAAGCCTCCAGTCCCGCGCCGGCATTCGCCGAGCGGCTGCGCGACATCATGAAGCGTTCCGGCGGCTCGCCGTGACCGGGAAAGCGCAGCAACTCGCTCGCTGGAGCTTGCCGCTGCTCGCGCTGGTGCCGCTCGCCGCTAGCGCACAGGCGGCGTTGCCTGCGATCGCGCTCAAATCAGCGGCCGACGGTGTGCAGACGTACTCGCTCACCTTCCAGATACTGATCTTGATGACGCTGCTGACGTTGCTGCCGGCGATCCTGCTGGCGATGACGGCGTTCACTCGAATCATCATCGTGCTGTCGATCCTGCGCCAAGCGCTTGGCATGGCGACCACTCCGTCGAATCAAGTGTTGACGGGACTGGCGTTGTTTTTGACGTTTTTTGTGATGGGCTCCACGCTCGAGCAATCGTATGCCTCGGGCATCAAGCCGTACATGGATGGACAGCTGGCCGGAGAATTGGCCATCGATCGCACAGTCGCGCCGCTGAAGAAATTCATGTTGGCGCAGACCCGCGAAACCGATTTGCAACTGTTTTCCAAACTCTCGGGCAAGTCGCAATTCGCCGGCGCCGAGGATGTACCGCTGTCGGTGCTGGTGCCGACCTTCATTACCAGCGAATTGAAAACCGCGTTTCAAATCGGGTTCATGGTTTTCATCCCCTTCCTGGTGATCGACCTGGTGGTGGCCAGCGTGCTGATGTCGATGGGCATGATGATGTTGTCGCCCGTTCTGGTGTCCTTGCCGTTCAAGATCATGCTGTTCGTCGTGGTCGATGGATGGACCTTGCTGATCGGCACCCTGGCCTCGAGCTTTCACCAATGACGCCCGAGAACGTCATGGATCTGGCGCACAAGACGCTGCTGGTGACCTCGTTGATATCGGCGCCGCTGCTGCTCATCGCATTGATCACGGGATTGGTGATCGGCATGCTGCAAGCGGCTACGCAGATCAACGAATCCACCTTGAGCTTCATCCCGAAGCTGCTGATGCTGGTGCTGACCCTGTTTGTCGCCGGCCCTTGGATTTTGCGCGTCCTGATCGATTTTACGCACGATTTGTATGCCGCCATTCCGGCGATGATCGGCTAGCGCCATGCAACCCTTGACCCTGAACGCTGCCGATGTGTCCCTGTGGGTGGGCCGAATGTGGTGGCCGGCACTTCGCATCAGCGGCTTTGTGCTGACGGCGCCCGCGACCAGCGAGGGGGCGGTGCCTGGGCTGGTAAAAATCGTTCTGACCTTGTCGCTGGCTTTTTTGCTGGGTCCCTTGGTTGAGGTGCCCGCAGACTTGTCGATCTTCTCCGCCGCCGGCATGTTGGCGGCCGTCTTGGAACTGCTCATCGGCGTGTCGATCGGCATGGTCGTGCAACTGGCTTTCGAAGCGCTGGTATTCGCCGGCCAAAGTATCTCGCTCTCCATGGGCTTAGGGTTCGCAACACTCGTTGATCCGCAACGCGGCGCCCAAGTACCGGTGCTGGGCCAGCTGTTCATGATCTTCGGCACCCTGACTTATCTTGCGATCAATGGGCATCTGATGCTGCTTGGCGCATTGGCACAGAGCTTTCATACGCTGCCCATCGGCGCCGCCCACATCGACCGGGGTTTTCTCATCACCGTGGTGCTGTGGGGTGCGCGAGTCTTCGACACGGGTCTGTTAATCGCGCTGCCGGCCGTAATCGCCCTGGTCATCGTCAATTTGGCACTGGGCGTGGTTACCCGCGCCGCGCCGCAACTCAACTTGTTCGGCATCGGCTTCACCATCACACTGATGAGCGGCTTTCTAGTGCTGCTCGCCGGACTCGACGGCCTCATGTCCGGTATCTCCGGCTTGATTCACAGCGCGCTCATGGCCGTTTCAGACTTGGTCGGCGCTGCTCCCGCGGGAGCACCCTGATGGCCGAATCCGAATCGGGCGGCGATCGCACCGAAGAACCTTCGCAACGACGCCTGCAGGAAGCGCGCGAGCGTGGTCAGCTGCCGCGTTCCCGAGAGCTGACCAATTTTGCCACCATGATCGGCGGCAGCGCTGCGCTGGTGGCCATTGGCGGAACCCTGGCCGCGCATTTGTCGCAGATGATGCGCCGCTCTCTGTCGATCGATCCGAAATCGCTGCGCTCCACCGATTCCATGACCGCTTCGCTGGGTGATGCCGGCATCACTGCCGTGACGGCTTTGCTGCCTGTATTCGGTGCCCTCATCGCCATGGTGTTGCTCGCCTCGGTGGCGCTCGGCGGCTGGAATTTCAGCAGCAAAGCCCTGACGCCGGATTTCTCCCGGCTAAGCCCCTTGTCCGGCATCAAGCGTCTCTTCGGCATGCATGGCGTGTCCGAACTGGGCAAGGCGTTGCTCAAATGCTTGGTTGTGGGCGCCGTGTGTGCGGCAGTCGTTTCTGCCACTTTCGGCGACGTGTTGGCACTGGCCCGCATGGCACCACGCGACGCGGTTGCTCGGGGCGTAGGACTGATGAGCTGGGCCTTTGTCTGGCTGTGCGCCTCGCTCGCTTTGGTGGCAATCGTCGATGTGCCTTTGCAGATATTCCAATTCAAACGCGCCTTGCGCATGACCCGGCAAGAGCTGCGCGACGAGGCCAAAGAGACGGACGGGCGCCCGGAGACCAAGCAGCGCATCCGGCAACTGCAACAAACCCTGGCACGGCGCCGCATGATGCACAAGATCCCCACCGCCGATGTGGTGATCGTAAATCCAACGCACTTCGCGGTCGCGCTCAAGTATGACCCGAAGAAAATGCGAGCTCCTGTCGTGCTGGCCAAGGGCGTGGATTTAGTGGCGCAAAACATCCGACGTATCGCCGAGGAGCATCGCGTTGCGGTGTTCGAGTCGCCGAAATTGGCGCGCGCGCTGTACCGATCCACGGATCTTAACAAGGAGATTCCTAACGGACTGTATGTTGCGGTGGCACAAGTGCTCTCGTACATCTTCCGGGTGCGCACGTTGAATCCGACCATTGCGGCTCGCGTCGCGCGGCCCGCGCCTAAGCTGCCCGATGAGTATTCAGACGCATGACGGCCCGCGGCGCAGCAGCGACTTTAGGCGAATTCGCGCGCAACGGCTTGGGAGTGCCGGTGCTGGTGATGGTGGTGCTTGCCATGATGGTGCTGCCGTTGCCGGCGTTCCTCTTGGACGTATTTTTCACCTTCAACATTTCGCTCTCGCTGATGATTCTGCTGGCGGTGATCTATGTTCGCCGCGCTCTGGAATTCGCGACCTTTCCCACCGTGCTGCTTGGCGCGACGCTGCTGCGTCTTGGCCTCAATGTCGCCTCGACCCGCATCGTCCTCATTAATGGCCACACCGGCGCGCAAGCCGCGGGGCATGTCATTGCAGCCTTCGGGCATTTCGTGGTGGGCGGCAACTACGCGGTGGGCATGGTGGTGTTCACCGTGCTGGTGATCATTAATTTCGTCGTCATCACCAAGGGCGCCGGGCGCATCTCGGAAGTGAGCGCTCGCTTCACGCTGGACGCGATGCCGGGACGCCAGATGGCGATCGATGCCGATTTGAATGCCGGCATCATCACGCAAGCCGACGCCATTTTGCGCCGTCAGGAAGTGCGCGAAGAAGCGGATTTTTACGGTGCCATGGACGGTGCCAGCAAGTTCGTCCGCGGCGATGCGATTGCCGGCATCTTGGTGGTGTTCATCAATTTATTCGGCGGCACCATTATCGGCGCAGCTCAGCACGGCATGTCACTGGCCGATGCCGGCCGAACTTATGCGCTGCTCACCATCGGCGATGGTCTGGTGGCGCAGATTCCGGCGCTGCTTTTGTCGGTGGCGGTCGCCATATTGGTTACGCGTGTCTCGCGGCCTCATGACATGAGCCAACAGATCATGTCGCAGGTCTTGGGTCAGCCTCGCGCGCTCGGCGTGACGGCCGGCATTCTGGCGCTGCTCGGCATTATCCCTGGCATGCCCAATTTCGTGTTCCTGTCGATGGCGGGACTGTGTGGAGCGGGTGCCTACTTCTTGAGCAAACGGCCGGTGCCCGGCACCACCGTGGCGGTCCTCCCCGCTGCCGCGCAAGCGATTCCAAGCGAGCAGAAAGAACTATCTTGGGACGATGTCGAAGCCGTGGATCTTATCGGCCTCGAAGTCGGATACCGGCTGATTCCGCTCGTGGATCGCAATCAGGGCGGCGAGCTCATGGGGCGGATCAAAGGTGTGCGCAAGAAATTGTCCGAGGAGCTGGGCTTCCTCGTTCAAGCGGTGCACATACGCGACAATTTGGAGCTGGGCCCCAATTCCTATCGCATCACGATACTCGGCGCGCCGGTGGGCGAATCCGAAGTGTTTCCCGACCGCGAAATGGCCATCAACCCTGGGCAGGTCACCGGCACGATGACCGGTTCCGCGACCAAAGACCCCGCGTTCGGATTGGATGCGATTTGGATCGATAAGTCGCGGCGTGATCAAGCGCAGGGGCAAGGCTATACCGTGGTGGACGCCAGCAGCGTCATCGCAACCCATCTGAGTCATTTGCTGCAGTCTCACGCGCACGAGTTGCTGGGCCACGAGGAGGTGCAGCAGTTGCTGAACCGTTTAGGCAAAACGGCGCCCAAGCTGATCGAGGATCTGGTGCCGAAGCTTCTGCCCATGAGCGTGGTCGTCAAGGTGCTGCAGTACCTGCTGCTGGAACGGGTGCCGATTCGCAACTTGCGCACCATCTGCGAGACGCTCGCGGAACTCGCGCCGAGAACGCAAGACCCGGTAGCATTGGTCGCGGCAGTGCGCGTCGCATTGGGCCGCACCATCGTGCAGCACATCGGCGGATTGCGCGAGGAGTTGCCGGTGATCACCTTGGACCCGGCGCTGGAACAAGTGCTGCAAGACTCGATGGCGGGCGGCGGCGAGGCCAGTCCCGGCTTCGAGCCGGGACTGGCCGACAGGATTCAGCAGGCCTTGGGCGACAGCGCACGCCGCCAAGATGCGGCGGGCGAACCGGCCGTGCTGCTGGTCGCGCCGAAAATCCGCCCCTGGATTGCGCGCTTGATGCGTCATGCCACGCCCTCGCTCGCAGTGCTTGCCTATAACGAGATTCCCGAAAACCGCCGCATCCGCGTTATCGCCGCGGTCGGCCGTTGATGAAGATGAAATTCACGGAGGTTGATACATGAAGATCAAACGATACACGGCAGCTAGCATGCGCGCCGCTCTCGCCCTGGTTCGGGCTGAGCAAGGACCGGATGCCGTCATCCTGTCGAGCCGCCGCAGCGATGAGGGCATCGAAGTGATCGCTGCCGTGGACTACGATGAGGCCCTGTTTGCCGATGCGAATCGGCAGCGCCCGGCCCCCATCGTGGTCGAGCCTCCCGTGAAGATGGCTGCCCCCGTTTTGCCCGTCGCACCAATGGCGCCGGTCGCGCCGATGGTGGTAACAGCTGCCAAGACGGCGTCGCGCGTCGCACCGCGTTCGGCCGTCGCTGATCCAGGCTACGGAGCCATGCAGCGTGAGCTGCAGGACCTGCGCCGCCTGCTCGAGAGCGGCTTGGCAGGCATGACGTGGAGCGACAAGCGCCTGCGCGAGCCGTTGAAGGCTCGGGTGCTCGAGGAACTGTCCGCGATGGACATCGCCCCGGATGTGGCGATGACGTTGGCCGCACTCACCCCGCGTCGCACCAGCTTGGAGAATCCATCCCACATCCCGCTCGCGTTGCTGGTGAAACATCTGCCCGTGGTCCAGGACATGACCTGCATCACAGGCGGCATCACAGCGGTGGTCGGGCCGACGGGCGCCGGCAAGACGACCACGATCGCCAAGCTCGCCGCGCGCTGGTGCATGCTGCACGGCAGCCAAGATCTGGCGCTGGTCAGCACCGACTGCTACCGCATCGGTGCCCGCGAGCAGTTGAGCAGCTATGCACGCATTCTCGGCGCGCCGATGCACACGGCCAACAACGGCAAAGAACTGGCGCGCGTGCTGGAACGGCTGAAATCCAAGAAATTGATTTTGATCGATACCGCGGGGATGGGACCGCGCGATGTTCGGCTGACGGAACAGCTCGCGGCGCTCAAATTGGGCGCCTCTCGGGCCCGAGTGCTATTGGCACTTCCCGCACAGAGCGAAGGCCACGCGTTGGAGGAAATTGTACGTTCGTTCGCGCAAGCGGCTCCGGCAGCCTGCTTGCTCACCAAGGTCGATGAGGCGGCGAGCTTGGGCGCGGTGATCTCGGTCACCTTGCGTCACAAGCTGCAGATTGCCTATGTATGCGACGGTCAACGTGTGCCGGATGATTTGCATGCGGCTCATCAGAAGCGGGTCTGGTTGATTCGCGCTGCGTTGAAGCTCAAGGAGAGCGCGCCGCCGGCACGGGACGAGGCCGCTCTGGCGCGCAAATTCGGCCGAGCGTCCGCCCATGCGTGACAGCCGACTATCAGCCGATCGAGCCGCGGCCTTGGCGGAGCTCAACGCCTCGCGCCCCGTCAAGGTCATTGCAGTCACGGGCGGGAAGGGTGGCGTGGGCAAGACCACGGTGTCCGCCAATCTCGCCGTTTCGATTGCCGCCCAGGGACGCGATGTCATGCTGGTCGACGCCGACCTGGGCTTAGCCAATGTCGATGTGGTGTTGGGGCTGCACACGCGGTTCCATCTCGGGCATGTCATTCAGGGTGAATGTTCGCTGGAAGATGCCATCGTTACCGGTCCGCACGGCTTGCAAATCGTGCCCGCGGCATCCGGCATCAAGCGCATGGCGAGCCTATCGCCCGCCGAGCATGCGGGCATCATCCGCGCCTTCAGCGATCTGTATCACCAAGTCGAAGTGCTGGTAGTCGACACCGCGGCGGGCTTGCACGACAGCGTCATGACTTTCAGCCAGGCGGCGCATCACGTGCTGGTGGTCGTGTGCGATGAGCCGGCTTCCATCACCGACGCCTATGCGCTCATCAAGGTATTGAGCCGCGAGCATGGCGTGCAACGCTTTCAGATCCTGGCGAACCAGACCCGGCGGTCCGGGGAGGGCCCGGATCTTTTCCAAAAAATTGCGCGGGTTTGTGACCGATTTCTCAATGTGACGCTCGAGTTCGCCGGTTCCGTACCGTTTGATGACTACCTGCGTCGAGCGGTGCAGCGACAGACTGCCGTGGTGGACGCCTTCCCGGCATCAATTTCCTCCATAGCACTCAAGAATCTAGCCTCTAAAGCCGATAAGTGGTCTGTACCTCAAGGGGCGCGAGGTCACCTTGAATTCTTTGTCGAACGAATGGTAGGGGCCAGGATTGACCCCTCGACGGTATTGCAATGAGAGCAAGCACACAGTACACGAACACTCAAAAACGCGGCGCGAAGCCGGTTGCGGCTGGGCACGTTCCGGTGAACGAGATGCCGCAGCAGGAATTGGTGCTGAAACATGCCGATTTGGTAAAGCGCATCGCCTACCATCTCGTCAGCCGCATGCCGCCGAATGTCGAAGTCGATGATTTGATCCAATCCGGCATGATCGGCCTGTTGGACGCAGCCAAGCATTATTCGGCTACCAAGGGCGCCAATTTCGAAACCTACGCGGGCATTCGCATACGCGGCGCCATGCTCGATGAGGTGCGCAAATCCGATTGGACGCCGCGCTCCGTGCATCGAAACATGCGCGAAATGGCGGACGTGGTGCGCAAGATCGAGAACGCCAAGGGTCACGACGCCAGCCCAACGGATATCGCCGAGGGTCTCGGCGTGTCGATCGATGACTATCACAAGCTGGTGCAGGACGCGGCGAGCTGCCGGTTATTCAGCTTCGATCAAATGGGTTCGAGCGAGGACGAATCAAGTCCGGCCGACCACGCGCGCGATGAGGGGCCCGGTCCCTTGGACGATATGCAGGATGCCGGTTTCCGCGGCGCGCTGGCCACCGGCATCAGCGGATTGCCGGAGCGCGAGAAGCTGGTGCTGTCGCTGTATTACGACGAAGAAATGAACCTGCGTGAAATCGGTGAAGTGCTCGAGGTCTCGGAATCCCGTGTCTGCCAAATCCACGGCCAAGCGCTGGTGCGTTTGCGGGCACGTTTAGCGGAGTGGCTCCAGCCTGATTGATCATGGATATTTTAAGCATCATCGGCATCGTGCTAGCCCTGATAGCAATCATCGGCGGCGCCATCCTCAAAGGCAGCAGCGCCGGCGCGCTGGTGGGCAGCGCCGCCTTCGTCATCGTGGTCGTCGGCACACTGGCCGCCAGCCTGGTGCAGACGCCCATGGCCACCTTCTTGCGTGCATGGAAAATCGTCTCCTGGGTCTTCAAGCCGCCGACTCACAATCCGGCAGCCATGATCGAAAAGATCGTCGAGTGGAGCAATATCGCGCGAAAACAGGGCTTGCTCGGCTTGGAATCCGCGGTCGAGGGCGAGAAGGATGACTTTCTAAAAAAAGGCTTGCAGTCCTTGGTGGATGGCGGAGAGCCGGATGCGATCCGTTCCAGCATGGAGATCGAGCTGGAAACCATGGAACACTTCGACACCCAAGCTGCGAAGGTCTTCGAGTCCATGGGCGTGTACTCGCCCACATTAGGGATCATCGGCGCCGTCATGGGCCTGATGGCGGTCATGCAAAACCTCAACGATCCCTCGAAGCTCGGCCACGGCATCGCCGCAGCCTTCATCGCGACCATCTACGGCATTGCTTTCGCCAACCTCCTGTTCCTGCCCATGGGCAACAAGCTTAAAGCCGTGATTCACGGCCAATCGCAGGTACGTACCATGGTGATCGAGGGGCTCATCGCCATCGCGCAAGGCGAGAATCCGCGCAACATCGAATCGAAATTACAAGGCTACTTCCACCGCTGACGACCATGGCTCGCAAGAAAAAGCACGAAGATCATGTGAATCACGAAGCCTGGGCCATTCCCTACGGCGATCTGGTCACGCTGCTGTTTGCGTTATTTACGGTGATGTATGCCATGTCCTCGGTCAATGAGGGAAAGTTTCGGGTGCTGTCCGATGCAATGATTGCCGCCTTCAACGGCCAGCCCAAAAGCATGCAGCCTGTAAACCTCGGGGAGAAGGAACCGGGCAAGGGCGGTGATAAGCCGCTAGTGGGGATTACGCCGACCAAGCTCATCATGATCAAGAGCCAGCAGAATCAGACGAGCAACCCCATCTCGCTTCCAAATCCGGCCTCCGGCGAAGCGACCAGCTCGCTGATCCGCATGGAGCGTCAGGTACAGGATGCAATGCGAGCGTTGATCGACGCTAAATTGATCACGGTGAGGCGCGAAAACATGTGGTTGGAAATCGAAATCAATACCGATATTTTGTTCCCGAGCGGCGCTGGGGCATTCTCACCTGCGGCGGAACCCGTGTTGGATAAGCTCGCCGAAGTGCTGAAGCCCTTTCCCAATCCGATCCGCGTGGAAGGGCATACCGATGATCGGCCGATTCACACCGGCGCATTTCCCTCCAATTGGGAACTATCGGCCGCGCGCGCCGCCAGCGTCGTGCATCAATTCACCAAGCAAGGCATTGATCCCTTGCGGCTCGAGATCGTGGGCTTCGGAGAATTTCATCCCCGGCAGCCGAACAACTCGAATGAAGGGCGCAATGCGAATCGACGCGTCGCGGTGTTGGTGCTCGAGGCCGTTGCACCTGCCGACGCCACAACGGCTCGGGTCACCCGCGAGACGCCGACGAACTTTGCGCCGGATATGGAATTGGCGGATGCCAGCAGCGCGACCAACCGCTTGCTGTATCGGGTACCGCCGGCAGATTTGGAAAAAACCGTATTGACGAAAGACGTAAAACCAGCCGCAGAACCCGTGCCAGACGTACCCAAACCGGACTGAGTGAGGCTTTAGACATGAGTGAGGTTGACCGCTTAAGCAATTCAGGCCTCTATCCCGCGTTGCCCATCGCGGATAGGCGCTCATCACAAGATGACAAAGAGCGAGGTCAACGCAGGGATCAAGGTT
>DASWUU010000295.1:0-2272 GCA_036401515.1 Steroidobacteraceae bacterium
CTGGGTGCCGGTGATGTCCGCGGCGGCCCGGATCAGTGACTTAAATAGATCAATTTCATAGTTACTGTGGACACCCTGCATGACTGCGGCGACGCGTTCGAGGCCCATGCCGGTATCTACCGAAGGCTTGGGCAAGGGAACAAGGACCCCGTCCGAGGAACGCTCGTATTGCATGAATACGAGGTTCCAAATCTCGACATATCGGTCACCCTCCTCGTCGGGGGAACCTGGAGGCCCGCCGGGAATGTCAGGACCGTGATCGTAAAATATTTCGGAGCACGGACCGCACGGACCGGTGTCGCCCATGGCCCAGAAGTTCGATTTCTCCCCCAAGCGCGTACAGCGCGTAGGGTCGATGCCGATTTCCTCGACCCAGATCCGTTCGGCCTCATCGTCTTCCGTATGAACCGTCACCCAAAGCCGGTCTTTGGGAATCTCCAGGGTTCCGGTTATGAAATTCCATGCGAAATGAATCGCCTCGCGCTTAAAGTAATCCCCGAAACTGAAGTTGCCGAGCATCTCGAAGAACGTGTGATGGCGCGCAGTGTAGCCAACATTTTCTAAGTCATTGTGCTTGCCGCCGGCGCGCAGGCAGCGCTGGGCGCTCGCTGCACGCGAATAGTCGCGTACTTCCTTTCCGAGGAACAGATCCTTGAATTGAACCATACCGGCATTCGTGAAAAGCAGGGTCGGATCATTCGCGGGCACGAGCGAACTGGACTGGACCACGGTGTGGCCGTTCTTGCGGAAGAACTCCAAAAAACTGGCTCGGATTTCCGAGGTCGTCATCGATCTCAATCTGGCGTCGCGTTTCATATTTCTTCAGTGTCTGAGTCAATTTCAATATCAAAGCCTAAGGCCATTCTTATCTGGGGGCTCGTGAAGCCTCGGTAACTTAAAAATCGCGCCTGCACTTGTCTGTCAGCGTAAGTTTTGGGCAGTTCGGCGCCAAATTTCTTCACCCGGGCCTTTTGCAAGTGCGCGAGCCAGTCCGCATAGCCGCCGAGATATTCCTCAACCAGCGTTCCCTCTAACCCGTGCCGACGAAGATCGAGCCGCACGCGGCGCGGTCCTTGGCCCCTCGCAGCGTGATAGGCCACGAAGTTCTCCAGGTAACGTCGATCGTCGAGTAATTTTTCGTCGCGCAGCGCGTCGAGCAAGGGCGACACGACAGACTCATCGTAACCTTTCTCGATCAATTTGATGCGTAAATCCGCGGACGCATGGTCGCGCCGCGCCAGCGCGTCGAGTGCAGCCCCCCGGGCGCCGCGGGCGTCCAGGGGCTCTATCGGCCGGCCAACCAGGGCATTACGCCTCTTTGACGTCACCGCCCCGGTTCATGGTGGCCTTTTCGGGGATCAGCTTGGCGCGCACCTGCGCTTCGATATCCTTGGAAATTTCGGGATGCTGTTGTAGGAAGGTGCGGGCGTTGTCCTTTCCCTGCCCTATCCGCTCGCCTTTGTAGCTGTACCAGGAGCCGGATTTCTCGATCATATTGTGTAGGACACCCAATTCTATGAGTTCACCTTCCTTGGAGATGCCCGTGCCGTACATAATCTCGAATTCAGTTTCCCGGAAGGGCGGCGCTACCTTGTTCTTCACGACCTTCACGCGGGTCATGGAGCCCACCACTTCCTCGCCGTTTTTAATGGCGCCAATTCGCCGAATATCCATTCGCACGGAGGAATAGAACTTCAAGGCGTTGCCGCCGGTCGTGGTCTCCGGATTTCCGAACATCACGCCGATTTTCATCCGAATCTGGTTGATGAAAATCACGATGGTATTGGATCGTTTGATGTTGCCGGTGAGTTTACGCAGCGCCTGAGACATGAGGCGCGCCTGCAGCCCCATGTGCTGATCGCCCATCTCGCCCTCGATTTCGGCTTTCGGCGTCAAGGCCGCAACCGAGTCGACCACAACCACATCCACGGCGCCCGAGCGCACCAGCATGTCGGTGATTTCCAGCGCTTGCTCGCCGGTATCCGGCTGCGATACCAAGAGGTCATTGACCTTGACGCCCAATTTTTCCGCGTACACCGGATCGAGTGCATGCTCGGCGTCCACGAACGCGGCAGTTCCGCCGTTGGCTTGCGCCGAAGCGATGATGGCCAGCGTCAGCGTGGTTTTACCCGAGGATTCCGGGCCGAAAATTTCGATGACTCGGCCGCGCGGGATGCCGCCGACGCCAAGCGCAATATCAAGTCCCAACGAACCGGTGGGGATGGACTCCACCTCATACGTGGCAGCGGCGTCGCCCAGGCGCATCACCGAG
>DASWUU010000296.1:0-1603 GCA_036401515.1 Steroidobacteraceae bacterium
GGCGTCGATCCTGCGAGACTCAAGTCGCTCATGTCGAACCTGGTGAAGCTGCGCAATGACTTGTCCGCCATCGGCGGCAACTTCATGGCCCCGCTGCGTGATTCGGAATTCTTGAGCGCCGTGAAACACCGCAGCGCCATCCCCGGCGGCACCTGCGATTTCGACCTGCCCGATTATTCTTATTGGCTGAGCCGCCCTTCGGAAGTGCGCGCCGCGGAGTTCAACAGCTGGATGGCCCTGATCCGGCCGCTCTGCGACGGCATTGCGGAGCTTCTCTGGATGACGCGTCAAAATGCCAAACGCAAATCGGAAATGGCCGCGGGCGGCATCTTCCAGCTGCAGTTCGACCGCGAAAATCCGTGCCAGCTCGTGCGCATCACCCTGCCCCCCGACACCGACCTGTTCCCGGAGATCAGCGGCAACCAGCATCGCTGCACCATCCGCTTCTTGAATTGGCTGGACGCCACCGCGCGCCCGGTGCACATCGAAGTCGACGTGCCGTTTCTCCTGACCTGCTGCACCTAGTTGGGTTCAAGGCTTCATGGCTGCGATAGTCAAATGTCCCACCTGCCGGCGCGATGTGGAATGGTCATCGGCCTCTCAGTACCGGCCGTTCTGCAGCGATCGCTGCCGGCTCATCGATTTGGGTGCGTGGCTCAGCGAGCAGCACAAGATCCCGGACGAAGCCGGAACCGTGGAGGATCAGCGGCATTTGGATTCTTCGGAGGAATTCTAGCGCGTGCAGCCTGAGTTCTGGCTCGATCGCTGGCGCAGGGCGCAGATCGGCTTCCACCAGTCCACGGTCGATCGGCACCTCAAAGCCTACTGGCCGATGCTGAAAATGGCGCCCGGGAGCCGGGTTTTCGTTCCCCTGTGCGGCAAGAGTCTCGATATGCTCTGGCTGCGCGAGCAAGACCATGAGGTGATGGGCGTTGAAATCGCGCCCGCAGCGCTAGAAGCATTCTGCATGGAGCATGGCATTCCCGCCACACGCCGCTCAATCGGCCCTTTCGACCTGTACGAGGCTCGAGGCTTCGCGCTGTACTGCGGTGATTTCTTCAAGCTCACGCCGGCGCTGCTGGAGAGTGTATCCGCGGTCTATGATCGCGCGTCGTTGATCTCCTGGACCCCGAGCTTGCGGGCCTCTTACGTCGAGCAGATGACGGCGCTGACCACGCCGGGTACAAAAACCTTGCTGATCGCGGTTGAATATCCGGCGCACCAAATGAGCGGTCCGCCTTTTCCCGTGACGCGCGGTGAGATTGAACGGCTCTATGCACCTCATCATTCAATCACGCAGCTGGGCCGCCACGACATCTTGGAGCTCGAGTCCCGCCTGAAGGCGCGCGGTCTCAAGGAATTGCACGAGGTTTGCTACGAGCTCACGCGACTGTAATACTTTGCGCAATATGACCGACTCTCGTAACTCCGGCCGATATCTGGCGCCGGCATTGGTCGCCTGCGTGGTGGCCACAGGCGCCGGCGCCGCGGAACTCACCATCGACAGGCTGTTCGATGCACCGGCATTGGCCGGACCGACTATCGTGCGCCTGAAAATCTCGCCCGACGGCTCGCGCGTCACTTATCTTAAGGGCAAAGCGGA
>DASWUU010000297.1:0-5068 GCA_036401515.1 Steroidobacteraceae bacterium
GCTGAGATCTCTTCGCCAATTGGGCCCCGTTCCTAGAGCGAAGACAAGCCGAAGACGCCGAAGGACTGGCGCGAATCGGTCCACATGTCCTCGATATACCAGCCCGCGTTTTCCACGATCGCCGACAGGCCCCGCACGCTGTATTTGCGTGAGGTTTCGGTGTGAATGGTTTCGCCTGCGGCAAAGTGAAAATTTTGACCATCCACGAACACCGTTTGCGCTTCGAGGCTGACTAAATGCATTTCCACCGCCGAATTATTTTTGTTCCAGCGTGCCTCGTGAGCGAAGCGTTCAAGCTTGAAATCCCCATCCAGCTCGCGATTGATCCGTGCGAGAAGATTTAAATTGAATTCAGCCGTCACACCTTGCCGATCGCTGTAAGCAGCGAGCAGGATCCGAATATCCTTCGTCAGATCCGCCCCGATCACCGCGGTGCCCTTCGCTCCCACGTGTCGATGCACACGCCGCAAGAAGGAAACGGTTTCGGCATAATCGAGGTTGCCTATGGTGGAACCCGGAAAGAACGCCGATCGGCCCTTCAGGGGAATTGCATCTGGAATTTCGAAATCCTCAGTGAAATCCGCAACGATGGGCCAGATTCCAATCTTCGGAAAGCGATGGCGCATCGAAATCACGGCTTGATCGAGGAAATCACCGGAAATATCGACGGGAACATAGAGGCGTGGGGCTTCGAGCGCGCTGATCACTATCTCGGTCTTGAGGCCCGCGCCCGCGCCATATTCTATGAGCGTCGCCCCCTTGCCGATAAAACTGGCCATCTCTCCGGCGTTTGCCCGCAGAATCCCGGTCTCTACGCGCGTCGGGTAATACTCCGGCAAGCGCGTGATGTGCTCGAAGAGTTCAGAGCCGCGTTCGTCATAAAGCCAGCGGCAAGGCAACGTCTTGCGCTGCGCGGAGAGCCCCGCGATAACGTCCTGCCGGAATAAGTCCGGCTGAGACAGCCGATAATCTGTGACAAGCATCATGCGTCCTCGGCCAATCGCAGGCCAGCGAATTGCCAACGAATATGCGGCGCAAAGAAGTTTCGATACGTGGCTCGCACATGATCTTCCGGCGTAACGCAGGAGCCGCCGCGCAGCACATACTGGCCGGACATGAACTTGCCGTTGTACTCGCCCAGCGCTCCGTCCAGGGAGCGAAAGCGCGGATAAGGCATGAAGGCGCTGCGCGTCCACTCCCACACGTCGCCGAACATCTGCCGCAAGCCACCGCTGGCTGCCGGTGCCGGTTTGGGCCGCAGACGCCCGGAATTCACGAAGTTGCCGCTCACCGGCAGTGCTTCGGCGGCAATTTCCCATTCAGCCTCGGTGGGCAGGCGCCGTCTTGACCACGTCGCAAACGCATCAGCCTCGAAATAGCTCACATGCACTACGGGCGCCTGCGGATCGACCGGTTGAGCACCGCGCAACGTCATGGTCCAAAACTCTTCGTCGCGCGCTTCCCAATATAACGGCGCACTCCACGCCTCTTCTCGCACCTTCGTCCAGCCGTCGGACAACCACAACAGCGGATTGCGGTACCCGCCGTCGGCAATGAATTGAATCCACTCGCCGTTGGTAACCAACCGATCGGCGAGGCGGTACGGCTCGAGGTGCACCGCGTGACGCGGCCCCTCGCTATCGAAGGCAAAGCCCTGACCATCATGTCCGATGTGACATAGCCCGCCGGAGAAATTGCGATAGCTCGGGTTGCCCGAATGCCGCAACTCGACCGGCAGCGGCTCCGAATCCCTATAAGAGGAGCGCAGCGGATTTTGCGCAAACAGGTGCAGGATGTCCGTTAATAACAGCTCTTGATGCTGCTGCTCGTGGTGACATCCGAGTTCGGTGAGCTTCAGCACCTGCTCCGAAGATCTCCTGCTCAGGAGCTTTGCCATCGCCGAATCCACATGCTCTCGATAGGCAAGCACCTCGGTGAGCGACGGGCGCGTGAGCAAGCCCCTCAATGGACGTGGTTGGCGCGGACCTACCGAGTCGTAATAAGAATTGAAAAGAAAATTAAAGCGCTCATCAAACAGGCTGTAGCCCGGAAGATGCGGCTGCAGCAGCATGGTTTCAAAAAACCAGCTGGTGTGCGCCAAGTGCCATTTCGCGGGGCTGGCATCCGGCATCGACTGCACCGTGGCGTCGGCGTCGGACAAAGGCGACGCAAGCATTACGCTGGCCGCGCGCACCTGGCTGAACTGGCGCCCGCGCGTCGATTGTTCGGTGTTCGATTGCGCGGGCGGCTTGGAGGAGTGTGGCATGGCAGTCTCGTGTGATTTCCGAGGCAATAAACTCCCATCCTAATAGGTCGGTGCGCATTGAGGTACGCAATGTGGGCCTGCTGCCTTTCGCCTGGCACCGATTTCGCTGTAGGCAATCTCCGACGAGCTAGAGGTAACTAGCTAAAAAGATTGAAGAAGCGTTGCTGCCGCAAAGCTTCGTTCACTGTGTGGTTGCCGCACGCGCTCTCGCCTTGACGATCGTTCGTCGCCGCGCTGCGGATGTGGGGGCTATTTTTGTTTGGCGAGGGGCGTGAACAGCAGGTCCTGATAGTCGTAACTGAAATCGGCGAGCGGTGATACCGCCTTCATCGTCACGCGCTCGACCTTGCCGTCGGCATCGAGTCCAAAGGTCACATAGGCCGGTTCGATGGTCTTATCGTCGAATCGTGCGATGAAGCTGTCGTACTGCCAGTGTTCCAGTGGGCCGCCCATGCGCGGTGTCGATTTAAAATCAATCGTGAGTCCGCCCTTCGATTGCGCGATTTCGATATTGCCGTACCAAGGATCGGCGTACGTGCCCGCATATCGCGCAATCGGCAGCGAAGGCCCGATCTTCGCGGGTTTGGCGGCTGCCGTCTGATACATTTTCAATGCTTCTTGCACGCGCTGCGTTTTCTCCGCACGCAGCTTTTCCGGCCAGGTATCGGCCGGCAGACCGAGGTAGTGATCGAGCAACTCGTACATCAATCCAATGATGATCTCGCCATCCTCGCTGTTGATCTCGATCGAAAAGCCGACGTGCTTTTCCGGAATCAGCACCACGGCGGTAAGAAATCCGAACACGGCTCCGCCATGCCACACAATTTTCGCTCCCCGGTAATCGCGTATGTCCCATCCCAGCGCATAGGTGTTGAACATGGGCTGAATCGGGGCCAACGCCGCGGATTGCTGCCTGATCGGCTGCAGAACCAACGGTGTCCACATTTGCTCGTGCGCCGCTTCGCTGAACAGTCTGCCGCTATTGCCGGGAAGCGCGCCGCCGTCGAGCTGGATCATCAGCCAGCGCGCCATGTCATTGGCGCTGACCGCTAATCCACCGGCCGGCGAGGCGTTGCTGCCAAGGTTGTCACGTTCGTTGAGGACCGATTGATCGCCGACTCCGCGCAAGCCGCCGTTCATGCGCGCGTGCGGCTGAGCCCGGTCCGCACTGGCGAAATGCGTTTCGTCGTCGGTGGTGGAATGCAGCATGCCGGCGGGTTTTAGCACGTGATTGGCGGTGAATTTCTCCCAAGTCTCGCCGCTGACATCCTCGATCAGCTGCCCCGCCACCATATAAAGAACGTTGTCGTAGGCAAAGCCGCTGCGAAAGCTGGTCGCCGGCTTGATATAGCGCAGCCGGCGCACCGATTCGGCGCGGCTCAAGTTGGTTCGAGGCACAAACAGCAAATCGCCGGCCCCTAATCCCAATCCGCTGCGATGCACCAGCAGGTCGCGGATGCTCATCTCGCGCGTCACCCACGGATCGTACATCTGAAAACCGGGCAGATGATCGATGACCTTGTCGTCCCAGCCGATCTTGCCTTGATCGACCAGTATGCCGAGCGCGGCCACCGTGAATGCCTTCCCCGTGGAGCCGGTCGGAAAAATGGTGTCGGCGTCCACGGCATCCGATGACCCGAGGCGCTTGACACCGAAGCCTTTGGCCATGGTGACCTGATCGTTCTCGACGATGGCGATGGCCATGCCGGGCACGCCGATATCCTTGCGCAGGTTTTCTACTCGCCCCTCGAAGCCGGCAGGCGGCGCAGCAAAAGCCGCCGCGGCGCAAAGAATCAAGGGCACTATCATTAAAATCTTCATACGAGCTCCGGTTGAATTGCGCTTAAGGCGGTGGTTTCTGAGGCGCGCTGCGTTTCGAGCCGCCGTATCGCGCCATCGAGCGCGAACAACATCACCGCCGCAATCGCAGCGATGACGGCAAGAACGGCAAAGAATTGTGCGTGGCCCACGCTGCCCCACAGCGTGCCCACCGCTCCTGCCGACAGTGACCCGGTGAAGATGGCGAGAAACCATGCCGCAACGGTGGTGGCCCCGTATCCTAGGGGCGCGAGTCGCGCGAACAGTCCCAGACCAGTCGGCAGAATATAGAGTTCGCCCAAGGTAAAGATGACAAAAAACACGGCCAGCCACATCCAGCTGGCCCGCCCGGCGCCTGAGACGAACGCCACGGTGGCGAGCAGCAGATAGGCCGCCGCAACGACCAATGCCCCCAACGCCATTTTCCTCATGGAGGATTCCATGCGTCCTGCATCGGCGCGCCGCCGCCAGCGTGCAAGTAGCAGCGGCGTCATAATGATGACCAACAGGGGATTGAGGGCTTGGAACCAGGTCATGGGA
This sequence comes from Steroidobacteraceae bacterium, assembly GCA_036401515.1. Taxonomy (GTDB): domain Bacteria; phylum Pseudomonadota; class Gammaproteobacteria; order Steroidobacterales; family Steroidobacteraceae; genus Bog-1198. The sequence continues at coordinate 4,625 of DASWUU010000297.1, forward strand.
ATGCTCATCGCGGCGGTCCTGCGATCGATACCTACATCAGCCCACAGAGCCACCGTATTGCCGACTTGTTCGTAGGCGCCGCGAAACACGGTCACAGCAACACCGACCGCGAACAGCAAAATGAACGTGGAACGCAAGCTCACTGCCGGTGCTCGAAGTTTCGGTTGCAGTTCTGCAGCCACGCGAACTTGCTCTGGCAAATGCTTGCCTCCCAGGATGTAGATAATGAGACCGGTGAGCATACCCACGCCGGCGGCGCCGAAACCCCAATGCCAGCCGTAGAACTCACCGAGGGTGCCGCATATCAGCGGCGCGAGAAATCCACCGATGTTGATGCCCACGTAGTAAACGTTATAGGCCCAGCCGCGGCGTGGATCCTCTGGCCGATAAAGGCCATCGATTTGGCTGGGTAAGCTCGGCAAGAACAACCCATTGCCGAGCGCG
>DASWUU010000298.1:0-7513 GCA_036401515.1 Steroidobacteraceae bacterium
GCGGTCAACTCCCAGCCCACACTGGTGGCCTCGGCGTAGCTGCGACCGGCGCCCGTCATCGCAGCACCGACAGCCGCACTCATCATGAGGATCGCGCCCAGCACGCGATTCTGTTTGTCGATTGAGACCAAGCATGCCAGCACCGCCAGGGTCCAGCCGAGCAACGACAGGGCTTCCAGCAGCCCGATGGATAATCGCGCATTGGAACGCATCATGAGCATGATGGTTTCGCTGTGGCCGATAAGGGCGACAAAGACCAGGACCCAGGCGAGGGGTTCGAGCCGCGGGTTCTTTACACTGCGCAACATCGTCCAGGCACTCGCGGTGTAAAGCAGAAACATAGCGATGGCGAGGGCGAGAATCACAGCTGGCCCACCCAACGCGGCTGACGTGGAATACTCAGACAGACTCCTTGGATGACGTAGCGATAATGACACAAGTATAATGGACGCACTATGTTTGACCGGTTAACCAGCAGCCTCTCCTCTGCGCTCAAGTCCCTGTCCGGCCGCGGGCGGCTCACGGACGACAATATTTCCGACACCGTGCGCGAGGTCCGGCTCGCGCTGCTCGATGCCGATGTGGCGCTTACGGTAGTCAAGAGTTTCACCGACGCCGTTAAAGCACGCGCGGTCGGCGTCGAGGTGTCCAATAGCCTCACGCCCGGACAAGCCTTCATCAAGGTCGTGCATGAGGAGCTGACCCGGTTGATGGGCGAAGCCAGCACGGGGCTCAATCTACGTGCGCAGCGGCCGGTCGTGGTGATGCTGGCCGGCTTACAGGGTGCGGGCAAAACGACCAGCGCGGGGAAGCTCGCCCGCTGGCTGATCGAGAAGCAAAATAAAAAAGTATTGATGGTCAGCACCGACGTGTACCGTCCGGCGGCGATACTGCAATTGCAGACGCTGGCGGCGCAGGTCGGCGCGGGTTTCGCGTCCGCGACGGCTACCGAGGCGCCCGTGGCGATTGCCAAGCGCGCGCTCACCGAGGCGATGCTGCAGGCATACGATGTGCTCATCCTCGACACAGCCGGGCGGCTGCATGTCGATGCCGAGATGATGGCCGAGGTGAGGGAAATTGAAGCGGCAATCCAGCCGCACGAGCGGCTCTTTGTGGTCGACAGCATGGCGGGCCAGGACGCGGTTAATGCGGCCAAGGCATTCGACGATGCCTTGGCGCTGACGGGCGTCATCCTCACCAAGGCGGACGGCGATGCGCGCGGCGGCGCTGCGCTGTCCGTGCGCCACGTGACCGGCAAGCCCATCTTGTTTGTCGGTACGGGCGAGAAATCCGAGGCGCTGGAGCTGTTCCAGCCGGAACGGATTGCCTCCCGCATCTTGGGGATGGGCGACGTGCTGTCTCTGGTCGAACAAGTCCAGAGCCAAGTCGATCAGGAAAAAGCAGAAAAGCTCGCCAAAAAGATCAGCAAGGGCAAGTCCTTCGACCTGTCGGATTTGCGTGATCAATTGAGCCAATTGCAAAACATGGGCGGCATGGCTGCCCTGATGGACAAGCTGCCCGCACAAATGCAGGTCAATGCGGCCGCCGCCGCCAGCACCGTGAATGAAAAAAACATGAAGCGGCAGATGGGAATCATCGATTCCATGACCCCGCGCGAGCGTAGGCGCCCCGAGATCATCGATAATTCCCGCAAGCGGCGCATTGCCAAGGGCGCGGGGGTACCCCTGCCGGAGGTCAATCGGCTCCTGAAGCAATTCGACCAAATGCAGAAAACCATGAAAAAGATGGTCAAAGGCGGCATGCTCAAGAACATGATGCGCGGTATGGCCGGGCGGATGCCCCCCGGAGGCTTCGGGCCTGGCGGGTTTGGACGCTAGAGCCCTGTAGGAATGGCCCAAGGCAAAGCATTTGTTGCTCTTAAGCCCTGATTGTCATTACAATTGGCGGCTAGCAGGCCTTAGGTGGACTAACGATGGTGACGATCCGTTTGACTCGACGCGGCGGCAAAAAGACGCCCTTCTATCACGTTGTGGTGACCGACAGCCGCAAGCGCCAGGGCGGCACCAGCCTTGAGAGCGTAGGCCTGTTCAATCCGGTCGCTCGTGGAGCGGAAGTCAAGCTGCGCTTGAACGTCGCCCGCATCGAGCACTGGGTCAGCAAGGGTGCTCACATGTCCGATCGCGTCAAGTTTCTTCTCACCAGCTTCCGTAAACAGGCCGCGTAAAGGCTTCAGTGCACGATGAGCGACGAATCATCGGCGCTCATCCAACTGGGTTTTGTGGGCGCGCCTTTCGGCGTCCGAGGATGGGTCAAGCTGCGGTCACACACGGAACCTCCCGAACGCTTGCTGGAACATCGCAATCTACAGATTGGACGAGAGGGTGCGTGGCGCAGTTATCGCATCGTTGAGAGTGGGCGAAGCGGAGGCGCGCTGACGGCTAAATTGGCCGGAGTCGAGGACAGGGATGCGGCCGCAGCCTTGCGAGGCGCGCAAATTTGCATACCCCGTTCCGAGTTGCCGCAGCGGAGCGACCATGATTTCTACCGCGCCGACTTGATTGGTTGCGCGGTGGTCAATCTGGCCGGTATCGAATTGGGTGTCGTGCAGCATTTTGTTGAAACACCGGCGCAAGCCCTGATGGTGGTGCGAGGTGAACGAGAGTATTGGGTGCCAGCCGTGCCTCAGCATCTTCGGCGCGTGGATTTGCAGGCGCGGCGGGTTGTGGTGGACTGGGACGACGCCGCGAACTGAAGTATGCGTATTGCGGTCGTTTCGCTGTTTCCACAGATGATCCGCGAGGCGCTGAATATTGGTGTAGTCGGGCGGGCGTTGGACCGCGGCGTATTCCAGGTCGAGTGTTTCGATCCTCGAGAGTACACGTTTGATCCGCACCGCACGGTAGATGATCGCCCTTACGGGGGCGGTCCAGGCATGGTGTTGAAGGTAGAGCCCCTGCGCGCTGCAGTGCGAGATGCGATGAGGGTTCTCCCGGCGGGCAGCCGGCGGGTGTACTTAGGTGCCGACGGGCGCAGGTTCGAGCAAAGCATGGCGCGCGAGGCGTGCGCTTGGCCGGGTCTGGTGTTGGTCGCTGGACGCTACGAAGGGATTGACGAGCGCTTCATCGAGCAGGACTGCGATGAGCAGTGGTCCATCGGCGACTACGTGCTGTCGGGCGGAGAGCTGCCGGCGCTGGTGGTCATCGATGCGATAGCGCGGCTGATGCCGGGTACGTTGGGTAGTTCGGAGTCGGCGCTGCAGGAATCCTACAGCGACGGCCTGGTAGATTGGCCGCATTACACGCGGCCGCAGACACTGGATGGGCACGAGGTGCCGGCGGTGCTGGCGTCGGGCGATCACGCGGCGATTTATCGCTGGCGATTGCAGCAGGCGCTGGGCCGCACTTGGTTGCGACGGCCGGAGCTGCTCGAGCGGCGCGGCATGAGTAATGAGGAACGAGAATTGTTGGAAGAATTCAAGAATGAACGTGCGAGGCAATAGCTATGAATAAGATCATCCAAGAAATCAACGGCGAGCGGGCGACACGCAAGCTTCCGGACTTCAACCCCGGCGATACCATCGTCGTGCAAGTCAAAGTGGTGGAAGGAGATCGCGAGCGCGTTCAGGCGTATGAAGGCGTGGTCATTGCCAAGAAAAACCGCGGCATCAATTCGTCCTTCACGGTGCGCAAGATTTCGCACGGCGAAGGGGTGGAGCGCGTATTCCAGACCTTCAGCCCCTCGATCAGCGAAGTGAGCGTGAAGCGCCGCGGCAGCGTGCGTCGCGCCAAGCTGTACTACCTGCGCGACCTGTCCGGCAAAGCCGCTCGTATCGACGAGAAAATTTGAGCTTTGAATGAGTAGCGGGTCGGGTGTTAGGGGATTCTTCGGGCTGATCTGGCGAATCCTTGAAGGGGTCCGCAAGGTCCTTCACCTAGCCCTACTGTTGCTGATATTCGGGTTCGTACTTGCGGCGCTGCATACCTCGATACCGATCGTGCCGCGCACGGCGGCGCTGGTCATCTCCCCGCAAGGTGAATTGGTCGAGCAACTTTCCGGCGATTCGGTGCGCCGCGCATTCGGCGAGGCGTCCGGTGGTCCCGCTCCTGAAACCTTGCTGCGGGATGTCACGGAAGCCATCACGGCCGCCAAGGCTGACTCCAGAATCAAGCTCATTGTTCTGGACGTGGACGAGTTGGGTCCCTCGGGCCTGTCCAAATTGCAGGAAATCGGCGCGGCGTTGCGCGACTTCCGCGCATCCGGCAAGCGCGTGATCGCGGCCGGCGATTCTTTCAGCCAGTCGCAATATTATTTGGCATCTCAGGCGGGCGAGGTCTACCTCGATCCGATGGGCGAAGTCGCGGTAACTGGATTCGCCTATTACCGCATGTATTTCAAGGATGCGATCGATAAGCTCAACGTCGACGTGAATGTGTTTCGCGCGGGCACCTTCAAGAGCTATACAGACGCATTTTCCCGCAGCGACATGGCGCCGAGCGAACGCGAAGAGACTTCCGTGTGGCTCGAGTCGCTGTGGAATGCCTACACCCAGGACGTGACGCATGCCCGATCGCTGCCGGCGACTGCGCTAAAGGATTTTATCGCCGAGCAGCCCGCTTCCTTGTCGGCCGTCAATGGCGACATGGCCAAAATGGCGCTGCAGCGCGGTTTGGTAACGGCGCTGAAGAGCCGGCGGCAAGTGGCCGATGATTTGAAGGGGTTGGTAGGCGAAGACGACAACGATCATTCGTTCAATTCGATTGGTATGAATCAGTACTTGGCTGCGGTCCGTGCCAAGCATGTCCTGAAATCGAAATCCGACACCAAGGTCGGCATCATCGTCGCCTCGGGAGAAATTTTCGACGGACACCAGTCGCCGGGGTCGATTGGCGGCGAGAGCACATCCAACCTGTTGCGCGAGGCGCGCTACGACAAGGGCGTGAAAGCGGTGGTGCTGCGCGTCGATAGCCCAGGCGGGAGCGAGTTCGCCTCCGAAAAAATCCTGCGTGAAGTACAGGCTCTGCGCAACGCCGGCAAGCCGGTCGTGGTTTCCATGAGCACTTATGCCGCCTCCGGCGGCTATTATATTGCAGCGGCCGCAAATCAGATATTTGCCAGTCCCACCACCATTACGGGTTCGATCGGCGTGTTCTCGGTCATTCCGACTTTTGAGCGCACGCTCGAGAAAATCGGCATCAAAACCGATGGGATCGGCACGACGCCGATGGCCGGCGATTTACGCATCGATCGCGCACTGGGGCCGGTCACAAAGCAAATTCTGCAGGTCTCGGTGGACCATGCCTACGCACAATTCCTGCGGCGTGTTGCTGACGGCAGGAAAAAGTCCGTCGAAGAGGTGGACAAGATTGCACAAGGCAGGGTTTGGTCGGGGGCCGACGCCCAACGCATTGGTTTGGTGGACCAGTTGGGTGGACTTAAAGATGCCACGGTCGCGGCGGCGAAATTGGCGCAATTAGGCAGCGACTACGATCTCGACTACATCGAGCCGAACTTGAGTCTGCGCGAACAGCTGATGATGCAAATACGATCGCAGGCCGTTCGATTGGGCCGCTTGGCAGGACTCATGCCGCAAAGAACCGAAGTGGAGCGCATTCTGGATCCGTTGCTCGAACAGGCGCGGGCAATCACCCGCCTCAAGGATCCGCGGGGCCTTTACACCTATTGCTGGTGCAAAGAGCCGAGCGAGCGCTAGAGATTCACGGCGGGCGCTACGGACTAACGGCGCTACAGACTCGACCAGTCGAGCGTGACCTTGCCGGACTTTCCGGAATTCATGATCTCAAAGCCTTCTAGATAGTCGTTGATCCCCAATCGGTGGGTGATCACCGGCCGGATATCCAGTCCGCTTTGCAGCATGCTCGACATCTTGTACCAGGTCTCGAACATTTCCCGGCCATAGATGCCTTTGATGGTCAGGCCTTTAAAGATGACCTGGTTCCAGTCAACCGCGGTCTCGCCGGGAGGAATGCCCAGCATGGAAACGCTGCCGCCATGGTTCATGGTTCGCAGCAATTCGCGCTGTGCCGCGGCATTGCCCGACATCTCGAAACCCACATCGAAGCCTTCCTCCATGCCCAAATCGCGCATGGCATCATCCAGCGACTCGCGCGAAATATTGAGCGCGCGCGAGGCACCCATTTTCTTTGCCAAGTCCAGCCGATAATCATTGATGTCCGTGATCACGACGTGCCGCGCGCCGCAATGCCGAGCAATGGCTACCGCCATGACGCCTATAGGACCTGCGCCGGTTATGAGCACGTCCTCGCCGACCACATTGAAGGCCAAAGCGGTGTGGGTGGCATTGCCCAGCGGATCGAGAATGGACGCAATCTCATCATCGATCGCTTCCGGCAATTTGAATACGTTGGATGCGGGAATGGTCAGATATTCGGCGAAGGCACCGGGGCGATTCACGCCAACACCCGAGGTATTGCGGCACAAGTGCCGGCGTCCTGCGCGGCAATTACGGCAGTGCCCGCAGGTGATATGCCCCTCGCCGGATACGCGATCGCCGGTTTGAAAGCCGCGTACTTCGCTCCCCGCCTCGACGATCTCGCCGGAATACTCATGGCCCACGGCCATGGGCACCGGCACGGTTTTTTGCGCCCACGCATCCCAGTTGTAGATGTGCATGTCGGTGCCGCAGATGGCCGAGCGATGCACTTTGATCAGAACGTCGTTATGACCGACCGCCGGTTCCGGCACCTCCTGCATCCAAATGCCTGGTTCCGCGCGAGCTTTGACGAGTGCTTTCATGGCTTGCCTTCTAATGAATAATGCCGAGGTCGCGCGCCGAACGACCAAATGCGGCAATGACTTGATCGAGTTGCTGCACGCTGTGCGCGGCATTCATTTGGGTGCGAATTCGCGCTTTTCCATGGGGCACCACCGGAAAAGAGAACGCCACCACGTAAATGCCTTCCTGCTGCATTCGGTCTGCCAGACGCCCGGCCAAGGGCGCATCTCCCAGCATCACCGGTATGATGGGATGCTCGCCCGGTACCAGGTTGAAGCCTAAGGCCTGCATGCGCTCGCGGAAGTAGCGGGCATTCTCGTGCACGCGATTGCGAAGCTGCGGCGAGCTCTCGAGCAAATCCAGCACCCGGATCGTGGCGGCAGCGACCGTCGGCGCTATGCTGTTCGAGAACAAATAGGGACGCGATCGTTGGCGCAGCCACTCCACGATCTCCTTGCGCGCGGCGACGAATCCGCCGCTGGCCCCGCCCAATGCTTTGCCGAGCGTGCTCGTGATGATATCGATGCGGCCCATGACGCCGCGCAGTTCATGCGTGCCGCGTCCGCGAGCGCCGATGAAGCCGGTCGCGTGGCTGTCATCCACCATCACAAGCGCGCCGTACTTGTCCGCGAGATCGCAAATCTCGTTGAGCCGCGCGATGGAGCCGTCCATGGAGAACACGCCATCGGTCGCGACGAGCCGAACCCGCGAATCCTGGCTGCTTTTCAGCGCCTCTTCCAGCTCGTTCATGTCGTTGTTGGCATAACGCAAGCGGCGTGCCTTGCACAAGCGGATCCC
>DASWUU010000299.1:0-15331 GCA_036401515.1 Steroidobacteraceae bacterium
CCACCACGTCATGCGACACCACGATGCTGGTAATGCCGAGTGTATCGTTCAGGCGGCGAATCAGCCTCAAAATGACACCCAAGGAAATAGGATCCAAACCGACAAAGGGTTCATCATAAATCAAGAGTTCCGGATCCATGACAATGGCTCGCGCCAACGCTACGCGACGCGCCATGCCGCCCGACAGTTCTGCAGGCATCAGCGGCGCGGCGCCTCGCAGACCCACCGCCTGTAGTTTCGTCAGCACCAATTCGCGAATCAGCCGCTCCGTGAGGTCGGTATGTTCGCGCAAAGGAAAGGCGACGTTTTCGAACACGCTTAAGTCCGTGAGCAGCGCACCGTTTTGAAAAAGCATGCCCATCCGGCGACGCAGCACATACAGCTGGGCTCGCGACAGCGCCAGCATGTTCTCGCCCGCCACCTCGATGGAACCTTCGTCCGGCAGCACTTGCCCGGTGATGAGACGCAGCAATGTGGTCTTGCCGGTGCCGCTCGGTCCCATGACTGCGGTGACCTTGCCGCGCGGGATCTGGATGTCCAGACCTGCGAATACCGGACGCCCGCTGACCGAGTAATCAAGGTTGCGGATGTCGACAATGGGGGCGGATTGATTCAATGGATGGGCTGCAGCTGAGCAGTCCAACGTGGACCGCCGAATGCGTGCGCGGTTTTACGCCGCGGCAGTTTCCATGGAGGCTTGGTACTCGCCCGCTGTCGCCAAGCCGTTGAGTTTCGCGCGCTTCGCCAGCGCCTGTTGACCGCCCGCGAACCCGCTGGCCTTGCCCCCCCAGGCATTGAGTGCGTCCTCCTGCAGAGCGCGTCCATAACTGAAAGTCAGCCCCCAAGGCAGCGGCCCATGAGCATTCATCAGATTCAGGTGCAAGGTCGCATCCGTCGGGCTCTGGCCGCCGGATAAGAATGCAATGCCGGGCACCGCGGCGGGAACCTGACGCTTCAACGTACGAACCGTGGCTTCCGCGATACGCTCGGGAGTGGCCTGGTCGGCCGATTTCTTGCCCGGAATCACCATGTTGGGCTTCAGGATCATGCCCTCTAGAATGACGCGAGCCGCAAACAGGTGGCTGAACACGCTGTCCAGAACCAAATTAGTGACTTCCTCGCAGCGCTCGAGCAGATGAGCGCCGTCCATCAGCACTTCCGGCTCGACGATGGGCACGATTCCGGCTTCCTGCGCCAAAGCGGCGTATCGAGCCAGGGCTTCCGCGTTGGCGTCGATGGCATAGCGGGTGGGGATGCCCGTATCGATATTGATCACCGCGCGCCATTTGGCGAATTTCGCCCCCAACTGATGGTATTCGGCGAATCGCTCGCGCAGTCCGTCCAAGCCCTCGGTGATGGTCTCGCCGTGAAAGCCGCTCAAGGGTTTCGCGCCCAGGTCCACCTTGATGCCAGGCAAAATTCCGTGTTTCGCTAGGTACGCCGGGAAAGGAACGCCGTCATTGGTTTTCTGCCGAATGGTCTCGTCATACAGGATCACGCCGCTGATGTATGCCTGCGCCCCCTCGGCGGTAAACAGCATTTCGCGGTATGCGCGCCGATTCTCCTCGTTGGACCCGAGCTTAATGGTGTCGAAGCGCTTTTTAATGGTGCTGGTGCTCTCATCGGCTGCAAGGATTCCCTTGTGCTTGGCGACCAAGGCGCGGGCGGTGGCGTTCAGCTCTCCAATATTCATGGCTTGCGTATCTCTCTGATTTTCGTTGTTAACTTAAAGCTTAGGATAACAAACCTAAGCCCATCGCGTCCTGCGGCTGGAACTTAACGTTAAATAGGACTAAAATAGTCCCACATGAATCTCCACTCCGGAGGACGGTACTGATGCTGCGCATGGGAAAAATGACGGACTACGCCACCGTGGTCCTGGCCAGTTTAGCGCAAGAGCCGAGCACGGCTCGGGCCGCTGCCGAGTTAGCGGAGCGCACGCGCTTGGGCCGGCCAACCGTGAGCAAGGTGCTGAAAGGGCTGCAGCGCGCCGGCATGGTGATCTCCTCGCGTGGCGCACAAGGCGGCTATCGTTTGGCGCGGCCGCCGGATCAAATTACCGCGGCGCAAATTCTCGATGTATTTGAGGGTCCCATTGCCATTACCGAATGCAGTGGAGCCTCCAGTCAGTGCGGAATAGAACGGCTCTGCCGGGTGGGAGGGGCGTGGCAACGGGTCAATGCCGCCATTCGGCGCGCGCTGGAAGATGTCACGTTGCATCAATTGGCGGGCTTGGACGCCGCGGGCGTGCGCGTGGCCGATTTGGCCTCCGAAATTCACGTGAATACCTGAATTTCGGCCCCATGACAGTCCTCAGCTCTTAACTTCTGGAACATCGTGTCTAGCAAATCTCAAGAAGTCGAAGCCCTAGTTGGCCAGAAATACCGGCACGGGTTCATCACGGATATTGAATCCGACAGCTTGCCGCCCGGCCTCGATGAGGGGGTGGTCGCCGCCATCTCGAAGAAGAAGCATGAGCCCAAGTTCTTGCTCGACTGGCGGCTCAAGGCGTTCCGGCACTGGCAGACCATGAAGGAGCCGACTTGGGCCCATGTGCACTACAAGCCCATCGATTACCAAGACATCTCTTATTACTCGGCTCCTCGAGCGCGGGCGAACGCGCCGAAAAGCTTGGATGAGGTGGATCCCAAATTGCTCGCGACCTACGAGAAACTTGGAATCCCGCTGCACGAGCGCGCGCGTCTGGCGGGCGTCGCGGTGGACGCGGTTTTCGACAGCGTATCGGTCGCGACCACCTTCAAGGAAAAGCTCGGCAAGGCCGGGGTGATCTTTTGTTCATTCTCCGATGCCGTGCACAACCATCCCGGACTCATCGAGCGCTATCTCGGCACCGTCGTGCCCACCACGGATAATTTTTTTGCGGCCCTCAATTCCGCAGTGTTCTCGGATGGCTCCTTCGTCTATGTGCCTCGCGGCGTGCGCTGCCCGATGGAGCTGTCGACGTACTTTCGGATCAATGCCGCGAAGACCGGCCAGTTCGAGCGGACACTGATTATCGCCGACGAGGGCGCTTCGGTGAGTTATCTGGAAGGCTGCACGGCCCCCATGCGCGATGAGAATCAGCTGCATGCCGCGGTGGTCGAATTGGTCGCTCTGGACGATGCCCAGATCAAATACTCGACGGTGCAGAACTGGTACCCCGGCGATGAGAACGGCTTGGGCGGAATTTATAATTTTGTCACCAAACGAGGCGAGTGCCGCGGCCGCAACTCCAAGATTTCGTGGACTCAAGTGGAAACCGGTTCGGCGATTACCTGGAAATACCCGAGCTGCGTGCTGAAGGGCGAGAATTCCATCGGCGAATTTTATTCGGTGGCCGTTGCCAATAATTATCAGCAGGCCGATACCGGCACCAAGATGATCCACATTGGGCGCAATACCAAGAGCACCATTGTCTCCAAGGGCATCTCCGCCGGGCACGCGGAAAATACCTACCGCGGCCTGGTGAAGATTCTGCCAAGCGCCTCTGGGGCTCGCAATTTCACGCAGTGCGACTCCTTGCTGATGGGACCGAAGTGCGCCGCGCACACATTCCCTTACATGGAAGTGAAGAATCCCACCGCGACCGTCGAGCATGAGGCCAGCACCTCCAAGATCGGCGAGGACCAGCTGTTCTACTGCCTGCAGCGCGGTATTTCCGCAGAGGACGCGGTGAACATGATCGTCAGCGGCTTCTGCAAAGTGGTGTTCAAAGAGCTACCGATGGAATTCGCGGTAGAGGCACAGAATCTGCTCAGCGTGAGCTTGGAAGGCGCCGTCGGTTAACGGCCCAAGAGAGAATTATTTTGCTTGAAATTTCCGACTTATCCGCCCGGGTGGCGGGCAAAGAAATACTCAACGGCGTCAACCTCAAAGTCAACGCCGGCGAGGTGCACGCCATCATGGGCCCGAACGGTTCGGGCAAGAGCACGCTCGCTCAGGTATTGGCGGGCCGTGAAGACTACGAGGTGACTCGCGGATCCGTGACCTTTGAGGGCCGCGACTTGCTCTCCATGCGTGCCGAGGAGCGTGCGCGTGCCGGTTTGTTTCTCGGATTCCAATATCCGGTGGAGATTCCGGGCGTCAACAATGTCTACCTGCTGAAGGCTGCATTGAACGCCAAGCGCAAAGCCGCGGGCGAGCCTGAAGTGGATGCCTATGAGTTTCTGGCGCTGGTCAGGCAGAAGATGAAGTTCATGCAGATGAGCGAGGCGTTCTTGAGCCGCGGCGTCAACGAAGGATTCTCGGGCGGCGAGAAGAAGCGCAACGAAGTCCTGCAGATGCTCATTCTCGAACCCAAGCTCGCCATTTTGGACGAGACCGATTCGGGCCTGGATATTGACGCACTGAAGGTGGTCTCCACCGGCGTCAACAGCCTGCGCGACCCGGCGCGGGCCGTCGTGCTGGTAACTCACTATCAGCGGCTGCTCGATTACGTGATCCCAGATCAGGTGCACGTCCTGTCGGGCGGGCGAATCGTGAAGTCCGGGGATAAGGCGCTCGCGCAGGAATTGGAGCGCCGCGGCTATGACTGGGTACTGGAGAGCCGTGTCGCATGAACGCCGCACTCCGTTCTTTCGAGGCGCAATGGCGTGCGCGCACTCCGGATGCGCTGCAGCCGATTCGCGAGCAAGCAATGCAGCGATTCCTCAAGCTCGGTTTGCCCGCACTGCGCGATGAAACCTGGCGCTACACGGACCTGCGCAGCCTCGCCGCTCAGAACTTCGCCGCCGCAGCCTGCGATTTCGGCCGGGACTTCCAGGCGAGCCCTCCGCTTTCCTTGGTCGATGCCGAGCAGCGCGCCGGCACCGTAGCGCTGGTCAATGGGTGCTTGCCCCCGCCCGCGGCCATGCCCACGCTTGATGGCATTGAAATCAACAGCATACGAGAACTATCTAAGGTAGATCCAAAGTCGATAATGCGATTTTTTGAACCCGCCTCGGACGCGGATCAGCGGCGCTGGGTGTTGCTCAATACCGCGCTTTTCACCGACGGCTTGTATCTTAAGATCACCAAAGCCGTGCGCGCGCCGCTGGTCATTCTGCACGTATCGACGGGCGATGCAGACCAAGCAGCACATCCTCGAGTCATCATCGAGGCCCTGCCCGGTTCGAGTGCCACCATCATTGAGCATCACATCACCCAAGGGGACGTGGCCCCATTGAGCAATTCCAACACGCATATCGCCTTAAGGAATGATGCACAGCTCGAGCACTACCGGGTCTATGCCACCGGCAGAGGTGCGACGCAGCTCGACGCGCTTGACATCCATCAGGCCGCCGGCAGCCAATGCAAGCAGTTCACCATTGCCCTGGGCGGCAGCTTGGTGCGCTCCTCGCTGGATGCGCATTTGAGCCAGCCTGGCACATCTTTGGACAGTTATTCGCTACTCGTCGGCCACGAAGATCGGCATCTCGATTGCGTCAATATCGTCACGCACGCGGCCCCCAATACGCGCAGCCGGCAAACGGCGCGTGCCATTGCCAGCGACGCCAGCCGCGTCATTTTCAATACCAAGGTGATCGTCAAGGCCGGTGCCGTGCATTCCGACTCGCAGCAATCCTGCCGCGGCTTGCTGCTATCGCCGCAGGCGGAAATCGACACGCGCCCGCAGCTCGAGATTCATGCCGATGAGGTCAAGTGTGCGCACGGCGCGACGACCGGAAGACTCGACCCGGACATGTTGTTTTATCTGTTGTCGCGCGGCCTGGATCGCGAAACCGCGCAAAGCCTGCTGGTTTATGCCTTTCTCGCCGATGTGCTTACCGGCATGTCGGTGAGCTCGGCGCGCTCGGCGATCGAGAGCGCGTTGATCAGCCAGCTACCCGAATCGCAACTACTGCGGAATTTTCGATGAAAAATTTAGCATTGGCCCACTCCGACCTCGTTTTTGACGTCGATGCCGCACGCGCATCGTTTCCGATATTGTCGCGCACGGTGCACGGCAAGCCGCTGGTGTATCTTGATAACGGCGCTTCCGCGCAACGGCCGCGAGTCGTCATCGATGCTGTGAATGACTACGAGAGTCGCCACCATTCGAATATCCATCGCGGCGTGCACACCTTGAGCCAGGAGGCCACGGCATTGTACGAAGGCGCTCGAGATCGGCTCGCCCGCTTCATCAACGCGCGCTCGCGCAGCGAGATTATTTTCGTTCGCGGCACCACCGAGGCGATCAATCTGGTGGCTCAGAGTTACGCGCGGCCTACATTGCATCCCGGAGATGAGGTGCTGATAACGCATTTGGAGCACCATGCCAACATTGTGCCGTGGCAGATGGTCTGCGAGCAGACCGGAGCCATTTTGAGGGTCGCTCCCATGACCCCGCAAGGTGACATCCAATTCGATGCGGTGATTGCCTTGATGAATCCTCGTACCAAGATTTTTGCCTGCGCCCATGTCTCAAACGCCTTGGGTACGGTGTTGCCCGTGCGGCGTTTGATGGCTGCCGCCAAAGCGCGCGGCATCACCACGTTGGTCGACGGCGCTCAGGCCGTTTCGCATATGGCGGTGGACGTGCAGGAGTTGGACTGCGACTTTTACGCCTTCTCCGGTCACAAAATGTACGGCCCCACCGGGGTCGGCGTGCTTTATGGACGCGAGCAATTGCTGGAACGCATGCCGCCCTGGCAAGGGGGCGGTGACATGATCTTGGCCGTGACCTTCGATAAGACCCTCTACAATGCCCTGCCCTACAAATTCGAAGCCGGCACGCCCAATATCTCCGGCGGAGTCGGTTTAGGGGCCGCGGTAGATTTCTTGTCGAGTTTGAACCTCGAAGCAGCGCGCGCTCATGAAGACGCCCTGCTCCATCACGCCACTGCGGTGCTCGGCAAAATCCCAGGGCTGCGCATCGTCGGTACGGCGCCGCAAAAGGCCAGCCTGGTATCCTTCGTGCTCGCCGGGGTTCACCCGCATGATTTGGGCACCATCCTCGACGAGGATGGCATCGCGGTGCGCACCGGTCATCATTGCGCCATGCCAGTCATGGATTTTTTCAAGTTGCCGGCGACCGCACGCGCCTCATTTGCCTTCTATAACACTTTCGATGAAATCGACAAGCTGGCCGCGAGTATCGAACGCGCGCGCGAGATGTTCGCCTGAGGCCTGCCATGGAGATCAACGAACTTTATCGCGATGTAATTCTCGACCATAACCGCAAGCCGCGGAATTTCGGACCGCTGGAACCGGCCGATGCCAGCGTTGAAGGTTTCAACCCCATGTGCGGCGATCATCTGACGCTGCGTCTGAGACTGAATGACGACACCATCAGCGACATCCGTTTTGAAGGCCAAGGCTGCGCGATATCGACGGCCTCCGCATCGCTCATGACCGAGGCCGTGAAGGGAAAGAATCGCGATGAGGCGCTCAAGCTGTTCGATCGCGTGCATCAATTGCTCACGGACGACGCAGCACCGCCGGCCGAGGAGCTGGGCAAGCTCGCGGCGCTCTCCGGGGTGCGCGAATATCCGGCCCGCGTCAAGTGCGCGAGCCTGTGCTGGCACACATTGGCCTCGGCGTTGAAGTCCACCGACGCGAAGTCCCTGCCCGCGGTTTCCACCGAGTGAGTTACTGAAAGATGCGCTCCTACGAAAATGAACCCATTGTCGTGCAGCGCGAGGTCAAAGCGGTGGCGATTCCGGCCGGCACCGAGGTTACCTTAAAGCTGGGCTCTGTTGGCTATATCACCCAGGCGCTCGGCGGCAGCTTTACGGTCTATATCGACGGCAATCTATTCCGTATCGCGGGCCATGATGCCGATGCCATCGGCAAGACGGCGGCCAAAGCACCTGAAGTTCCGCCGGGCGCCTCCGACGAGGACATCAAGCACATCATTTGGCAACAGCTCAAGACTTGTTATGACCCCGAAATCCCGGTCAATATCGTCGATCTGGGGCTGGTTTACGAATGCGATGTCAGTAAGAACGAGGACGCGACTCGCATGGTCGATATCAAGATGACCTTGACCGCTCCCGGCTGCGGCATGGGTGAGGTGTTGGTCCAGGATGTGCGCGACAAAGTGCAGATCATCCCGACCGTGGCGCAGGCCAATGTGGAGCTGGTGTTCGACCCGCCATGGAATCAAACCATGATGTCCGACGAAGCGCGATTGCAAACCGGCATGATGTGAATTCGAGCGAGGGTAGCGTGACCTGGGTTGATGCGGGACTGACTGATGACTTAGCCGACGGAGCAGCGAAATCCATTGTGGTCGGAAGACGCATGATTGCGGTGGTGCGCACCGGCGAAAGCTTCTTCGCCATTGAGGATATTTGCACGCACGACGGGGCGCCCTTGACCGGCGGGGAGATCGAGGGCGATCAAATTATCTGCCCGCGCCACGGCGCGCGATTTTGCTTGCGCACGGGCGAGGCGCTGACACCGCCCGCCTATGAACCCGTACGTGTTTTTAAAATCAAGATTGAGAATGGCCATTTGTGGGTATGCACCGGCTAACTTTACTTAGGCACGGGAAAGCGGAAGCCGCCGACGCGTATCCGGAGGACTACGAGCGCCCGCTCACCCATCGCGGCTGCATCGAGGCTCAGGAGATGGCCGCGCGCCTCGTCAAGCGCGATCTGGTGCCCGACCTCATTTTGGTGAGTCCCGCTGAACGCGCATGGGCCACGGCGGAAATTATTTGCGGCACGTGCGAGCTGGATGCCAAGCAAGTGCAGTGCGCCCGCGAGCTGTATCTGGGGAGCCCGGAGAAGACCTGGCGGCTTCTTGCGGTCCGCCCAGCCTCGTTGGTTCACATCATGATCTGCGGCCACAATCCAGGCTTGAGCCAGCTCGCCAGCCGCTTCGGACCCAAGCCGCAACGTCGGGAATTGGCCACCGCCGGCATCGCCACGGCCGTTTGGCTCCATGGCGATTGGGCCACGATACAAGCGGAGTCAGCCGACAGTTGCGAGATGGACGATCCGGAAGACATGGATGAGCCCTGGGCCTGATCACTCAGCCAGCTGCTTTCCTTTACCCTCGCGGATCGCCTGCTCGATAATGGGCTGCAACTGACGCCTGAGGGCCTCCACGACCTGGCGTCGTTGTTCAGCCAGTGCGCGCTGCTCCTCTCCGAGTTTGCCTTGCTGCTCGCCCAACTTGCCTTGTTGCTCTCCAAAGCCACGTAGGTGATCGCCGAGGCCCGCCTGCAGCCGTGCCGTGGCCGCCTGAATTTCGGCGATGTGGGTCTGGACTGCCGCCAGCGCTTGCGGATCAATTTTTACGTTGAGCTCGCCCAAGTCCATTTGCTTGATCAGACTCTGTAGTTCAGCCATATCTCGTTTGAATTTCGCGGTATCAATTTTCATTTCCGCGGTTTCGATACTCGCGAACCGCTGGGCGTTCAAAACGCGTTGTTTCGCGCCGAGCAGTGCCCGCTGGGCGCCAAGCTCTTTTTGCTTGTCCGCTAATTCCTGCATCGGCGCCAGCAATCTTTGCGCTTCGGCTATCACGCTCGGATCCTGAATAAGATATGGCTTGCCGTCATGTTGGAAATAAATGTAGTCCCCGGAAAGCGGCGGCAAGTCTTTTCCGGAGTCGATGATGATCCGCGAGTGACCCGTGTGGAGTCCCAACATCCCCTCTTGCCCCTCTTGCTCCTCTTGCGAACCTTGCGGTGTTTCGGGGCGCCGCGGCGCAGTTGGCCTCTTGAGTGGCTGGGTCTTCTTCAGAGACTCGGGCTTCATCGGCGTGGGCGCAGCGGGTACTTCGGGCGCGGCCGGTACCTGTGCCGCGGCGGGTGGGTCCGGCGCTGCCGGTGCTGCGGGGCCCGCCAGCACATCCAGCACGGCAGGCGCATCGGATTTTTCGAACCCGGCATTCGGCACGGCATGCACCTTCACGGTCGCGGTAGCGGCGAACAGGGCGAGGATGACGACTCCGGCCGCCAAGGGCAGGCGCTGTTTACCGCTGAATGAGCGCTCAAAGTGTTTCTCGCTCAAAAGTCTCTCGATGCGCGGAGTCAGATTGCTGACGCTCGCCATGGCAACCCCGGCAAGCGGCCGTCGGCCACGTGTGGCGAAGGCGAGCAAAATTTCGGCGTAACCAGCGCGGCTGTCAGCGTGCTCGACCGCCGCTCGATCGCTCAAGGCCTCGCCGAGTTCCGACAATTCACGCCGCAGCCACCAGCTGAATGGGTTGAACCAGAATAAAGCGCAATGCATTTCGGCCAGCGCATGAACATAGAAGTCGCCTTGCCGCACATGCGCCCGCTCGTGCGACAGCACAATCCGCAAGGTTGTCTCATCCCACGCAGGGTACCCTTCAGGGAGGAGTACGCTTGAGCCTATGGTGACGGGCGTGGTGATTCGTGCACTGCTGCGGACGTCCAGCGCGGGATCGAACTGCGCGATAACGCGGTATGGCCCGACCGGGTCTAGCGCGACCCGGTCTAACGCGACCCGGTCTAACGCGACCCGGTCTTGATGCAAGCGGCGCGCCGCATTGCGCAGGCGAAAGGCAAAGCTTAGCCCGATACACAAGCGCAACAACAACACCCCCGCAATCGACCCATAGCCAACTTCGGCCACCGACGTCAAGGTCTGGAGCAGCGGGACACGCGCGCGTTGCACTTTTGTGATTTGTTCTCGTGAAGCGACCGCAACTTGCACTTGGGCGGGTATCTCGATGAACTGCTCCCTCGGGATCCAAGGAGCGCTCTCGAGCGCCTCCGGCGCTTTCGCCAGCGTAATTTCCGGCAGCAGCCGCGGTCCGATTTGTGCGCCGACCAGCACCGGCATCGCAAGAGCACCGAGCAGCGCGAGCAGCCACGCGGTGCGCCGGGCGCGAACTTGCGCAATCCTCATGATGTGAAGCGAGGCCAAAATGATTGCCCCCATAATCAAGGAACGCAGGGCCGCTTCAAGCAACAAATGAATGCTCATGGTTTTTTCCCCTTTTTAGAAGCGGCGATACGGTCTGCGAGGCGCTGAAGTTCCTTACGGTCCAGGACTGCGGAATCAACCATGCCGGCGAGCAGCGTTTCTACCGAGCCTTCGCAGAACCAGTCGACGATGCGCTGCACGGCCCTTCCCGCTACCGCTTGCCGCGATGCCGCAGGCCGGTACAGAAAGGTGCGGTTTTCGACGGTGTGGCACAAGTAGCCTTTTTCTTCGAGGCGGCGCAATACCGTACGAATGGTGGATTCTTTGAGGGGCCGGCCTTGCTGGGTGAGGCGCTCCCTCACTTGATCGGCACTCTGTACGCCGTGTTCCCAGATGAGTTCAAGGACCGCTCGTTCGAGTTCGCCGAGTTCGCCGGGATCGTGACTCTGCGTAGTGTTACCGCTCATAGTGTTACTGACTGTAACACACAAGGCGGTGATGGCAACTATTTTCTGCTTGCTACTTCGGATGCCTAGGTGCGGCGTCGCGCAGCACTTCGACGATGGCAAGACCGTGGGGAGGTAACGCGACCGATAACCGATTGTTGACGATCGCTACTGCCGCAGCCGGCGGAAGCTCAGAGGCTTTGATTAGCTGCGCGAGCTGCGTTCGCGTGGGATAGGTGGGCGCACCCATTCGCAAATATTCGCGCCCCACATCGCCATGATCGGCATCGAGCCGCAATAAACGCGCCGAGCTCGCGGCTACGTGCCGAAAGCGCAAGGAAACGGTGCTCGGTGTTCCACTAAGCCCAGGCTCGGCGTAGTTCCACAACGCAATGACCAACGAACCTTCAGGCCGGCGCGTAACCAGCGCATGCTCCGACTCGACATTGAGACGCTCGGTACCGAGTGCGTGCAGCATTTTGAAGGCATTAAAGGCCGGTTTGGGAATGCCGCCCGCTGCGATGAGGCCGAATCCGCCATAGAAGGGCCGCTTCCCCACGCCCTGCTCCTCGAACACATCCGAGAAGGTCCAGTAGGACATCATCTCCGTGAGCCCGTCGCAGCGACGCAGCGTATCCGCCAGCCACGGGCCCATGAACGGGGCGTCGGTAATGTTCGGGTCATTGAAATAGGTGGCGTTATATTCGCTCCAAAATATGGGAACACCCGGCCGAGCCGATGCTTCCACTTCGTCATGCACCTTCTTTGCGGCGCGGCAAACCATCTCGGCGCGCGGGATTTTTTCATGGCTGCCGAACACATTTTCCGGCGTGTCGTTCGCATACACATGGGTCGAGACAAAATCCAAGGGCACGGCATTTTCTGCACAATGGCGGATGAATGCGCCAATCCATGCCGCTTGTGCTGTGGCAGGTCCCCCGATGCGCAAGCGGCTATTCACCTGCTTCAGTGCCTTGGCGGTGTGATCGTAAAGAGTGAAGTACGAACCTTGCGCCGGAACGCCGACCCAAAAATCTATATTCGGTTCGTTCCAGACCTCGAAATACCATTGCGCCACTTCCTCGATGCCGTACCGTTCGATCAAGTGCGCCGCGAATGCCGCGACCAAACCCTCCCATTTGGCGTAGTCCCGCGGCGGCGCCACGATGGGATGGTATTTAAAATTCTGCTCTACTTCGCGCGACGCGAGCTTGCGCGGCATGAACGAAAGTTCGACGTACGGGCGAACACCGTTTGCCAGCAACCCATC
This sequence comes from Steroidobacteraceae bacterium, assembly GCA_036401515.1. GTDB lineage: Bacteria > Pseudomonadota > Gammaproteobacteria > Steroidobacterales > Steroidobacteraceae > Bog-1198. Next base: position 12,543 of record DASWUU010000299.1, read on the forward strand.
GTAAATCTGATCCGCATAAGAGAAGTTGTAAGATGGGGCTCCTCGCTTGTCCTCATCGTAGATGCCGACTTCGTCATGGAAGATGGCGTGAAAGCGAACGAACTTAAAATCTGTTGCTTTTTTGACAGTACGCAAATCCTGTCGGTAGCTTTCGCGCAACGTCAGAATGGCGCGGCCGGAACCGAACATTTGTTCCCAAAAGTGTGGGAACGCGTGATGCGGCGCCTCGGCGTCGACGATTATTTCCTCATCGGACCACGCCAGGCTCGAGAGAAGGCCCGCAAACGCGAAAATAATCGCCATTTTCATAGAAAAGACCGTTCTGTGGACAAGGGAGCGTAAAAAGGGATAGCATTCTGGGTAAGCGGCTACAGACCGCAAGTCTTATTTGCTGCGTATGTAAACGCTTCCATGGATTAAGGAGGCAGTGGGGGGAATGCATGGCAGTCACAGTCAAGGATGTGGCGCGCGAGGCACAAGTGTCGGTCGCGACCGTATCTCGCGTGATCAATGGTCACAGCAATGTTACCGAGAACACGCGCGCGCGCATCATCGAGATTGCGGACCGCCTGCGCTATGTGCCCGACAGCGCAGCACGCAGTTTGGCGACAGGATTCACTCACACGGTCGGGGTCTTGCTGCCCGACCTGCATGGCGAGTTTTTCTCCGAAATCATCCGCGGAATCGACTTGGCGGCGCGCCGACGTGGATTGCACCTGCTGCTGTCGGGAATGCACGGATCGGCCGGTGAAGCCTCTCTGGCCATTCGCGCATTCAAGGGTCGCGTTGACGGTCTCCTGATCATGTCGCCGTACGCCGATAGCGCATTTCTAGAAGCGAATTCCAGCGATGACACGCCCACCGTGCTGATGAACACCCCAGTGCGGGGTAAGAGCCATTTCGCGTTCTGCCTCGACAATCGTGGCGGCGCGCGAGCCATGGTCCAGCACTTGGTCAACTGCGGCCACCGTAATATCGTCTTCATTGGCGGACCTGAAGACAATTTCGATGCTACCGAGCGCCTCGCAGGCTTTCACGAAGCGCTCGCGGCATTGGAACCCTACAGTCGCGGCACCGTTGTGCCGGGGGATTTTTCGGAGGAATCCGGTTATCGAGCGGGCCAGCGGATAACCGCGCTGACACCTCGGCCGGACGCCGTTTTCGCAGCCAACGACATGATGGCGCTCGGCTGCTTGTTTTCCTTCAGCAAGCGGGGCCTTCGGGTACCGGACGATATCGCGCTCGCGGGCTTCGATGACATTCCCGTCGCCCGCTTCGTGTCGCCGCCGTTGACCACGGTACGCGTGCGGATGGCCGAACTCGGCGAGCGCGCGCTGGTGAGGCTTGCAGAAGCGATTGCGAAGCCGCTTGCGCCTCCGTCCACGGAGACGTTGCCCGCAGAGCTCGTAATCCGCGCCTCCTGCGGCGTTCGGCCATATGCAGGCCCAAGAATTCCAGATGACGGGATGCCGACTAATAGTCGGGATGCAGACTAATAATTGGATGAACACGGCGCTCGACCATGGAGCGCGCTTACACAGGGGGAATGGAATGACAACTCGGATTAGCTACAAGAAAACTTTACTCGCCGCTGCCATTGCAGCGACGCTCGCGACAGGCGCCGGCATGCCGACTTCCGTGCGAGCACAAACGGCCGAGGCCACCTTGCGCGGCCACGCCGCCCCCAACACCGAGGTAGTGGCGAAAAACATCGCAACCGGTGCGACGCGACGAACGATAGCGGGCCCCGATGGAAGCTACGCGCTGCCCGGCCTGCAACCTGGCAGATATTCGGTCGCGGCCGGACCCGGCACCGAAGCCACGGTCATTCTGTCGGTGGATTCCACAGCCACCCTGGATTTGACAGGACCCGCCGCCGAGGCGGCGGCGCCGGTCGAGGAAATCACGGTCAGAGCGCAGCGTTTGGTCGATGTAAGAACTTCCGAGATCGGCGGAATAGTGTCGTTGCACACGATTGAGACCGTGCCGCAGCTCACGCGCAACTTTCTTGAGTTTGCGGATACGGTGCCGGGTTTGGTATTCGCGGTCAACAATCAGGGGCAAACCTCGCTGCAAAGCGGCGGCCAGAACGCCAGTGCGGTCAACGTCTATATCGACGGCGTGGGACAGAAGGACTACGTGAAGGAAGGCGGCGTCAGCGGACAATTTGCCACTCAAGGCAATCCCTTCCCGCAACTGGCCATCGGTGAATACAAAGTCATCACCTCCAATTACAAAGCCGAATTCGATCAAGTGTCGAGCGCGGCGGTCACGGCGGGCACGAAGTCTGGCACCAACGAATTTCACGGAGAAGCGTTCGGTCAGTACACGAGCGATAAGTTCCGCGCGGAAACCCCAGCTGAAGAAGCACGTGGCATCAAGACGCCATCGAAAGATAAAGAATTCGGTGCAGCTCTCGGCGGCCCCATCTTGAAAGACATGCTGCATTTTTTCGTCGCCTACGAAGGCAAGCGCTATAACACTCCGGTCGCCGTCACCCCCGGCGTCACCACGCTAAACGGGCTGCCAATCAGCAACTTCCTGCCCGCAAGCGTGAATTCCCAGTTTGGTCCTGGGAACCTGCCTTTCAGCGAGGACTTGTTTTTCGGCAAGCTGGATTTTGAGCCTTCCGATTACGATCGCATCGAGTTAAGTGCCAAAGTGCGCAGCGAAACTCAAACGGAGAACATCGGCATCTCCCAAGCGGCCTCCGCCAGCATTGAGGTCAAGAATGACGACACGCGCTACGATCTGCGCTGGCAGCACAGCGCCGATCGCTGGTTGAACGA
>DASWUU010000300.1:0-10963 GCA_036401515.1 Steroidobacteraceae bacterium
CTCCAGACGACTGAAGAGCGGCCATCGCTAAGCGGTAGGAAGGCCACGGGACCGGTGCTCAAGAAGCGCTGCCATGCCGTAGCGTCGTGGGGTTTTGAGGTCTGCACATGCCCCACCAAGGCGTCTTGATGGTAGGCGTGACCCGCTGTGCTGATGCGAAGCAACTGCCGCGTTTTGGATTCGGTCCCGTCGGCGGCCACGAGTAGCTCGCTGCGCAATTCTCGGCCGTCCTTCAGATGCAGCGTGACATTCTCATCATCTGCGGCGATTGACGCCACAGCCCCCTCGGTGAGCACGACTCCTGCTGCACGGGCGGTTTGCCAGCATTGCCATTGCAGCGCGCGGCCCTCCACGATGTGGCCAAGATTGGGTTCGCCGATTTCCGCGCAATCGAAGGTGAGTGATCCAATGCCCTGCGGCTTACTCGTCGAATCCCAGACGCACATGCGTTCATACGGAAAGACGCGGGTGGGGGGCAGAGAATTCCAAATGCCGCAGACCTTGAGCAGCTGCTCCGATGCACGGCTCATGGCAAAGACGCGAAGATCCCAATCGTCGCCCAGGGGCGCTCCGGGCGAGGGCTGATCGGCCACCACCGCGATCCGGCCTGAGGTGCAGAGCCTGCGCGCCAGCAAAAGGCATGCCATCGCCAGGCCGAGTACGCCGCCGCCGACGATCACCACGTCGAACTCGTTCGACCGCGTGCGGCTCACTTGAGCGCCACGCCGCGCGCCAATTTTGGCACGCGTCCACGGCCTCCTGTGCTGAGGCGCGACAAGGCAGCTTTGGCGGGCGGCAAGAGGTCGAATGCCAACAGTCCCAAATTGCGCAGCATGCGCACTGAAGCCAAAGGACTTGAAAACATCCTGACCAGCCCGTCGGTAAACGCGATAACGCCGGTTCGATCCGCCGCGCGCCAGGCAGCGTATTGCGACAGCAATTCGGGGTTCCCTGGATCCGCTTCCTGTCCCGCTCGCTCGGCGATGAGTTCTGCGAGGGTCGCAACGTCGCGTAATCCCAAATTGAAACCCATACCGGCCACCGGATGCAGCCCTTGAGCGGCGTTGCCGATGATCACGCAGCGTCGAGCGCTGGTTTGGCGCGCCCGCGTCAGGGACAGCGGATAGGCATGGCGGCGTCCGACTTTCAGAAACCGCCCGAGCCGAAAACCAAAGCGACGTTGTACTTCGGCAATAAATTCTGCGTCCGACCATTCCATAGCCGCCTGGGCGGCTTCGCTAGCCTGGGTCAGCACCAGCGTGCAGCGTCCTCCCTCCAACGGAAGCAAGGCCAACGGTCCGCTGGGCGTGAACCGCTCATAAGCCACATTGTCATGGAAGCGCTGCGGCAGAATCGTGGTGATGATCGCCGTCTGCGCGTAGCCATGCACCTCGGCGTCGATGCCGAATGCACCGCGGACAGCCGATTGCGCGCCGTCCGCCGCGACGATCAGCTTGGCAGTAATGCTGGTTGCGCCGGCCGCTTGAGCAATGTGGACGGTGACCGACTCCTCGTTCGCGACGAGGTGCGACACTTCAGATGGGCAATACACCTGAAGGCCGGGACAAGCCTCAAGGCGCGACCACAGTGCGCTGCCCAATGCGCGGTTGGGTAGGACATATCCCATGGCCGCTAAGCCCTGTTCCGCGGCATCGATGCGGGCAAAGCCAAACCGTCCCTGATCCGATACGTGGATTTTAAGTATGGGCGTTGCGTGCGCGCTCAAGGCGGGCCAAACAGTCAGCGTCTCCAGTATCCTGCGGCTGCCGTTCGAGAGGGCGGTGGTGCGCTCATCGAAGCTGGGCTGGGTGGCCGCGTTATAGGGTACCGCTTCGATGATGGCAACGCGCAGTTTCAAGGGTGCCAAGGCCACAGCCAACGTCGCGCCGACCATGCCGCCTCCGACGATGACAACATCGAACTTCATCGCAGCGACTCGATCGCATCGGGGGTCTTCTCGAGTGCGGCAGTCAGCACCTCCGGGGCGCCGCCCGTCACCAGCACCTCATCTTCGATGCGAATTCCAATGTTCCAGAATTCCTTTGGAATCCTCGGCGACGGTCGAATGTAGATCCCAGGCTCGACGGTCAGCACCATTCCGGGTTCCAGCACTCGCCACTCGCCGCCCACTTTGTAGTCCCCGACATCGTGAACGTCGAGACCAAGCCAGTGACCGGTACGATGATTAAAGAAGGGTAGGTAGGCTTGATCCTTGATCAGTTTCGAGGTTGTGCCATTCAGCAAACCTAGCTTGGCGAGACCCTGCGTGACCATTCGCACGGCGGCTTCATGAGGCTGATTCCAATGATTGCCGGCGCGCACTTTGTCGATGGCAGCGAGCTGGGCCTCGAGCACGACTTCATATACGGCTCGTTGCACTGCGGTGAACTTGCCGCTAACGGGAAAGGTGCGGGTGATATCGGACGCGTAGTAATCATGTTCACAGCCGGCATCTAGGAGCAACAAATCGCCATCGCGTAGCTGCTGATCGTTATCGCGGTAGTGCATGACGCAGGCATTGGCTCCGCCGCCGACGATCGGATGATAAGAGAGGTCCGCATTATGCGAGCGGAACTCGTGCAGCAGCTCAGCCATGACTTCGTACTCCATGCGTCCGGGACGCGTGAAGCGAATCGCCCGCCGATGAGCGCCGACGGCAATCTGCGCCGCCCGCCGCAGGCTTAGCAGTTCCGGCCGGCTTTTGTACAGGCGCATATCGTCAAGCACGTGATTCAAAGCAACAAATTCCTGCAGCCCGCCGGCCCCTTGCCGCGACTGTACGCGCAGTCCGTTGACCCAGCTCAATATACGCGGGTCAAAATCGAGGTGCGTACCCATGGAATAGAAGATCTGCGAGCGCTGTTCCATCAGTCCGGGAAGAATTTCGTCGATGTCCTCGATCGGAAATGCATCGTCGGCGGCGTAGCGCCCGACCGCACCTTCGGTGCCGGCTCGCGCGCCGTCCCAGGACTCCCGCAAGGCATCATGCTCTCGGACGAAGAGCAGATACTCCCCCTGAGGGCGCCCGGGCACGAGGACCGCCACGGCATCCGGTTCCGGAAAGCCGCTCAAATAATAAAAGTGGCTGTCCTGACGGTAGGCGTATTCGATATCTCCGTTGCGGTGGCGCACCGGCGCCGCCGGCAGAATTGCGATGGCCTCCCTGCCGATCATGCGCATGAATTGGCGCCGCCGGCGTGCAAACTCCCTTCGATCCATTAAGGAGTAGGACCCTGTGCTCAATGCAGCCGCTGCTGCGCCGGATACACCTGCCTGCGGAGCGGTAGGAGTTCTTCGAACACCACTTGGGCGGCTACCCGGATGAACTCGACCAATTCCGCATACGCTTGCTCGTTGGACTCGTCCCCTTCCGCATCATCGCCGGTGGCACGTGAAATCTCAGTGAAATCTCGAACGATTTCGCCCACGTCGCCGCTCAAGGCCTCTGGATCGGAGATGTTCCCGGCACCCAATCCATATAGAAAACCGGTGCACCATAATGCGAGTGCGTTCGCGCGGCCGTTCAGAGGCTGCTCGTCGTCGGGCAACAGGGGCTCGAATTCCATGCCTTGCTCACCGAAGGACGTGGCGGTCGCTGTAAACACCCGTTCGATCATGGCGGCCGACTCGTCGGAAATCGCCGCTCCGTCAGGTAGGATTTCGTTAACCCAGTCCTGCATCTTATAGGGCGACACCGAACATAAGGCGCCGCATAAGGAACCGTGCGCCTCGGCAGCGTCGGCCAACCCGCCGGCGCCGGCCAATGCATCTTCAAAATCCTTGAATCGAATATCCGACAACATGATTGGGTGAATAATACCGCAGTACGGGCATAAGCCGCCCTTTGCATTGCGCTATGGAGCGCTCTATATTGGTGCCCTATGAATGAAGTCAATCCGAAGTCGGCGGTAGAACTCGAGCTCAAGCGCTTAGAAAAGCGTTTGGAAGACCTCATCGTGACGGTGAGTCACATCAAGGAGGAAAATCGAGCGCTGCGCCAACGTCAAGACACCCTGACATCCGAACGCGCGACGCTGTTGCAGAAAAACGAACAGGTACGTGCAAGAGTGGAGGCCATGATCGGCCGCCTGAAGTCGATGGAGCAAGCATGAGCGATAACCAAGCCCGGGTGAGCGTTCGAATCCTCGAAAAGGAGTATCACATCACCTGTCCGATCGAAGAGCGATCGGACCTGCTCGACTCCGCCGAATTTCTCAACATGAAAATGCGTGAAATTCGCGACAGCGGAAAAGTGGTTGGACTGGATCGGATTGCCGTTATCGCGACGCTGAACATGGCAAATGAATTACTTCGTTTCCGCAATCGTGACACCAATCTCGATTCCGACGTCGGCGGACGCTTGCGTATCCTGCGCGAGCGCGTAGAGTCGGCCTTGGAGAAGGGTCAACAACTCGAGCTCTAGAGGCTTGAATTTTTTAGGATCCTCCCCAACGTTTAAATTTGGCGCTGCCTGCGGTGTGCGATGCGGATCGGGTTACCTCCTGACCCTAATTTTGTAAACCCCAGGGGCCAATGCTTGCTGGCAACATTGTGCAAGTCCGCTCCGAGCGGAAAGCCTTAAGTGCCGCAGTCGGCCCCACCTGTTGCTCAGGTCGGGAGCAACGGTCCAAAACGGCATATGTGGGTAGCGCCATTCCCATTCAAGTGAAAGCGAAGCTCCGTAAACAATTACGCTCTCAGCGACGCTCCCTGAGCGCAACCCGGCATGCACATCTCTCAATTGCAGCCGCCAAGGCGCTCATGCGCCTTCGGATGTTCGGGACGGGCAAGCGCGTTGCGCTTTATCTGCCCTTCGATCGCGAGGTGGACACCGCTGTCTTGATCGACGCGGCGCGCCGCCGCAAGGTGCACGTCTTCGTTCCCGTCATCACTGATCGTCGCCATTGCCGGCTGCGCTTCTATCCTCTGAAGGGTGAGACCCACCCGGGGACATTCGGAATTTCGGTGCCCCGCCTTTGCGCGACCCCCGTTCTACCGCAATGGATGAACCTCATCGTCATCCCGTTAGTAGGAGTCGATAGGGGCGGAAGGCGCTTGGGTATGGGAGGCGGGTTCTATGATCGAGCCCTGGCCTTCCGCCGTCGCCGCAAGCTTTGGAAGGGCCCGCATTTGGTGGGGCTTGGCTTTGATTGTCAGCGCACCGACGCACACTTCGCGGAAAGCTGGGACGTAAAATTGGATTCGCTCGCTACCGAATCGGGAGTGGAACATTTCCTATGAACCATTGGCTGTTCAAATCGGAACCTGCCGGCTTCAGTATCGATGATCTCGGCAAGGCTCCAAAACAAACCACCACCTGGGATGGCGTGCGCAATTACCAGGCGCGCAATATGTTGCGCGACTCCGTGAAAAAGGGCGATTTAGCCTTCTTTTATCATTCGAGCTGCGCCGTGCCCGGTATCGCCGGCATCGTCAGCATCGCCCGCGGCGGCTATCCTGATCCGACCGCCTTTGACCCCAAGAATCATCACTTTGATCCGGAGTCGCGCCAAGATGCGCCTGCTTGGTTCACCGTTGATGTAAAGCTGGTGAGCAAATTCGATCGCATCATCACGCTCGATGAACTGCGCGCACACGCCGCAAAGAAGCTTCAAGATTTTGTTTTGCTGCGCCGTGGGAATCGTTTATCCGTGATGCCGGTGGCGAAAAAGGATTGGGATTTCATCCTCACCCTTGAGTGACGCTGCTCACATCGCTAGCACATTGTCGAGCCGACACGCGAGCTATTGCTTGTAAATTAATTATTCGTGTATATACTCGGACCCCGGACTAACCCGATAACGGAGTTTCTATCATGGCAGCGAAAGCAAAGAAGGCGAAGAAGAAGGTAGCAAAGAAAAAGGCCGCTAAGAAAAAGTAAGCCTTCGAAAGTAATCAACTGTGCCCGCGTAAGCGGGCACAGTTGTTTTTGAAGGTCGAAAATTCGCCGTGTCGACGGACAAGTCACTAGAGAAAAAACGCCGCGCCGCGCAAGCGGCTGTCCCCTATATCCAAAGCGGCATGCTGCTCGGAATCGGGACCGGCTCGACCGTCAACCAACTCATCGAACTGTTGAAAGAGCGGAAAATACAGCTTTGCGGCGCGGTCTCGAGCTCTAGCCAGACTTCTGAAAAACTAAAAGCCGCGGGTATTCCCGAACTCGACCTAAATACAGCCGGCGATCTTCCTCTGTACATCGATGGCGCCGACGAAGCCGACGCCGACGGCGTATTGATCAAAGGCGGCGGTGCCGCCCTCACCCGCGAGAAGGTCGTGGCGGCCGCCTCGAAGCGATTCATCTGCATCATCGATGACTCCAAGTTGGTGCCGGTGCTGGGCCGCTTCCCGCTGCCTGTCGAGGTCATACCCATGGCCCGCTCCTATGTCGCGCGGCAGATTGTGAAGCTGGGTGGGCAGCCGGTTTGGCGCGAAGGAGTCACCACGGACAACGGCAATCCCATTTTGGACGTGCACACTCTTAAGATCACCGATCCCAAGGCGTTGGAGTCGGCGATGAACCAGATTGCAGGTGTGGTCACGGTAGGACTGTTCGCCTGGCGCCGCGCCGATGTGCTGATCGTCGCGGGAGATTCCGGCGTCGAAGTTCTCGACATCGCAGACCGAGGCGCTCGCTAGCTTAGCTAGATTTCCAAGCGGGTACCGATCTCAACGACTCGATTGGGGGGCAGTCCGTAATAGTCGGCAATGACCTGCGCGCCCCGAGCCATCTGCATGAAGGCTTTGCGCCGCAGCGGAGGCAAATCCGAACGGCGGCCCGGGAGCAGTTCTTCGCGGCTCAAAAAATAAGTCGTAGCCTCAGGTTCGTAACGGACCCCGAGGCTTTCTGCCTCGCGCAAGATCGCGGTGATATTTGCCTTCTCCATGAACCCCACCTGGGCCACCACCCTAACGATACCCTCGCAGACCGGGGTGACGGTCAAGCGCTTGGCTGCGGTCACGCGTGGCACCTCGCGGGTTACGACGGTCAAAAGAACCACCCGTTCGTGCATGACGTGATTGAATTTGATGTTGTTGAGCAAGGCGCGCGGTATGCCTGAAGCCTTGGCATCCATGAAAATTGAAGTGCCTGCCACGCGTACCGGCGGATCACGCTTCAGGTCCTCGATAAAGTCGCGCACCGGCTTTTGCTCACGCAAAAGCCGCGCCATGACCGAGGCACGGCCGCTCTGCCAAGTTTGCATCAGCCAGAAAATGATCAATCCGGACGCCAACGGCAGCCACCCTCCATCCTCGAGCTTGGTCAGATTAGCGAGCAGGAAAGCGATGTCCACGACAAACAGCAAGGACAAGCCTGCACGCAGCACGCGGCTTTCCTTGCCGGTCCGCGACTTGATGAGGCTCAAGGTCAGCGGGGTTACAATGGTCATCGCTCCGGAGACCGCTAGGCCATAGGCGCCGGCAAGGGCCGCTGAACTGCCAAATCCCAAGACAAGGGCAAGCGCAGCCACCATGAGGATCCAATTCATCGTAGGCACATAGATCTGACCGGCGTGCTCAGCGGACGAATGCTCAACCCGCAATCGTGGCAATAGCCCGAGACTGACCGCCTGCGTGGTCACCGAAAACACTCCCGAGATCACGGCTTGCGATGCTATGACCGATGCGGCCGTCGCAATAACGACCAGCGGCAATACGGCCCATTCCGGCGCCATCAAATAAAATGGGTTGCTGATGGCCGCCGGATTCTCAATCAGCAAGGCGCCCTGCCCGAAATAATTCAGCACCAGCGCCGGCATGACGATGCAAATCCATCCAAGCCGAATAGGCGCTTTTCCGAAGTGGCCCATGTCGGCGTATAGCGCCTCGCCGCCGGTGACTGTTAAAAATACGCCGGCTAATACCGCGAGCGAGCCAATCTGGTGTTCGGACAATACTTGCAACGCGCGGGACGGATCGAGGGCTAAAAATACGCGCGGCTCGCGCACGATCCAACTAACGCCCATCACGGCCAGGATCAAGAACCAACCCAGCATGATCGGCCCGAACACCCTTCCGACTGAGCCCGTGCCGTGACGCTGAATGATGAAGAACCCGACCAATACGACGATGGCGATAGGAACAGTGGGAATGTGCGCAGCAGGTGCTGCCACTTGCAAGCCTTCAACCGCGCTAAGCACCGTGATGGTCGGCGTGATGGCGCCATCCGCAAAGAAGAGAGATGCGCCCAGGATGCCTAACGCGGCATACCACTTGCGGCGCGGACTCTGACGCGTAGTGTTAATCACCAACGCAGTTAAGGCCAGCACCCCGCCTTCCCCTTTGTTGTCGGCGTTGAGCACCACGGTGACGTACTTCAGCAAAATGACCAGAACCAGCGACCAGAAGATCAACGACAACACGCCCAAGATATGATCCGGCGTCACGGCCATGCCGGGTCCGGTGAAGCACGCGGACATGGCATACAGGGGACTGGTGCCAATGTCGCCAAACACCACTCCGAGCGCAGCGATCGCCATCGGCCCGAGCCGCTGGCTCGTGTGGTGTGCCGCGGACATTTTCCTACACCCGAAAGATAAGGGCCCACGAGAGCGGGCCCTGTTTGGCTGGGGGACTAGGATTCGAACCTAGGTAAACGGTGTCAGAGACCGTTGTCCTACCACTAGACGATCCCCCAAAACCTATCGCGTGAGCCCTGGAGGCGAAAGGGGCGCTCTCGTGGCTAACGTTTCGAGAACTGGGTGCCGCGACGAGCTTTGCGACGACCGACTTTCTTACGTTCGACTTCCCTTGCGTCGCGAGTCACAAAACCTGCTTTGCGCAGCGGCGATCGAAGAGTTTCATCGTAGGCCATCAACGCGCGAGTGATTCCGTGGCGGATGGCACCGGCTTGGCCGGTAATGCCGCCGCCTTCCACATGAGCTTCCACATCGAACTTGCCATCGAGCTGGACCGCCCCGAAAGGCTGTTGAACGATCATTCGGCCTGTTTCGCGGCCGAAGAATTCATCCAAAGTTCTGCCATTGATCGAAACCTTACCGGAGCCCTGGCGCAGGTAAACCCGCGCGCTCGATGTCTTGCGGCGGCCGGTGCCGTAAAATGAATTGGCTGCATTTGCCATTGATAGTCCTACTTAGATTTCCAGCGCCTTGGGCTGCTGTGCTTGGTGGGGATGATCCTTGCCGCCGAATACGTGCAATTTCTTATACATGCGACGGCCGAGCGGACCCTTCGGCAACATGCCCTTGACGGCAAACTGGATCGCGCGCTCGGGATGTTCCTGCAGCAATTTGCCCAATGAAATGCTCTTTAGATTGCCGACGTAGCCCGTGTGCTGGTGGTAGAACTTGTCTGTGAGCTTCGCACCCGTAACCCGCACCTCGCCGGCATTGACCACGACGATATGGTCGCCCAGATCTTGGTGCGGTGCATAATTGGGCTTGTGCTTACCCTTCAGCCTGTGCGCTATTTCGGAGGCCAAACGGCCGAGAGTCTTGCCTGCAGCGTCGACTAAAAACCAGTCGCCACGAGTTTCTTCAGGCCTTGAAAATACGGTATACATTAGGTTCTCAAAATTAAAGGGTCTTGACGAAAGGCGCGAAAGTGTACAGAACGGCACGCGCAGATGCCAGTCCTGCTAAGAGACCGGCCGGCGCCTATAATATAATGTATCCATGGAAGCCCGAATTTTCGATAAAATTGATCTCGCAATCGGCGAAATTGATAAAATTATCAAGAACTTGACTGTGCGCCCGCGTGCCTCCCGCGACGTGTCGCACGCCGGGGGGACGGGTACTCTTGAGGAATCAGAACGCGTTGAGTCGGCGCGCCTCATGCGGGTTAATCATTCCGGTGAAGTTGCCGCGCAGGCCTTGTACCAGGGGCAAGCCCTTACGGCACGCGACCCGCAGGTCAAGTCCGCAATGCAACACGCCGCGGCCGAGGAGGTCGATCACTTGGCCTGGTGCGAGCAGCGACTGAAGGAATTGAAGGGCCGCACGAGCCTGTTGAATCCCTTGTGGTACTTCGCGTCGCTTGCCGTGGGTGCCCTCGCCGGCGCACTCGGCGATCGCGCCAGCTTAGGGTTCATTGCGGAAACGGAAAAGCAAGTGGAATCGCACCTGCTTGAGCACATGGGGCGCCTGAGTCCCCACGATGTGCGCAGTCGCGCCATACTGGAACAGATGAGACACGATGAAGCAGAGCATGGTGCGAAAGCCGCTTCGATGGGAGGTAAAGCCCTGCCCCTTCCAATCACTTTAGCAATGCGCGCAACATCGCAACTGATGACTCGGGGCTCCTATTGGATCTGATTTCGGCCGTATCGGAACACCGCCGGACACCTGCCGGGGACCGAAAGGTGGGCAACCTGCGTCCGTTAGTGCTTGCGATTCCGGGACTTATGTAATAAAACGTGCGCCAGCATCGGCGTTTAACCGACGAAAAAACCAACGGGAGTGACCATGGAAGAAGGGGCAAAAGCCTTAAGCGATATCCCAGCGATCAATCGTTTCTTGAGCTACTGCCGCATCCGGACAGTCCCTTCCAAGACCGTGATCATTCACGCCGGCGATTTGCCGGACATCCTGTATTACATAATCTCCGGCTCGGTCGAGGTCATGATCGAGGACGAAGACGGCAACGAAATGGTCCTCGCCTACTTGAACAAGGGTCAGTTTTTCGGGGAGATGGGCTTGTTCTACGAACAGCCGACGCGCAGCGCATGGGTGCGCACGCGCCAACAATCGGAACTGGCTGAAATGACCTACCCGCGCTTTCGCCAAATCGCCGCCGAAAGCCCCGGGCTGATTTTCGAATTAGCGACGCAATTGGCAACGCGTCTTGATCGCACCAACCGCAAACTCGGCGACCTGGCCTTTGTCGATGTCACCGGCCGTGTCGCTCACGCCATTATGGACTTATGCGGGGAGCCTGATGCGATGACGCATCCTGAAGGGATGCAGATTAAAGTCAGCCGGCAAGAACTGTCGCGCCTGGATGGCTG
>DASWUU010000301.1:0-47281 GCA_036401515.1 Steroidobacteraceae bacterium
ATCGATCACGGTGTTCGCCGCTGCCTCCCTGACCAATGTATTGCAGGACTTGGGAGATGCCTATACCAAGGACTCGTTGGTTCCGATTCGATTTTCCTTCGCCGCAAGTTCGGCACTCGCCCGTCAAATCGAAAGCGGCTCGCGCGCGGACATGTTTTTTTCTGCGGACCAGGAGTGGATGGATTACCTGCAGGCACGCCAGTTGATTCAGCCCGCGATGCGACACGATGTGTTGGGAAATCAACTAGTCTTGGTAGCGCCGGCACAGAGCAAGGTGAATTTAAAGATCGAGCCGCACTTTGCGCTGGCGAGAATTTTAGGAAAGGGCCGGTTGGCGACCGGCGATCCAGATTCCGTACCGGTGGGCCGTTACGCGCACCAAGCGTTGGCCAGTCTTGGCGTATGGGACGAAATTGCGCCTCGGCTGGTGCGCGCCGACAGCGTGCGGTCGGCTCTTGCGTTCGTCGATCGCGGGGAAGCCGCACTCGGCATTGTATATGCCACTGATGCGCTCATCGACAAGGGCGTACGCGTGGTCGACGTGTTTCCGGCCGCCAGTCACTCGCCCATTGTCTATCCGGTGGCGTTGACCGTTGGCGCTAGGCCCGATGCGGCTGGATTTCTCGCGTATATTCGCGGGCCGGCAGGTGGTATCGCTTTTAAGCACTACGGTTTTACGCCGTTGCACTAGGAGTGCTACTTCGGGAGATCCGCAACCTCGATTACAGGAATGCCGCTGCGGATGTCTTCAGAAAAGCTTTCGCGGTTTCCTGACTGTTTCGCGCGTTCGGTGATCCTTCCGAGCGCTTGTAGCTCCTCCAAGGTGAAGCGTTGGTCCAGTCCTCCGACCTGATAAACATACGCGGGCAGATATCCGGTGAACAGCAGCCGATAGCTCCAGGGTAGGTAGCCGACGATTCTTTTCATCATGTGATAGACGAGCGTCGTGCAATTGACTGTAATGGTGTTGTAGAACCGAGGCTGATTGACCAACTGGGTAGCCTGCTCCACATATCCAAGAAACAGTGAACGCATCGCGCTTTGCGGCATGCGAACGCGATAGAGGTAGTCGTCCTCACCCCGAACGTTGGTACGCACCCGAATCACATCGCGCTCATCGGCCGCGATGATGCTGAGGCCATAGTTTTTGAAGAAACCGCCGATTTCCGAATAGGTTTTGTTCTTCAGGCGCCGCACTTCCACGGAAAACACCACGTGCTCGCCGTCTTCGAACCCGAACGATACCAACATGTGCGCAATCGCCCAGCCGTTCCAGTACGACATGACCATGTCGACCGAATTGAGCTTGGCCAAATCGTAGACGCGTTTCTCCCACCGCTGGGTGTAATCGTCATTGGTACGCCAATCGAAATTGCGCACGTTATTCAGGGTGACCAAGTTCCCCTGGATCGTTCCGCTGGTGATGCGTGATACATCGTCCGCCCAAGAGCGATCGTTGGAGGGCGCAATGTGGTGCCACCAAAACGTCAGGGCGAGGAACGCCGGGACAAGGATCGACAGAGCGATCCCCGAGCGGCCTTGCCACAGTGCAATCAAAACGCCTACCAGCAGGCCGATCCACAGCGCGACCAATACAGCTTTTAGGAATTGTCCTGCCGGCCCTTGATACCATATTGCCAAAGCCGCCCAGCTCCCCGGCAAACCGATAAGCAGGGTTGCCAGAAGCAGGCTGATGACTCGCATAATATTCGCCGCACCCTCACTCATGGATATCATTGTGCCAGTAACCCGCGTTGCGCGGCTTGGCATCCCTTCATTGACAGGCCATAGGACGCGAGGTACGGTTTCGTGTGACTCAAGCGCCAGCATTTCGCCTCAACGTGCCGTTCATCAAGGAACTTGGCGTCGAGCTCATCAGCGCAGCGGAGGGTCGTTCATTGGTGGCGCTCGATCTCGAACCCTGGCACCTCAATAGCTGGGCGGTTGCGCACGGCGGAGTGCTCATGTCGTTGCTCGACGTGGCGATGGCTGTCGCAGGCCGCTCGCTGATGGAGGGGGCTGGGGGCGGCGTCACCGTCGAAATGAAAACCAGCTTTCTTCAGCCCGCGAAAGCCGGCTCGCGCTTAATCGTCTCGGGATACGCGTTTCATCGCTCAACCACCATGGCGTTCTGTGAAGGTGAGGTGCGCGATACGCAAAACCGCATGATCGCGAAGTCGATGGGCACATTCAAATACTTTAAGTCCGAAGCGTCCGCCGAGAGTTAAACCTGCAGGCTATGAAACAGCTTATTTTGCACCACTATCCTCTCTCGCCTTTCGCCGAGAAGATCCGCCTGATTTTCGGATTCAAGGGGCTGGGCTGGTCCTCGGTCCTCATCCCCAGCATCATGCCGAAACCCGACCTGACGGCACTCACCGGTGGGTATCGCAAGACTCCGGTGATGCAGATTGGTGCGGACATCTATTGCGATACCGCGCTGATCGCAGAGGTTATCGAGGCGCACGCGCCGCGGCCGACGCTGTATCCGCGCGCTTTCGCAGCGGCATCGCGCACTCTGGCCCAATGGGCCGATTCAACGCTTTTTTGGACGGCCATTCCGTTTGCCATGCAGCCGGCAGGTCTCGCCGCCATGTTCGAAGGCGTGCCTGCGGACGCTATCAAGGCTTTCGGCGATGACCGAAGCACTTTTCGTGCAAACATTCCGCGCATGCGACCCGCTGATGCCACCCCTGCATTTGCTCTATATCTTGAACGTCTGGAAGAAATGCTGGGGACTCAGGATTTCTTTTTCGGGACTGCGGCGAGCGTTGCGGATTTCTCGATCTACCACAGCTTGTGGTTTGTCTTGCGTGCCGGTCCGGTGGCCCAGATTCTTGAATCCTTTCCTGCGCTCAAGGAGTGGAGAGCGCGCGTGTCCGCGTTTGGCCACGGTACTCCGGAAAAGCTCACCAGCACCGCTGCCATCGGCATTGCTCACGGCACCGCGGCCGACCCCCCCGATGGAAGTAGCGGCGACTCCCATGGCATTTCCATGGGCGAGAAAGTCATCGTAGCCGCAACCGACACCGGAACGGACCCGATCGAGGGCACGTTGTATGGACTCACCGCAAACCGCATCTCCGTCGCACGGGAAGATGCTCGTGCCGGAAAGGTGGTGGTGCATTTTCCGCGATTGGGATTCGAATTGCGCCGCGCCAAATAATGAACGGATTTAGATCCGCGGGCCTCCGGCTCGCCACACTCGAAAGCCGCCTAAGAATGCAAAGTCGTTATTGCCCAGGCGCGAATTCTTAGGCAATTTTTTCAGTTTGCGGGCATTGCCGCCGCCAATGACCACGTAGTCCGCTTCCAGCGCCCCGCTTAGCTGCTCGACCACATCGGCGACCTCGCGACGCCACCTTTTGGCACCCAAGCGGCGCCGTCCTCGCTCGCCTACGTAATCTTCGTAACTGCGGCCGCGCTTGTAGGGCAGATGCGCCAGTTCCATGGGCGCGACGGTGCCATCCACAATCAGCGCCGAACCCAGGCCGGTGCCCAGGCCAAGGAAGAGCATACGGCCGCCTTCATAGCTACCAATGGCCTGCATGGCGGCGTCATTCATCATCAGAGTGGGTCGGCCAAAAGCCTTACGGAAATCAAAACCCACCCAGCCCGGCCCCAGATTCCAGGGTTCGGTGATGATCTTGCCGTGCACCACCACGCCAGGATATCCGATCGATACTGCGTCATATTTTAAATCGCCGACGAGCTTCATCACACCCGCGACCATCTGGCGGGGTGTCATCGTTGGACCCGATTCAAACTGGCGCATGTCGCGGCGGCCCGAAACTCGGGTCTTTACGTGATTGCCGCCGACGTCGATGACAAGTACGCGTCGTTGAGGCTTTCGTAACATGATCCCCACACAATACCCCACTTAAGCGCCACTCGTCAGGCGTACGCTGACATAATGCGAGGAACCGGGTACCACCAAGGAGAATCGCATGAAAGTCGGTTCGTTCGCGCAAATGCTTAAGTTATCCGTGTGCATGGTCGCGGTTGGATGCGCCGCCAATCCGCCGGTTCCAGCCCCGTTGCGCGTACCGGCAGGTGAGGACCTCCTGATACAGCTGCACGCAACCGGGGTGCAAGTCTATCAGTGCCAGCCCAAGGGTGACCCTTCCCAGCTCGAATGGGTATTCAAGCAACCGGAGGCCACCTTGTTCACCCAACGAGGCAAGAATTTTGGGAGGCACTATGCAGGACCCACGTGGGAAGCCAACGACGGCAGCAAGGTCGTGGGCGAAGTGCTCACCCACCTGGATAGCCCCAAACCGGACTCCATTCCGTGGCTGCTGCTTCGTTCCAAGACTACCTCGGGCCACGGCGTGTTTTCCAAGGCAAGGTACATCCAGCGATTGAACACTGTCGGGGGCAACGCTCCTGCCGTAGGATGCCGCCAGGACCAGTCCGGTCAGCAACTGCGCGCATCGTATACTGCCGACTACCTGTTTTACGGCGCGACGCATTAACAGATGCCGCAGGAGCCGTTGGAACAAGTGCAGTCGAAAATCGCTTACCTCGAGCGTGCAATGGCCGAACTCGATGAGGTGGTATTTCGACAGCACCGAGAAATCCAGGCATTGCAAGCCAGAATTAGCGCCATCAGTGACAGGCTGGAGGCCACCGTGTCCTCCGACGTGCGCTCGGCGGATTCGGAGCGTCCGCCTCATTATTGATATGTCAGACCCTCGAAGGTAACGGGATGCTGTTCGCTGCTATTGTGATCGCGATCGTGCTCTGCGGCTTCGGAGCGTGGGCCACGTTCCAGCGTTATCGCGGCCGGACATCCGCCTCCGGCACACCGCGGGCAGGGCACTCAACCAAGCCGGAGCGGGGCGCGGCTCTCGCGCCGGCGCCTCCAGGCGCGGGCGTCGAGCTCGCCAATAGCTTGGTTACGGAGCGGTTGTGGAAGCTTGCCTTTGCCGCGCCTTCGCAAGCCCAGTTTTTGGAGCCTGTACACGCCCAAATCCGAGATTCCGTCTCTGCGCTCCTCGAATCCGAGTCCCCGGACCCGAAATATTTTCCGCGCCGGCCCACCTTGATGCCGCAGCTGATGCACGCCGTGGGTGATCCAGGAGCTGCGCCGAATAAACTTTCCCGAATGATCGCGCACGATCCGGTTCTGACCTCGGATGTACTGCGGCTCGCCAACTCTTCTCTGTATCGAATCTCTCCCGCGCCAATCGAAACTATCCAGCGCGCGATTGTCGTTCTCGGTGTCGATGCGCTGCGCGGCCTGATTGCGACCGCGATGTTGCAGCCGGTGTTTCGTGCCACGCGCACAAACTTCCCACGCTTCCCGCGCATGTTATGGGAGCGCACCGAGCGGGCCGCACGCGCCGCGGAGATGTATGCGTTTAATATTCATCCCCAAGATCGTTTCGAGGCTCAGTTGGTCATTTTGCTGAGCGCCTTGGGGCCTTTGGTGGTTTACGGTGCGGCGCTCGATGCGTACTCGCGATGCCCGGAACTTGTCCCGAACCCAACGCTGTGCGTGGCATTGACCGCAGCGCTTGGCCCGCAGGTATCGTTGCGGATCGCACGGCAGTGGGAGACTTCCCCGCGTCTCATTGCCGCGATCGAGAAATCGCCGCAAGAGAAGCTGACGATGGCCCTAGGCACGGGCGAGCTGCTCGGGACCTTGTCGCTGCTGCACACTCAAAACGTCATCACGTCCGTGGAAGCGCTGGCAACGGCAAAAGATGCCGGGCTGGACGATACGATTGTGGTCCCTATCTGGAGTAGGCTGAAGACGGCCTGATAGGCGCCATGGGCTCAATGTATTCCGCCGACTGAACAGGGCCGTCACTCAGGAGGCAGCAGGGTAACCATGGTGAGGGTTCGCGCGCCCATCGCCGCGCCTCCTTCCGATTGATCGATGACGACGTAGAAGCTCTTAGGTTGACTGCGTCGCGCATCGATTAATGGAACGTTGAGAGAGATGCTCGATTTTCCATCGCCGATGTATGCGAGCTGCGGCACCACCGGTGAAAAATCCGCGCCTGGTTTTGCGGTGCCCGATTCAGTCCACCAGGTAAAGTTCGTTTCGCCGTGCAGGCTCCCTTTGCGCCGCACAGTGATCACCGCTGACGATTCACCCACCGGAACCTCCATCGTATCCGCGGTCATTTCTATTTTGGGCGGCCCCCAGGACACAGCCGCAGGCGGGGCAGTGATGGAGGGTGTAACCGGCGCCGTGGCGACTGTTGGTGGCGGCGACGTTGCGGGTGACGACTTTGCGGGCGGCGGCGGCGTTGTGGGCGGCGGCGTTGTCGCGGGCAAAGATTCGCGCGATGCTGACGAAGGTCTTTGCCGACTGGCCGCGGTGGATGCGCTCGGAGCGCTGGCCAGTGTAACGGTGTCGATCGGCGTCTGTCCGCGATTGCTCACGAACCAAAAGAAAGCGGCAACAATCAACGCAACCGCCAGTGCTGCGGCGGCGTCAAATCCAGAATAGGACTCTCTGCCCTCAGGCGCCTCAAGGAGATTGGCGAGGGGGGGCACCTGTTTCGCCGCTCCGCGCAGATCAAGCTGCTCCAACCATTGCTTCATGTCGGTCGGGCGGTCCCGACGGTCCCAGCGAAGGCCCGCACGCAGTGCCTGCCATTGCTTGGTGCTCAGATGCTGTGGCCGCCGCGGTTTTACTCCCGCTTGACGAGCTTCGATGGCGGTTCGCCCAAAGAAGGGATGCGCCGCGGAGAAAAGTCGGTAAGCAATACAGGCCAGCGCGAAAATATCATCGCTCGTATCGGGCTGCTCGCCCTTCAGCACCTGAATGCTGGCGTATCCCGAGGTGGCAAACGGCAAGGTCAATTCAAAATCGGACGCGGGTAAGCTGTGCTGCCGCAAGCCGCGCGCTGCTGTGAAGCCAAGGATGCGCAGATCGCCTGGGCTCGTGACGAAAACGTTGTGCGGGTTGATGTCCCCATGTACTACACCGCGGGAATGCGCGTACGCGATGGCTTCACCGATGTCGCGGACAACTGCCAGCGCTTGCGCCCGCTCCAGTGGAATGAATTTTCGCTCATCCAGCACCCGACTCAGCGGAGCGCCCTCTAAGAGTTCCATGGTAAAGAAAGCGACCGGACCGTCGCGGTCAAACTCGAACACGCGAACGATATTTGGATGCGACAGCATTTGAAGCTGCTGGAATTCTTGCTGTAGCTCGTTCAGTAATCCGGCGCGCTTCGCGGCGCCTGCACTCAGCACCTTGATTGCTATGCGGACGCCCGGCGCCGATTCCAGCCGGTACTCATCGAGCGCTTCGAATACTGTTCCCAAATGGCCGCGGCCCAAAATGTTTTCGAGACGATAACGGCGCCGCAGCACGGTACCCGGTCTGAGCTCAACGCCGGCATCGCGGGGCACTGGTTCCGCCAACGGTTCGGGAGCTTCCGCCGATTGGCGAGTCCCCGCTGGCTCTCGCGGCGCAGGCGGCTCTCGTGCCATGGGCGACTCTCGCGGCGCAGGCGGCTCTCGTGCCATGGGCGGCTCTCGCGCCACGGGCAGGTCCCGCGCCACGGACGGCGCTCGCGTCACGGGTTGATCATTCGCCTGACGTGAGTTAGCCGTTCGTAATGCAGATTCCTCTAAGGATTTCTTCAGGCTCTGGAAAACGTCGGCCTCGATCTTGCCGCGCCTATAGTATTGGTCAAGCTGGGAGAGGACTTCCCAACTTGCCTCAGGATCGGACTGGAATACAGTCTGCATCGACGCCAAGAACGCCGTCTCATCGCAGGCGCCGCTAGCCAGTGCATCCAACCCGCGTTTAATAGCGGTTTCATCCGCCAACTCGGGGTCTTCTAGGCCAGCTTTCGGCCGAACCGGGGTCATATTCATCCTTAGATTTACGCAGTTGCGGCCATTGTACCCATTGGCAGCCCGGCCGGTGGCGGATGGGGTCAGCGCAGCCGCCGTTTTGGGGGGATTATTGTTTTTGCTGTAAATTGCTGCCCAAGGACAACTTTATGCTCGACCTAACCCTGGCCATAGCCCATCACCTGCTGATTTTCGGGATTTTCGGGATTCTATTTGCTGAGTTTTGGGCCTTGCAGTCCGGTATCAGCGCCGCCACCGTGCAGCGCCTGGCTTCGATGGATCTGTGGTACGGCGCTTTGGCAGCTATGATCATCGTGATTGGTTTTTGTCGGGCAATCTTTGCTGCTAAAGGCTGGGCGTATTACTCACATAACGCTTTTTTTTGGGCCAAAATCGGCAGTTTCGCGCTTATCGGGCTATTGTCCGTGCCGCCAACCATAGCCTTCATTCGCTGGCGAAAATTGGCGACTTTGCCGACCGAGGCGGACATCAAGACAGTCCGACGGTATCTGCACCTGGAACTGGCGCTGTTCATTCTTCTGCCTATTTTTGCCGCCGCCATGGCACGAGGGTACGGAGAATTCTAATAACGGGCGTGCGGGGAACTGAAGAGCCGTCCCAAGTTCAAAGGCCTCATTCGCGAGTTCCGAAGGTATCGGTACGCAGTGGCTCGCCCGACGTTTCGGAATTTTGTCAAAAGGATAGTGCATGAATCAGAAAGCTGCCCCCTCGCTCTCCGAGCAGAACGCGAGGTATCAGCCCACCCCGGTACCGCGCGAAATACCGGCGCCCGCCGACCCCGCGATGCGGGCCGCGCGCGAGACGGTAACCGCGAGTTCAGCCTGGATAAAACCGCTTCAACAGGAGATGTCCCGCGTCATCGTAGGGCAAAAGCACCTGCTCGATAGATTGTTGGTTGCGCTGCTCACGAATGGGCACGTGTTGTTGGAGGGCGTGCCCGGCTTGGCGAAGACGCTCGCGCTGAAGACCCTGGCCAGCTGCATCGCATTGAACTTCAAGCGATTGCAATTCACGCCGGATATGCTTCCTGCGGACATCGTCGGAACCATGATTTACAATCCGCAAGATGGCGCCTTCAGAACGAAACATGGGCCCATCTTCAGCAACTTGATTCTTGCTGACGAGATCAATCGAGCGCCGGCAAAGGTGCAGAGTGCGCTACTGGAAGCCATGCAGGAACGGCAAGTCACGATTGGCGATGAGACTTATAAGCTGCCCACTCCATTCCTGGTATTGGCGACTCAGAATCCGTTGGAACAAGAGGGGACATATCCGCTCCCCGAAGCGCAAATCGATAGATTCATGATGAAGGTGATCGTCACATATCCAAATCGTTCAGACGAGCGCGCCATTCTCGACGCGATGGCCACGACGGACGCGGTGCTCGTTCCCAGGGCGGTGGTCAGCGCGGCGCAAATCGTCGAGGCCCGCCACGTCGTGAATACGCTCTATGTCGATGACAAAATACGCGATTACATCGTTGACCTGGTGCTC
This sequence comes from Steroidobacteraceae bacterium, assembly GCA_036401515.1. Classification (GTDB taxonomy): domain Bacteria; phylum Pseudomonadota; class Gammaproteobacteria; order Steroidobacterales; family Steroidobacteraceae; genus Bog-1198. Next base: position 9,340 of record DASWUU010000301.1, read on the forward strand.
GCCACTCGCCCGCCCATCGCGGCGTCGTTGAATTTGAACGGCTACATTCAGATCGGCGCCTCGCCGCGGGCGACGATTGCATTGACCCTGGGCGCTCGCGCCATGGCCTTCTTGAATGGCCGCCACTTCGTGGTGCCGCAGGATGTTAAATCGATCGCCCTTGACGTATTGCGCCACCGTGTTTCGGTGACTTACGAAGCGGAAGCCGAAAACATAACCTCGGAGAATGTCATAGAAAAAATTCTTAATGCACTGCCGGTGCCTTGATGGTGCGAGAGGCCGGCACGTCGAATAAGGTCATCATGAGCGGCATGCGGCAACTGGAAATCCGCACGCGCCGCATGGTGAACGACAGTCTTGCGGGGTCTTATCATTCGGTGTTCAAGGGCCGCGGAATGGATTTCGATGAGGTGCGAGAGTACAGCCCGGGCGATGAGGTGCGCACCATCGATTGGAATGTCACTGCGCGGGCAGGCAGACCTTTCGTAAAGAAATTCACCGAAGAACGAGAGCTGACGATTTTTTTGCTGGTGGACATCAGCGCTTCTGGAAATTTTGGGTCTGGCTTGGCAAGTAAGCGTGATCTGGCCGCAGAACTCGCCAGCGTTTTGGCGTTTTCCGCTATTCGCAACAGCGATAAAGTCGGCCTATTGCTTTACACCGATAGGATAGAACGTTATTTGCCGCCAAAAAAGGGCCGTCGCCACGTACTGCGCGTTGTGAGAGACATTCTCTATCACGCCCCCGTGGCTATCGGCACGGACACGGTCAAGGCACTGGATGTAGCCAATCGGCTTCTGCATCGGCGTGCGGTCGTGTTTCTTATTTCAGATTTCGAGACAGCCGCCGACCCGGTTGCTGCTCGAGCCGCCTTGCGGCGCGCTATGCGCCGCACAAATCGCCGCCACGATCTTATCGCCGTACACGTGCAGGATGCCCGCGAAAAGGAGCTGCCTGATGTGGGCATCGTTGCACTGGAAGATGCTGAAAGCGGCGAGATCATAGAGCTCGATACTGCGAGCGCTACCATTCGCAAGCGCTTCAAAGAACAATCATCTGAGCGGGACCGCCGGCTGGTGAACGATTTCCGCTCGGAGGGCATTGATACCCTGCAATTGCAGACCGATGCACCCTACATGCCTGCCCTGCAGAGGTTCTTCAAGACTCGGGTGCGCAGGCGACTATGAAGATACGGGTTGCCGGCGCGCGCGCGGCAATAGCGGCGGGCGCCATGAGCTTATTCCTCGCCGCTGGACTGTGCGCCTCGCCATATTCCGCGACCCCCGCGACGCCGGATGTGCCGGCCGCCGCAACCAAGTCCTCCAATTCGGACGAGGATATTCGCGATATCCGCGGGCCCAGAAGCGTGCTACCCGGCTGGATAGTGGCCGCTCTCGGGGCGGGCGTGGGGGTGCTCGCCTTGAGCATCTATCTTTACTGGCGCCGGCGCCGCAATCAGCGCATTCGAATCTGGCTGCCATACGAAGTGGCGCTGCAACGGCTCGAGGACATCCGCGCCCTTATGCAGCCCTCGAGGGCGCGCGAGTTCTCCACCGCGGTATCGGATGTGGTGCGAAATTACATCGAGCAGAGGTTCGATGTGGCAGTCACGCGCCGAACCACCGAGGAGTTTCTTCGCGACCTGATCGAATTCCCGGTGCCCTCACTTGCTCGCCATCAGTCCTTGCTGAGTGATTTCCTACAGCAGTGCGACCTCGTAAAGTTTGCGGCCATGTCACTTGCCGCTCAAAGCATGGAGTCACTCCATAACAGTGCGCGTACGTTTGTGCTGGCGACGGTGAAAACGGAGGAAGTATCTACTGCAAAGGAGGCACGTGATCCGCTTCCTTTATCCTGAATGGTTTTGGGCGTTCTCGCTCGTGCTGATCGTCATGCTATGGCGTGGCCGACGAGGCCCTGTCGCCGCCATCGAATATTCCGATGTCAGCCTCGTGCGCAACGTGGCTCGCGCCAGCCGCAGCCGCATCGGGGCCCTGGCGTGGGCATTGCCGCTTCTGGCCGGCGCTTTGATGATCCTCGGGCTCGCTCGTCCGCAACGCGAGCATAGCCGCACTGAAGTCACATCGAACGGCATCGACATTGTGCTCGACCTGGACGTTTCCGGCTCAATGCAGGCACTGGACTTTCTGATTGACCATCAACGCGTCAATCGGATCGAAGTGGTCAAGTCGGTTGTTTCGAAATTCATCGACCAACGTCCCGACGATCGCATCGGGCTCATTGCCTTCGCTGGGGCGCCTTACCTGGTCAGCCCGATCACGCTGGACCATGACTGGCTGCAGCAGAACTTGGACCGCGTCACTGTCGGGGCGGCCGACGATGGAACTGCAATCGGCTCAGCGATTGCCGCTAGCGTCAATCGCTTGCGCTTGACAACGGCGAAGTCAAAGGTGGTGATCTTGCTGACCGACGGTGTGAACAACACCGGAAAAATCCAGCCTTTGGCGGCGGCGGAGGCGGCGAAAGCGATGGGAGTTAAAATATACACGGTGGGAGTAGGCGTGCGTGGCGATGCGCCCATCCCGGTTCGTGATGCAGCCGGAAATGCCCGCCTGATCATGGCCAAAGTGGATGTGGATGAGAAGACTTTGCAGGCGGTGGCGGAAGAGACGGGCGGAAAATTTTACCGCGCGACGGATACCGATTCCTTGCAAAAGATCTACGAGCAAATCAACCGGTTTGAGAAAAGCGCGCAGACGGTGCAAAAGTTTGAGCGCACCGAAGAGCTGTACCCCTGGGTACTCATACCCGCGCTGGCGATTCTTGGGCTCAGTTTGATACTGCAGCATACCCGGCTGCGGAGGCTGCCATGAGATTCAGCCATGCGTGGTGGCTGCCCGCGGCACTACTCGCTGCGCTCCTTCTCATGTGGTTGTGGCGCACGTATGACTCCCGCCAGCACGCTGCGCTTGCAAAGTTCGTCTCGGCGCACCTGCGCGACCAACTTACCCGATCGATATCGCCCGGAAAGCGTCGCGCGCAGCGAGTGCTGTTTCTTGCCGCCATGATTTGCCTGTTTGTCGCCCTAGCGGGACCTTTACTGGGATTCCGATGGGAAGAAGTCAGCCGCCGCGGAAACGAAGTCATTTTCGCGATCGATACATCGCGCAGCATGCTGACGCCGGATGTAAAGCCAAATCGGCTGACGCGCGCGAAGCTAGCAATCGATGATTTCGCCAAACAACTGGATGGCGATGCGGTGGGCATTGTAGCTTTCGCCGGCACGGCATTCCTGGCGTGTCCCATCACGCTCGATTATGGAGCCTTTCACGAATCTCTCAATGCAATCGATACCAACACCATTCCGCGGGGAGGCACGAATATATCAAGCGCCATCGAAGCGGCGCAGGTGGCGCTGCGCCGGCGTCCTACCAGCGATAAAATTCTGATTCTCGTGACTGACGGCGAGGATCTCGAAGGCAGCGCGCTCGATGTGGCGCGAGCGGCGGCGGCATCCGAGGGGCTGAAGATATTTACGGTGGGGGTGGGGACAGCAGCCGGAGATTTGATACCCATCCCACAAGCGCAAGGCGGCGGATTCGTGCAGGACGAGACTGGTGCGTTCGTCAAATCGCGGCTCGATGAGTCGGCGCTAAAAGCCATTGCAGCGGCCACGGGCGGATTCTATGCCCCGCTGGGCACGCAAGGGGAAGGTTTGGACTCTATCTTTAAGACTGTTCTTGGTCCGATTGCAAAACACGATCTAGCCTCTCGACAGCAGAAAATTTACACCGAGCGATATCAATGGCCCTTGAGCGCCTCGCTAGGATTGTTGCTAGCTAGCCTTCTTTTCGGAACGCGTCGGCGAGGCAGCAAGCAAAAATCGGCTAGCACAATGTCTTTCGCTTCGCTTCTTTGCGGCGCGATCGTCGTAGTGAATTCTCAGATGCAAGGTTCGCATGCGGCCGGCGCGAATGAGCAGAGCGCCACGGCACCGAATTCCGCGGGCAGTCTCGACCCAGAAAAGCCGGTATTGGAATACAACGCTGGCACTGCCGCGTACCGGGCGGGTCAATTTCCGCAAGCTGCACAATCGTTCCAGCAATCGATTACGCACGCGCCGTCAAGCGACTCGACGCGCTTGGCCGTGCAGCAAGATGCTTACTACAATTTGGGCAACACCCTATATCGCGCCGGACAGAAAACAGAGCAGACGTCGCCTCAGGAGACGTTGCAAAAATGGAATGATGCTGTGAAGGCGTACGATACGGCGCTGCAGCTGCGCGCCGACGATTCAGACAGCAAATACAACCGGGATCTGGTAAAGCGCAAAATCGACGCGCTCCAGCAGCAGCAAAACCAGAACAACCAACAGAATAAAAAGCAGAATCAAAATCAGCAGTCCGACAAGGATAAGCAGAACCAAAACCAGCAACAGAACCAAAACCAGCAACAGAACCAGAATCAGCAACAGAACCAGAATCAGCAGAATCAAGATAAGCCGCAAACTCAAAACCAGCAGCAGAGCCAAAATCAGGACAAGGGCGGCGGACAGCAGAAGCCTGATCCAAAAGACGGTTCAGGGCAGCGCAGCGGCGCTGAGCCACCCGCTGATCCCGCAAAGGGGGAGCAGGCCCCGCAGAATCCCGGGGGAGCGCCGGCAACTCCGAACGCCGGGGAGTCCCAGCCTTCAGGGGCGGGTGAGCAGGAGGCCGATAACCAGCGAATTCCCGGGCAAATGACTCGCGAGGAGGCGCGCGAACTCCTGGACTCTGTCAAGGGGGATGAGCGTCATTCTCTAGGCGTGCCGGTGGCGCAACGCGCCGGGGTTCGGCCCCCAGAAAAACCCTTTAAGAATTGGTGATGCGCGCGAACCGCAACTGCGGCTGGCCGATCCTCTGGATCGGAATGCTGCTGGCATCAGAGGTGGTGGCCGATGAGCAGCTCGTCTATGCCACGATTCAGCCGTCGCAAATTACTCTGGGCGAATCCGCGAAGTTTACGATTACTAATTTGGGCGATGGCACTTCCCCCGTCAGCATGCCGGTGGTGGCGGGTCTGACATTTGAGGTCATCGGCCGCACCCGACAAATGGAGATCATTAATGGCACGATGATCCCCTCGTCATCCATTGTGGTGAAAGTCACGCCGCAGCTCGCCGGGATCTTTACGATCCCAGGGGTCACGCCAAAAACCCAGCCACTCGTCCTTCAAGTCAATCCTCCACCCGGCAGCCCCGGCGCGTCTGCCTCGAATGCACCTAAGCCGGCCACTCCTCCGCCGATACTGTCAGGTGCGTCAGTACCTAAAGGTATCCATCTGACGGAAGATGGTTCAGCGTATCTACGATTGACCGTGCCAAAACGGGAAGTGTATGTCGGGGAAAGCATTCCGGTTGAAATGGAGGTGGGAATGCGTTCCGGCTTTGTCACCTCGCTTAACGGCCTACCGAAGCTGACGGGCGAGAACTTCACGCTCAACAATCTATCGCACCAACCCGAGCGCAGCGAAAAGCTGATCGACGGACAGCCGTTCGTGTTGCTCACGTGGCGCAGCATTTTGTCGGTGGTCAAACCGGGTACTTTTCCATTGGTGGCGGAAGTGCCGCTTACCGTCAAGATTAGAACCCGATCGCGGCGCCAGTCTGCGCTGGACGATCAATTCGGCGATCCTTTTTGGCAGAATTTTTTCGGCAGTAGTGTTCCCAAGGACATCAATGTAGAAAGTCCGGGCCAGGAGCTGAAGGTCTTGGAACTCCCTGCGGAGGGGCGGCCGGCCGATTTTCACGGGGCGATTGGTTCGTTTGCCATTGATAGCGATATTTCTCCGGTAAGAGGCGAGGTGGGGGAGCCTTTGACCTTGCGCATGCGCGTGACCGGCTCCGGCAATTTTGATCGGGTGGATAGCGCCATGCTGCAGCGTGTCGATGAGTGGAGGACCTACCCGCCGAAATCCACCTTCAACAGCAACGATCCTATAGGACACAAAGGCGAGAAGATTTTCGAGCAACCCATCATTGCATCGAAGCCCGGGGTACAAGCTCTTCCTGTGCTCACCTTCAGTTACTTCGATCCGAACGCGCGTCGCTACGAGACGGTTCATAGCGAACCGCCTCAGGTCACAATTTCTCCATCGCTGGCCGACAGTACACTCGCGGCCCCCCCGGCCGGTGACAGCGTCTCATCAACCGTGAATGAATTTACCCAGGGCCTCAAGCCGGACCACGCCGCCGGCGGGGGACTGGCGCGTTCCCTGACCCCGCTTTATCTCCAGCCGAGATTTTTGGCCGGCCCGTCCCTGCTGGCGCTGGCATTCGCTGCAGGATGCATTGCTATCCGACGGCGAAGGAGTTCTGCAGGTCGGTTGTCCGGACGAAATCGTGTCGCCTCGCGTGCGGCTCAACGCGCTCTCGCGCAAATGGAGGCAGCCGCCCGGATGCGCAATGCGAGCGAATTTTTCAATAGCGCACGCGAGGCTTTGCAGGAACTCCTGGCCACTCGATGGCAGGTGCCCTCGGACCAGATAACCACGGCCGAGGTGCAGGATCGGCTAGGCGATGATGATATTGGCCGAATTTTCGCGCTCGCGGATGAATCGAAGTATTCCGGCCACGACTTGAATGCCACCGATTTTGGACGATGGATGCGGGTAGTGCGACGCGAAGTGGCTGCAGAGGCCGTATGAACGGGAGACTCACATGGGTAACCTTAGGTTTGAGCCTCGCTCTGTCGAGCGGGACGATTCATTCGCAGACGAATGAGGACGGATATTCGCCAGCAAATCTTTATAACCTGGCGAATTCTTATGCGCGTCAAGGCAAATTAGGCATGGCCGTGCTGAACTACGAGCGGGCAAGCCTGCTCTCGCCGAACGACCCCGACATCGAGGCGAATCTGAAATACGTTCGCGCGGCCTCGCATGTGCCCGACCCGTCGCGAAGTGCATTCGATCGGGTAGCGCGAACCCTCAGTCCGTTCGCAGTGTCATGGATCGGAATCGTCGGTCTTCTGCTCGTGGGTTTGAGCGTCCTGGCCGGGCAGTTATCTCAAGGTCGCGCGTGGAAACGCCGCGCCGCCTTCGCCGTCGGCGTGCCGATGCTGGCCCTCACCGTGTGTAATGGCATCGCACTATGGCCGACTCTGCACGAGGGGGTTGTGATTGGGGCAGCCACGCCGGTCCGCGTATCGCCGGTTCCCATGGGCGACTCGTTATTCGTATTGCCGGCGGCCGAGACAGTAAGAATTAACGCGGAACACGAGGGATTCTTGCTCATAAAAACTCGCTCGGGCCAGACCGGATGGGTGTCGCGTTCCGCGGTCGCACGAGTCATACCACTCAAACAATGAGATGTAACTCTTTGAAAAAACTGGAAAAATTGCAGTGTGAACTGCAGATAATAATGTCTCTGTGTACGCGACCGCACAGACGGGTCGGATGTAGAAGTTACACTTGCGCTTTGGGGGATCGACCCTAAGCGGAGGTACCGATGGCAGATGTCTATGTTTACTGCTTCACCGGTTGGAATGCCGGGAAAGACGCGAGCTCTGGCTCGACACGTCGGGCGACGTTGGAAACCATCAAGGACCTCGGCGACCCGATCATGGAATCGCAAATTGTCGTGGATGACGCCGAATTGGACGCCAACGGATTTTTCGATGGCGACGTCGCCAACGACGCCGATCCGGCCGAAGGGGTAAGGAGCGAGATTAAATCACTTAACCTCAGGGCGACTTCGCGAGACTGCGAAGCGCAAGCGCTCGAGGAGGCGGAGAGCGGTGCGCATAAATACATGCTCCGGCTGGAGAGCCGAGAGTTGCGCAAGCAAGCGAAGCAACTGCAGAAACAGTACGACTCCGACGCCGGCGAATCCGACAATGACGAATTTCGACAGTTCGACAGTAGCCCGAGCGCTGGATAGCGCAACAAGCAGGCGCTGGACCGGATTAGTGACTAGGCGGAGGCTTGGCGCCTGTCTGCTGCGGCAGCTTGGTGGAGGAATCGTCAGACCTACGTAGAGGACCACGTCCGTCTTTGGGATTGGTAATCCCATCCTCCTTCAGTTTTTTATCGGACTTGCCACTCGACGGATCGCTCGTTTTGTGAGACATGATTTCCCCCGATTCGGCTACAGTATAAGGCCGTTGCGCAATGCGTAGGCAGTCATGTCGGCATTGCTTTTGAAACTCATTTTTTCCAAGATCCGCGATCGGTAAGTGCTTACTGTTTTGACGCTCAAGCTCAATTCCTCGGCAATATCACCCACGCCGGCTCCAGCAGCCAGTTTGCCGAATATCTGGAATTCCCTCACGGACAATCGCTCGTGAAGAGGTTGTTGCTGATCGTGCGAGCCTTCTAGATCTGCTGCCATGGATTCGGCAAGTGCGGCGCTCACGTAGCGCCGGCCAACGAGCACCGTGCGCACGGCTTTCAACAGCTCCTCCGGCGATCCACCCTTGGAAAGGTATCCACTGGCGCCGGCTCTAAGCACATTACGGGCATATTGAGCCTCGGGCAATCCGCTCATGATCAACACCCGTAATTTAGGATATCCGCTGGTGACGTGCCTTAATATATCCAGCCCGCTGCGGTCTGGCATATGGATATCCATTAGCAATAAGTCCCACTCGCTGCGACGCAATTGGTCCAACGTTTCGTTACCGCTGGCAGTTTCGCCGATGGCAGTGATGCCTGCTTCGGCCTCCAAAAACTGTTTGTACCCGGCCCTGACGACGGCATGATCATCGGCAATGAGCACTCGCGACATGATTGGATTTTCCTTGTTGTTGCGGGATATCCCTTCAGCGCGATATTTGCTCCTCCCGTTACGATGCGGCAAGAGGGAACTGCTCAACTGTCCGTCGGGGATTTCCTACAGGCTGGCGGCGTGACCTCTCGCCCCACTTGAGGTGTTGCGATACGCTGCATGACATACTGTCGCTATGCCGAAGCGGTCACCAAATTGCTACCAGCAAGCGCTGCTGCCGGAGGAAGAGCAGCCGCTGCCCGCTGGTTTTCACTTCAATCCAGGATATCTCAGTGCCGCCGCGCAGTCGGCGCTGCTTTCGGACGTCCAGGACATCCTCACTGAAGCCCCTCTGTTTGAACAAAAGATGCCCCGCACCGGCGCCCCTTTAAGCGTGCGTACGAGCAACGCAGGTGACTTCGGCTGGGTCACGGATCGTGAAAAGGGATATCGCTATCAGCAAACCCACCCGGTCACCGGAGTACGCTGGCCCGCCATTCCACCCAAACTACTGACGATCTGGACCGACACCACCGGGGAGAAGGAGCCCGCCAACTTGTGCCTCGTCAATTTTTACGATGCGGGGGCCAAGCTTGGGCTGCATCAGGACAAGGGCGATGCCAGCCTGGCAGCCCCGGTGCTATCCGTATCGCTCGGCGACGATGCGATATTCGCCTTTGGAACGGAATCGCGCAGATCATCGCTACGTCGCCTCGAACTGCGCAGCGGCGATGTTATCTGGTTCGGAGAACAGTCCAGATTGATTTACCACGGCGTCGAAAAGATTCGGCCCGGTACGTCAAGTTTGCTCAAAGCTGTCGGTTTCCCCGAAGGCGGCCGGATCAACATCACGTTACGGCGGATCGACCGTGCGCTCCTTGTGCGGGAAGCGCACCGCAACGCTGAGTTGTTTCGAGACTAGGCCGGTATAGCTCCATAGTAGAACGCTGACTTTAGTGTCCGACACCAAAACCAACATCGCCAACCCAGCCTCGGACGTCAAAGCTACCCAGTTAGGCTTCCTGCGCCAGCTAGGATTGGTAAGTCGCGCGATTGCAAGCTCGCCGGCCGGCAAGAGTCTGGTCATTTTGATGGCCATTATCCTGATCGTCATCGTAGTCACTGCTTATGGGCAAATTCGCCTCAACCGCTGGAATAAGCCGTTCTTCGACGCACTGTCGCGGCGAGATTTGCGGGATTTTTTATACGAACTGGGCGTGTTTTTTGTCATCGCGGGATTCCTTCTTGCCCTCAATGTGCTGCAGCTGTGGCTTGCAGAAACACTGCAGGTGAAACTGCGCGATGGCCTGGTGAGAAGTCTCCTCAAAGACTGGTTATTCCCTCGGCGCGCTTTCTGGCTGGCCAATTCAGGCACCATGGGCGTCAATCCGGATCAACGCATGACCGAGGATGCCCGCAAGCTTTGCGAGCTGTCTGCGAATCTTGGAATAGGCCTGGTGCAGGCCTCGATCTTGTTTGGGACGTTTGCCGGCGTGCTTTGGGGCCTTTCGGCCGATTTTGCGCTGCGTCTAGGAGGCGTTGATCACCCCATACCGGGTTTCATGTTGTGGGCGGCTATTGTTTATGCGAGCGCCGGTTCGCTGCTGAGCTATTGGGTGGGGCGAAACCTCATTAACCGCAACGCCGAGCGCTACGCGCGAGAGGCCAACCTGCGATTCTCGCTGGTGCGGGTCAATGAGCATGTTGATGACATTTCATTGGCTGAGGGCGAGGCAGACGAACGACACCGGATCGAGGGTCATCTGAGCGACGTGCTTCGGGCGACGCGGCGCATCGTCTGGGGGCACACGAATCTCACCTGGGTTACCTCAGGCTTCGGCTGGATCACGATCGTTGCACCGACCCTGGTTGCCGCGCCGCTTTATTTCACGGGCAAGGTTTCATTCGGTGGCCTCATGATGGCGGCCGGCGCCTTCACCCAGGCTCAATCCTCGCTGCGATGGTTTATCGACAACTTCAGTGTCATCGCGGACTGGCGGGCAACGCTGCTTCGCGTGGCCAGTTTCCGCCACGCCGTCATCACCACCCACGAGCCTCGCGGATTCGAAAGCCGCATCGTTTATGCGCAGGGTGAACCGGGCACAATCAAGCTGGAAAATCTGGAAAGCCTCTCCGCTGCCCACGCAGACAGGCTCAAGGAACCTGAAGCGGTGGTGGAGGCAGGTGCACGCGTTCTGATCTTGGGCGCGCCGGGAACGGGCAAGACGCAGCTTTTCCGCTCTATAGCAGGCCTTTGGCCATGGGGCGGGGGCGTCATCACCCGGCCGCGCGGCGAACAGATTTTCTACCTGCCGCGCGGCACGCCGTATTTGCCTCGCGGTAGCTTGAGAGAAGTTCTCGCTTATCCATTGAAGGCGGACAGCTTCAGCGCAGTCGCTTTTACGCGAGCGCTGTTTCGTCTCGGACTTGAACGGCTTGCGCCACTGCTCGATGAAACCCGACGATGGGACAGGGAATTGAGCCAGGACGAGCAACTGTGCCTGGTGTTCGCACGCATGTTGATTCAAATGCCGGCGTGGGTACTCATTGACGGCACATTGGGTTCCCTCGACGATGACGTCCTCGAGCTGGTAATCGATGTGTTCACCAACGAGCTGCAGCGGACCGCGATCATTCACATCGGCGGCCCAGGGGAGGCGCACGCCCTGTTTTCGAAGACCCTGCATCTCGTCAAAGTGCCCAGAGCGCCCGCTGCAAGCGAACAATCGCAAACGAGAAATCCCTCGTGACGGCGGCCTCGATGAAGCGCGCAGCGGGGAGGACGCTGCAGGGCGCGAAGAGAGTTCTATTGCTCTTCGTGCTCACGACGCTGGCATGGGCCGCGACGGAGTTTGATTTTCGGCCGCCGGCAAGGGCATCGGATGCGGCGGCGGCGGCCGCCATTAGCGACCTGGCAGCACGTCTCATTCCGGTCTATCAGGACTCTGATCCTGAAAGGTATCTCGCCAACTTGTCCGCGCTGCAAATGGCCGTCGGCGACTTCGCCGCGGCGGATATTTCCAGGCAATCGTTGCGCGAGCGTCGGCGCAAAACGGATTTTGGGCATCCCGTCGGACTCGCGTTGATCTACGACATTTATACGCATGCGAGGGCACTGGAGGCACAAAATCACCTGACCTTTGCCGAAGCCTTCACCAATTCATTCCGCGAAACGATTCGGCGCCTCGACGATCACGATGCCTATCTGATAACGCAGTGGTTGGGCACAGCCCCCGCTTTGTATCAAGACGCTCTGCAAAAGGCATTTGATCGGCAGCGCACGCAAGACAGCATTGACGAAGCAGACGCGGTAGAGCTGATATGGAAATTTGATTGGTATGATGCTTTTCGAACCTTCGGTCCCTTGGTGGTCCTGCTCAATGCAGAAGAAGATCATCGACGCTACGCCAGCAGCGAAGTCCAAATCCCCACTCGCGACGGCAGCACTATCGCGGCGGTGGTGATTCGACCTAACGGCCTTGCCCAGCCCATACCCGCATTGCTCGAGTTTAGGCTGGACGATTTGCAGAGTTACGCGAAAGATTGCGCCGCCCATGGGTTTGTGGGTGTGGTTGCGTATGTCCGCGGCAAGGAGAATCCGCATGCCATCGTTCCCTTCCAGAAGGAGGGCGAGGATGCGCGTGCGGTGATCGATTGGATCGCCAAGCAGCCGTGGAGCGATGGCCGCGTCGGAATTTACGGCGAAGGTTATGGCGGCTATATGGCTTGGGCTGCGGCGAAAGGCCGGTCGCCCGCGCTTAAAGCCATTGCCACCTCGATGTCGATGGTGCCGGGCGTCGACATGCCGATGGAAGGAAATATATTCAAGAACTCGGCTTACCTGTGGTCGCTGGAAATGACCTCTGACACTCCAGCTGCCGAAGAAAACGATGATGCGGCGAGGATGCGCATACTTGATGAGAAATGGTACCGGAGTGGACGACGGTATCGCGATGTGGGACGTATTTACGGGAAGCACAACCCGATCTTTATTCGATGGCTGAACCATCCGAGTTACGATCGCTTCTGGCAGCGGTTGGTCCCCTATCGGGAACAGTTCGGTCGAATCGACATTCCGATTCTCACGATGACCGGATACTTTGCTGCCAACGAGCCCGCAGACCTGTACCTGTTCACCCAGCATCATCGCTTCAATCCGCACGCCGATGATAAGTTGCTGATCGGTCCGTACGATGAGGGCATGATGCAGCGCGGACTTTCCACGAGCGTCCATGACTACCAAGTCGACTCCGCTGCGCTCGTCGATTTTCGCGAACTGCGTATTGAGTGGTTTGATCATGTCTTCAAAGGCGCCGCTACACCGGCGTTAGTTGCCGATAATGTTAACTATCAGACGATGGGTGCGAACAGCTGGCAGCACGCGGACTCGCTGGATGCCATGGCGGGAAAGCCGTTGCGATTTTATCTCGAGGCGTCGGCCGCGGGCTCGGATCATCGACTCGCGGAACGCAAAAGGAGCAATGACGCCTTCGTGCTGCAGACCGTGAGTCTCGTTGACCGCTCCGATGCGGCGTGGACGCCTTCGTCGGATTTCATCAGCAAAAGCCTGGCGCCACGCCACGGTTCCATATTCGTCAGCGATCCTCTCACCAAGACCACCGAATTTAGCGGCTTGTTCTCAGGTCGACTGGACTTGAGCTTGAACAAGATGGATTTGGACCTGAGTATCACGCTGTATGAGCTCCTGCCCAGTGGCGACTACATTCGCTTGTTCAGCCCGACGTACGAATTCCGTGCGAGTTACGCGCGCGACCGCGCGCACCGGCACCTTCTCAAGGCGGGTGAACGCCAGGAGTTGACATTCAAGAGCGAGCGGATGACCAGCCGTCAATTGCAGCCCGGCAGCCGGCTGGTGATGGTGCTAGGAATTAATAAGCGGCCGGACCGCGAGATTAACTACGGCACGGGCGGCGATGTGAGCGAAGAATCGATCGCCGATGGCAAAGTTCCGCTGAAAGTCCGCTGGTTCAGCGACAGCTACGTCGATATCCCCGTGCGCATTAAAGAATGAACATCCTAAAGAGCGCGTATCAGGGACACTGCGGCGGCTGGATTGAGCGCTTTGTGACCGCTGATGACATACAGATAGACGTCGCGCGCCTTGCCGTCAGGGACGGGCGCCTCAACATAATTGAGACCCACAGGTGTATCTCCCGATGCCCACGCGCGCGCCCGCTCGACCCACACTTTGAGCGTGGCAACTGGATAACCTGACTCCTCGGCCGACTTGGTTCCCATAATGCGGGCGTAGATGAAGGGCGCCGTGAGGTCTGCGATTTGCGGATACGCGGAGTCGCCGGCTATCACAATGCCAACTCCGTATGCGCGCGCCAGCGCTAGAAAATCCGGTGTGCGGAAACTCTCGTGTCGAACCTCGACCACATGACGCAACTCGCGCCCGGCCGCCTCGCGCGGCAGAAGCTTCAAGAACGATTCGAAGTCCGCCGGCTCGAACTTTTTGGTGGGCAAGAATTGCCAATTGATGGGGCCCAGTTTGTTTTTGAGTTCAGTTACGCCGCTCGCGAAGAATCGGGTGATGCTGGTGCCGGCCTCCGCCAGTACCTTGCGATTCATCGCATAGCGCGGCGCCTTGAGGGAAAACACGAAATTATCCGGCGTTTCATCGTGCCATTTGGCGAAACTCGCGGGCTTCTGAGACCCGTAGTACGTGCCGTTGATTTCGATGGATGTGAGCTGGCGGCTGGCATATTCGAGTTCACGTTTTTGAGCAAGGTCGCTCGGATAAAACAGCCCGCGCCAGGGCTCGTATGTCCAACCGCCAATGCCGATTCGAATCGCGCCCACCGACTTGCTTGGCATCGCAGCTATGCCAAGAGCGTGTGGAGGTAATTGAAACTGATGCCAACCGCCTCGAGCGGAGGATTGGCAAATGGCGGTTCCTGCTCGACGTAAAACTGACGCACGCCTGCGCCATAAGCGGCTGGCAGCAATGTCTTCCAGTCGATCATGCCGCGGCCCACTTCGCAAGGAATCTGCTGCAAACCGAAATTCGGGCGAGTGCTGGCTTTAATGTCCTTCACATGCATGGCAGTAAACCGGTTCGGATATCTCTTCAGCAACGCCCCAGGATCGGCGCCCGCCGCCACCACCCAGCCCGCATCCATCTCGAAGCTCACCACAGCGGGATCGGTGTCTCGTAACAGCAAATCGAAGCCGGTGCTACCGGCCAAAGGGGCGAATTCGAAATTGTGGTTATGATAGGCAAGGTGTAGACCCAAGCGTTTAAGCGCGGCACCTTTCGCGTTGAGGAAATCGGCGTTCGACTTCCAATCATCGACCGTCATTACGGCCGCAATCCGCGCCAGCATGTCGCCGAATGTTTCTCCCGGCGTCGGCTTGAGTTCAAAGCGCTCCGGTATGTTGATCAGGGGACACACTAGGGTGCCAATGCCAATGGTGTGAGCTTGATCGGCTAGGGCTGCCAAATCACCGCTAAGGCTCGGCTCCGGACCGGACGAACGCGCGGGAATATGCGCCGAAGGACTTCGCAAGCCCGCGCGATCAAGGGCCTCGCGCCAGTCTTGCGGGCTGCGATCGAAAAATCCGGCGAGTTCCACGGTTCGAAAGCCGATGTGCGAAATCGCGCCCAGAGTTCCGTCGAAATCTTTTTTAAGATCCTCGCGCACCGTATAAAGCTGCAGCCCCAGCGGAAGTCCGGTACGCTCAAAGAATGGTCGCGCCTGCGCAGCGCGGATCGAACTACTGACCAGGAAGCCAGCCCCTGCGGCTAAAAAGCTTCGACGCGACGATGCAGACATTAGCAGCTCCCCCGCCCGCGATTAGAACAAGCGGAATGTACAACATTTTGTCGCCTTAAATCGTCTTTGGCCGGTACATTGAACGGAGGCTAGCGAAGCCACGCGCGCGGGCTCGACGAATGCTTCAGTGGGCTTGCCGGGCATGGCTGCCCGCGTTCCTGGATGCTCTTGGGGGTTCCTGGTATGTTGGTGCGCCGGAACCTGGCGCGCGAAAAGAATCAACGGGTAAACGGGGGTAGAATATGGCTCGAATCCTGTTGGTGGAGGACGATCCTGCACTTTCGCGCGGAATCATTGCACTCCTGAAGGGGGCGGGTCACGCCGCCGACTGTGCCAAGGACGGCGAAACCGCGCTTTTTCTGATCGACTCAGAACCCTGCACCTTGGTCATCTTGGACATCGGATTGCCGGGCATATCAGGATTCGAAGTGATCAAGAAGTTGCGCGCGCGCGGCTGTAAGACGCCCATTTTAGTGCTGACCGCGCGAGATCAAGTATCCGACCGCGTCAAGGGACTCGACCTTGGAGCGGACGACTACTTGTTGAAACCCTTTAATGCCAGTGAGCTTTGCGCGCGCGTGCGCGCGCTATTGCGGCGCGACCATGGAGATCCCAGCCCGACGGTGGTCATCGGCAACCTGACCATCGATCGCACCCACGCAACCGCCGCGGTGGGCGACCGGCCCTTGCAGTTGCGGCGGCGGGAATGGGCGGTGCTCGATCGATTGATCGCCAAAGCCGGCGAAGTCGTTTCGAAAGAGCGGCTGATCGCCGAGGTCTTCAGCTATGACGATGCGGTAGGCCCAAACGCTCTCGAAGTGCATATCGCGCGGTTGCGCCGGAAGCTCGAGCCCGATGGACCGGCGATCTGCACGATGCGTGGACTGGGATATATGCTGAAGGCCTCTTGACCGCAGAGCGATGTTTAAGTCCTCGATTACCAAGTTTCTGATCGCTTCGTTGGGCATCTTGATGGTCGGTCTGTTCGTCGCCGCACTGATACTCGCCGTTGAAGCTTGGACTAACTACGCGCTGGCGGGACGTATTGCGCGGCTCACCAGCACGGACAAGACGCTATTTGACGCTCTGGTCGCCGTGCGGGCCCAAGTTCCCAAGAACAGCACGGCGCTGATCGCAAAAGAAGATCCGCGGCCTGTGATCGACGAAACTTATGAGGATGCGTCCAAAGCAGTGGTGACCGCGCTGCAGGCGCTGAAATCGGCCGACATTCCTAATCGGGCACAGCTTTCAATGGCTATCGGCAATGCCTGGAACAATGTAAAAGCGCTGCAATCCATCGTCGATACGCAAGCTTCCCGAGTCCGGGCGGACCGCAA
Source organism: Steroidobacteraceae bacterium (assembly GCA_036401515.1). Taxonomy (GTDB): domain Bacteria; phylum Pseudomonadota; class Gammaproteobacteria; order Steroidobacterales; family Steroidobacteraceae; genus Bog-1198. Next base: position 26,181 of record DASWUU010000301.1, read on the forward strand.
TTTGCATACCATCGATGAATGGCGCGATTCGATACATAGATTGCTCGACACCATCAGCATTGCATCGATTGCCGTCGGCAATATGGTACGGATGGGCGATCCCGTGATCGCCGAAATGGTGCAGATCCGGCGCACAGCGTGGACCATTCGTGATCGCTACGGCCTACAGTGTTCGATGTTGCGCTCGAACGTGGATACCAGCCAGCCCTTGGATGCCGCACAGCTCGATAGCTGGCTTGGACTTCGAGCGGTATACACCTTCGCATGGCAAACACTTGACGATTTATTGCTGCGCCCTGGGGTTTCAGCGGCGGTGCGCGAGCGCGTTGGCCTCGCGCACGCGAAAACGCAAGAAGCACAGACACAGGTGGACTCTATCGTCAAGCGATTTGACCGCTCCGGGAGCCCAGTGGTCCCCAGCGCAGAATGGACCACGCTTTGTGACCGTCCGTTCGATTCGATTCTCGCGATCGCGCAACAGGCCCAAGATGAGGCAAACCAGCATGCCGACGCCATTCGCGCTTCCTCATTTCGGATACTGCTCATCGCTGGAATCGACCTCACTTCCGTGATCGCGTTTGGTGCTTTTGCCGTTGTCCATGTGCAGCGCCGGTTAGCCCGACCGATGAAGATATTAACCGCTGCGATCGCGCGTCTGAGCCGCCGCGAGTTCGACGAAGCGGTACCTTCGACGGGCAGTCCGGACGAACTCGGGAGCATGGCCCAGGCGCTCGAGACCTTGCGTGCCAGCGCGCTTGAGGCCGAACGCCTGCAACAGGCAATGAGCCGATTCACAGCGGATGCCTCACACCAAATGCGTACCCCTCTGACCATCTTGCGTACACACATCGCCGTGCTAGGTGGCCAGATTCCGCCGAGCCACGAGGCGCATTCTTCATTCAAGGATATTCAGGAAGCAGCCGATCGTCTGCAGCGTCTGCTCATTCAGCTACTGAAACTCGCGCGGGCGGACGGCGGTCAGGCGCTCGTCCACGAATCGCGGACCATTGATCTTCGTGAGGTCATTCAAGAAATCGCCGTGAATCATGTAACTCAGGGGCTTGAGGCAGGAGTAGAACTGCATTTCGAGGCAGAACCGCGGCCGTTTCCCACGCACGCCAACCCGATCATGATCCACGAGATTTTCGCAAATCTCATCGACAATGCGATTCGCTACAACGAACCAGGTGGCAGTGTCGTCATCAGACTCTTCCATGACGGCGGCAAACTTGTCGTCGACGTCGAAGATGACGGACCCGGTATCCCGGCCTCCGAAAGGGGCAAGGTATTCACGCGCTTTTATCGCTTGAACCGTGATCAGAGCCGAGTCGGCAGCGGCTTGGGGTTGGCCATCGTGCAATCGCTGTCGGCTATCCTGAATGCCGAGATCAGCATGAGTGCGGGTCTCAATGGTCGGGGTTTGCGCGTGCGCATCGCCTGGGTTAGCAGCGTCGAAGCGACTATTTCGAGGATTTCATCTTCCCTGACAGCTTCCTGAAAGCTGCCGGCGCCCAAGATGGGCGCAACTGATGCCGGGCCTTGCCTGAGCTTCGGACGTCTAACAACTATGGATGGGGGAGCACAATGAAAATCCAACGAGCGATCACGGCCGCATCAGCCCTTCTGAGCGTTGCCATGGCACTGATGTTTTCCACGGTTTCCGCGGCGCCGGCGCCTCCCACTGCGGCGGGGGACTCGCGCGACAGGGATGAGGGTCTGGAATCAATCGTGGTGACCGGTTCGAGAATATCCCGGCGGGATTACGAGTCAGACAGTCCTATCGCGACCATCGATCAGTCGACGATCGAAGCCGCAGGGCAACCCACACTGGACCGCGCTATCGGTGAGATGCCGCAGTTTGCCGCCGCTCAAGGCATGAGCGAAGTGGGAGACGTACAGGGCGCAACCGGGTTTGCGGGTGGCCAGTCATACGGCGATCTGCGGGGTCTTGGACCCAATCGAGCGCTCGTGCTGGTCGATGGGCGGCGCACCATGGCATCGAATCCGAATGGTTCGATCGATCTCAACACCATTCCCATGTCAATGATCGAAAACGTCGAGGTCATCACCGGAGGCGCTTCCTCCACATACGGTTCCGATGCTATCGCGGGCGTCTTGAACTTCAAGCTGCGAAACAACTTTAGCGGTGCCGAGCTCAGTGTGACGCATGGCGAAACGACGCACGGCGACGGCGCCACCGAGCATGTGAGCGCCTTGCTTGGTGGAAACTTCGACGATGGACGCGGTCATTCGGTGCTGGCGTTCGAGTATTCCGAACGAGGTGTAGTCCACGGCGCCGACCGACCGTTCTTCGCCAACATTCGCCAACTTGCCCGTCCGCCGGAGGGCATTATGCCGGCAGGCACATTCGGATCTGCGCCGACCATTGCTGCAGTCAACAGCGTGCTGGCGGGTTACCCCGGTACGACGCCCATCGCCGGCACGGGTCTATATAACGGATCCCTGGGGGTGAACACCGACGGCACGATCTTTACCGACCTGGCGGCGCCCAACTGCGTGCAAAATTACAAGGGAATCGGGCAAAGGGGCGTCAACATTGGTGCCGGCTGCACGCAGGTTCAAGTTGGACTCGGTCAGTTTTTTGCCATCCAAGTGCCGCTGACCAAGTACAACGTGTTTGCAGGCACTACCTATAAGCTCGGCGATCACGTGTCTGCTTATACCCAGTTTAACTTCATGGATTCACAGGCGCGCGACGAGACGGCAGGCGGTTCCACCGGTCCTGGCAAGGAACTCTTGGTTCCGTTGAACAATCCGTTCGTGGTCAATAACCCTGCGTTGCAGACCATTCTGGCGTCCCGCACCGCCGATCCCGCCAATCCAGGCGCGCTGACACAGCCGCTGGTATTGACCAAGCTCTTGAGCGCCAGCGGCGATCGGATACAGACCTTCAAATACGATGTATTTCAAGCCGTCGTCGGACTGAAGGGAGATATACCAGGGGTTGATCTTACTTGGGACGTCTATGGCTCCTATGGCCGCACGCTCTTTAACAATTTGCAAGAGAATGATTCCAGCAAAATTGCATTTGCATCGATTCTCAACGGCACCGCGAATTATCAGGGGGCCAGCGGTAATTGCATCGGCTACGCCTGGAACCCGTTCGGATCGAACCCGCTGAGTGCTGGATGCAAGGAGTACGCGACACGCGAGAACAATAACGTCAACACGATGACCCAGAAGAATATCGAAGGCACCGTGCAAGGCAAGATTTGGACGCTGCCGGCGGGTGAGCTCCGCTTCGCGCTGGGTGCGGATTATCGCGGCAGCAGTTTCGACTACCGTCCCGACCAGGGCCTCATCAACAATGACAGCTTCTCTTACGACACGACCATTCCTACGGCCGGCACGCAAAACGTACGCGAGGTGTTCGCTGAGTTGCTGGTTCCCGTTCTCAAGGATCTGCCATTCATCCAGGAATTATCGCTTGATCTGGGCGCCCGACGGTCCGAGTACGATCTGTTTGGCGGCGTCACCACTTGGAAAGCCGATCTGAATTGGAAACCGATATCGAGCCTCGCGGTGCGCGGTGGCTATGCCAAGGCGATCCGCGCCCCGAGTTTGGGCGAACTCTTTGCGCCTACGGTCACGGGAAACTTGAACATCGGTGCGGGTCCCAGCGCGGGCGATCCTTGCGCGACGGGCAGCGTTTTTCGCACCGGCGCTAACGCCGCTCAAGTTGCCGCGCTCTGTCAGGCGCAGGGCATTCCGGCCGCGCTGTACCCGACCTACACGTATGGGGTGGATTCAGTGCATGGCACCTCCGGCGGCAACCCACGGCTCACGCCGGAGACCGCGGATACCTACTCCGTCGGCACCGTCTGGAGCCCGCGTTTCGACAGCGCGCTCATGCGCAAATTTCAGGTGTCCGTGGATTACTACCACATCAGCATTGCAAACGCCGTCGGTTCGCTCGCACTCACAGATATTCTGCCGCGCTGTTTCAATTCGGATGGAATCAGCAATCCCACCTATTCGGCAGCGAACATTTATTGTCAGCAAATTACTCGTGACCGCAATACCGGGGATATCGTCCTGGGCCACGAAGGGGTTCTGAACCTCGCCAGCTACAAAACGGACGGCATCGACACGGAGATCGATTGGAGCTTCGGTCTGGACGCGCTCGGCTTGAATAATGCAGGCGCGTTTCAGCTCAACTCCTTGATAGCCTATGTCCACACTTTCAATGTGGCGTCGTTGCCCGGCTCGCCGGTGCTCGACTATGCAGGCAGCATCGGCAACACTCAGGTTAGTCCGGAAATGGCCCACCCGCATTGGAAGGCAAATACGGGTTTTGGATATTCGATTGGACCGGTGTCGGCCGCTTTGCATTGGCGCTATATTGCGGCAATGAAGCATCAGGATCAGGTGGTGGACCCCACCTCGACCACACCGGGGGTGCCCGCGTATAACTACTTCGACATCGATGCGAATTGGGACATCATTGATCATCTTAGACTGACGGCGGGGCTCACCAATATCGCCGACAAGGGGCCTCCCTTTGTCAGTGGCCAGCCGCTGACCACCGATTCTGCGACTTACGACATTATTGGCCGCACCTATTTCGTAGGTTTCAAGGCGAAGTTCTAGGATCTCCCCTCGTGCCGTTTGGCCCGAGGGGATCCCATTTAAGATGCTGACATCCCAACAACGCAAGGAGAAACTCAAAACAGTAGTTCGTGTTGCGAGCGGAAATTTTCTGGAAATGTACGATTTCATGGTTTTCGGCTATTTCAGTGCCGCCATCGGTCGTGCGTATTTTCCCGCCAACAGCGAATTCGCCTCATTGATGTTTTCTTTGACGACGTTTGCCGTGGGTTTCATGATGCGGCCGCTGGGCGCGATATTTCTCGGGGCTTACATCGATCACATCGGAAGGCGCAAGGGACTGCTCCTGACCCTGACATTGATGTCAATCGGGACTCTGACGATTGCACTGGTCCCTGGTTACGAGACCATCGGCCTGTTCGCGCCGATTCTTGTGGTCTTAGGAAGGCTGTGCCAAGGATTCTCCGCAGGCGTCGAGTTAGGGGGTGTCTCGGTATACCTTTCCGAAATCGCAACACCGGGACACAAGGGATTCTATGTTGCGTGGCAATCGGGCAGCCAGCAGGTGGCGGTAGCGTTCGCGGGGGTGCTCGGCTACGCGCTCTCCAATTTGATGCCACCGGAAGCACTGCAGACTTGGGGTTGGCGCATTCCATTGATTATCGGCTGCCTCATCGTCCCTTTCATTTACATGATTCGCCGCACTCTCCAAGAGACGGAGGAGTTCGCTGCGCGCAAATACCATCCGAGCCCATCGGAAATTTACGCCAGCATGCTGACGCATTGGCGAATCATATGCACGGGCGTCGCGCTGGTCCTGATGACTACGGTCTCGTTCTACACCATCACCGCCTATACCCCGACTTTTGGTAAGAACATACTCAAGCTGTCGCAGAGTGATGCACTTCTGGTGACGCTGTTCGTGGGGGTGTCGAATTTGATCTGGCTGCCGCTCATGGGGGCGCTATCAGATCGAGTCGGCCGACGTCCACTGCTGCTGTTCTTTTCGGGCATTGCAATTCTGACGGCATATCCTGCGATGTCTTGGCTTGTGAATGAACCGACTTTCGCAAGACTATTGGCGGTGGAACTCTGGTTGTCGTTTATCTATGCCGGCTACAACGGCGCGATGGTTGTGCATCTGACCGAAATTGTGCCCGTGGCAGTGCGTACGGCCGGCTTCTCGCTGGCGTATAGCCTAGCGACCACGATCGGCGGCTCAACACCGGTGATCGCCACGTATTTGATTCACGAAACCGGTAATAGGGCCATGCCGGGGGCCTGGTTGTCCCTCGCGGCCGCGATAGCATTTGTTACCGCATGGGTGAGCCGGCCTCGCGAAAATGTGCGGCAGCAAGCACGCGAATCCGCCGCCCAAGTTTAAAGCCAACGGTTACATTCGTAACGACCAAACGCGTCTCTTGAAATGGGATTGACGTCTCTAGAGTGGACACTGACTACGGCCGCACAAGCGATGCGGAGTTCAGGAGGGGCCACCTAGGGAGAATCAATTTTCCAATGAATGCGATCGTTCTCATTGCGCTGAAGCGCCCTTACACCTTCGTGGTTCTGGCAATCCTGATCGTCATATTTGGCGGTCAGGCCGCGCTCAAGACGCCGACCGATATTTTCCCAAACATTGGGATCCCCGTTGTTGCGGTGGTCTGGACTTATAACGGCTTGACGCCGGAGGACATGTCGGGACGGGTCATCTATTACTACGAGCGCGCACTGACCACGACAGTGAGCAATATCGAGCATATCGAGAGTCAGTCACTCTACGGCCGCGGAATCGTGAAGGTCTACTTTCAGCCCGGCACCGACGTCGCAGCGGCGCAGGCACAGGTCACGGCGGTATCGCAAACCGTGCTGAAGCAAATGCCCACCGGCATCACGCCGCCGTTGGTGCTGTCCTATAACGCTTCCTCGGTGCCAGTGCTGGCCCTGCAGATCTCGTCGGACAAGATGACAGGATCGCAGTTGAACAATATGGCGACCAACCTCATCCGTCCGATGCTGATCTCCGTCCCGGGGGTCGCGGTGCCAGCACCGTATGGTGGTACGCCCAGCTACGTCCAGGTGGACCTGGACCAGCAGAAGTTGCTGGCCCATGGCCTGTCGGCGCAGGATGTATCAAGGGCTTTGGGACAGCAGAATATCGTGCTGCCGGCGGGAGATCAGAAAATCGGGGTACTCGATTTTCTGGTCGTGACCAACGCCTCGCCGGTCGAGGTGAAGAGCTTCGACGCCCTGCCCATCAAGCAGGTGGGCAACACGGTGGTGACAGTCGGCGACGTCGCGCATGTGTACCTCGGCGGACCCCCGCAAACCAACGCCGTACTGGTTGGCGGGCAGCAAGCCGTGCTGCTCGAGGTGCTGAAAGCCGGAAATGCCTCGACGCTTTCGGTGGTTTCGGGAGTCAAAGCGAAAATACCCCAGATCCTAAACACGCTACCGGCGGGCGTGAAAATCACGGCATTGAACGACGCCTCGACTTTCGTGCGCGCCTCGGTTCTGGACGTGGTACGAGAGATGGGGATCGCAGCCGTCTTGACCGGCCTAGTCGTCTTGTTGTTCCTCGGATCCGGTCGTTCGACCATGATTGTCGCGACTTCTATCCCGCTGTCGATTCTGTGCGCAATTCTGGGGCTCGCCTGGTTTGGTCAGACCATCAACGTCATGACGCTGGGCGGCTTGGCGCTGGCGGTCGGGATTTTGGTGGATGATGCCACCGTGATGATCGAGAACATCGATGCGCACCTCGCGACCGGGCGGGATCTGCAGGACGCGATCATCGAAGCGGCAAACCAGATCGTGGTCCCAACCTTCGTCTCTACGTTGTGCATCTGCATCGTGTGGTTGCCGCTGTTCCAGTTGTCGGGTGTCGCCGGCTATCTGTTTTTGCCCATGGCCGAAGCCATCATCTTTGCGATGATTGCCTCCTTCATCCTATCGCGCACGCTGGTGCCGACCATGGCCAACTATCTGCTGCCTAAGCAGGTTGCGGCACGCAAGGCGGGAGGCGAGCCTAAAAGCCGCTTCGGCCGATTCCAGGCGGGTTTCGAGCGACGCTTCGATCGTTTTCGCGACGGTTATAGAGATTTGCTGGCGAAGGCGGTTGAGCGGCGCGGCCGCTTCATCGTCGGCTTTCTCGCCGTCGCGGTCGTCTCGGTGGCTGTGCTCGTGCCCTGGCTAGGGCGCGATTTCTTTCCCGGTATCAAGTCCGGCGAGATCGACATGCACTTCCGAGCGCCGATCGGCTTACGCCTGGAAGAGGCCAGCAAGGTCGCATCCCTGGTGGACGCAGCCGTTCGCAACGCGCTGCCCGGCCAAGTCACCAACATGATCGATAATTGCGGCCTGCCGACCAGCGGTATTAACCAGGCTTACAGCGCGAGCGCGACAATCGGACCGCAGGACTGCGACGTGACCATCAGCCTCAAGAACCAGGCCTCGCCGGTGGATCAGTATGTCGCGGTTCTGCGCGATAAGCTGCCGAAGCTGTTTCCCGGCACGGACTTCAGCTTCCCGGCAGGCGATATCACAGCAAAGATTCTGGACTTCGGCCTGCCGGCGCCGCTTGATGTGCAGATTGCCGGACGCGACCTCGCCGCGAACATGGCTTACGCCCAGCATGTGGTCGCCGAGATGCGCCGCATCCCTGGCATCGCGGACGCGCAGATCCAACAGACACTGGCCCAGCCTGCATTGCTGGTCAGCTCGCATCGAGCCTTCGCGCTCGGAGCCGGCCTGACGGAATCCGATATCGCCGACAACACGCTGGCGACACTGTCGGGCTCCGGACAGACCTCGCCAACTTACTGGCTCGATTACAAGACGGGCGTCTCGCATCTCGTGAATCTGCAGACACCCCAGACGCAGATGACCTCGATGAACGATTTGGAAACCATCCCCATCGACAAGGGCGACGGTGATCCTACGGGACAAGGCGCGCAGATTCTCGGCAGCTTGAGCCAGATCAGCCAGATCGGAAAGCCGCTCGAGGTCTCGCATCGCGACATCTTGCCCGTGGTTGATATTTACGCGAGCAACGCGGGACTCGATCTCGGTGCCGTGAGCAACGCGGTCAACGCATTGCTGCAACGTATGAAAAAGGATCTGCCGCACGGCGCGACCGTGCAAGTGCAGGGTCAGGGAGTGACGATGCAGGCGGCATATGCGCAGTTGCTGCTCGGACTCGCGCTCTCGATTGTGCTGGTCTACCTGGTGATTGTGGTGAATTTTCAGTCCTGGCTCGACCCCTTCATTATCATTACCGCGCTGCCCGGGGCTTTGACCGGTATCGTCTGGGCGCTGTTCCTGACTGACACCACACTGTCGGTGCCGGCGCTTACCGGCGCCATCATGTGCATGGGTACCGCCACTGCCAACTCGATTCTGGTCGTGGCATTTGCCCGCGACGAGCTGGCCGCACATGGCGATCCGATCCGCGCTGCCGTGACAGCGGGGTATGCGCGCTTGCGGCCGGTGCTGATGACGGCACTCGCGATGATGATTGGCATGCTGCCGATGTCCATGTCTAACACGCAGAATGCGCCGCTTGGGCGTGCGGTGATCGGCGGGTTGCTGGTAGCAACCTTTGCAACGCTGTTGTTCGTGCCTTGCGTGTTCGCCCTGATGCATAAGAAGCGCGCAAGTTCAGGAGAACGCTCAACGGTAGGAGAAATGGCATGAAGCGGCGCAAGTGGCTAATGATCGGATTGCCGGTAGTGCTCGTTGTGGCACTGTTGGCGTATGGTTTGGTGAAACGCGAGCGGGCGCTGACCGCGCTGACGCACGTCGCCAACGACCAGGCAATCGATTCGGTCCAGATCATCAGCCCTGAAAAGGGACCTTCCACACGTCCGCTCCTACTGCCGGGAACGGTGCGAGCCTGGTCGGAGGCGCCCATCTATGCGCAGGTCGCCGGTTACGTGCAGAGCTGGAGCGAGGACTACGGAGCTCCTGTGAAGGCAGGGCAACTGCTGGCGGTGATCGACGCGCCGAGCCTGGATGCCCAGTACGCCGCGGCAAAGGCGAGCAGCCACGTGGCCGAGGCGAACTATCGGCTTGCGTCCACTACCGCGGCGCGCTGGCAGGCTCTGGCGGGAACGCCGGCCGTCTCGAAGCAGGAGGTGGACGTGCAGACTGCCGCGGCTGAAGCACGTAAAGCCGAACTCGAGGCCGCGCAACAGGATGTCGCGCGTTATGCGGCGCTTGAGGCGTTCAAACGGGTGGTGGCTCCTTTCGATGGCGTGGTCACGGCGCGCCTGACCGATGTCGGCAATTATGTCAACGCAGCGGGAGGCGATGTGCAGGCGCGCGCCACCTCCTCGCAACTCTTTACCGTTGCCGACGTGCACGCGATGCGAGTGTTCGTGTCGGTGCCGCAGCAGTATGCCAGCCTGTTAACGCCTAACATCAAAGCGGCGCTTCATCAGCCCTCGCAGCCGGGAAAATCGATCGAGGCGAAATTCCTAACGACGGCAAAGTCATTCAACGCAAACACGCGAACGGCGGTTACCGAACTCACGGTCGACAATGCCGACCATGCATTGTGGCCCGGTACCTACGTGGATGTGGAGTTTCAGGTGCCAACCGATCCGAGTGTCCTCACGATGCCCGAAGCGGCTCTGATTTTTCGTGCGGACGGTGCACAGGTAGCGATTGTGGACGCCCAGAACCACGTCCATCTGCAAAACGTGACACTCGGCCAAAATTTGGGACAAACTGTGCAGGTCACGAGCGGCCTGTCATCGAACGACAAGCTCGTGAACAATCCGCCGGCAGGGCTGCTTGAGGGTCAATCGGTCCGACCTGTTACGCCCGCTGCGGGCTACGCCTCGGTAACGCCGAAGCCGCAGGGGCAGCCGCCCCCGACGAGTGCTTCCAATCACCAGGGGAAGGAGAGCACATCGTGAAACGCGAGGCCGCAGCGCTGCTCGTATCGCTTGTGGTGGGGCTTGTCTCGGCCTGCGATCTTGCACCCGTCTACAATCCGCCGCAGTTCATACTGCCGGCGTCCTATCAAGGCAGTGCACCCTTTACGGTGGCTCATCCAGAGGAGGCCCTCTCGCCGCGCGGCGATTGGTGGAAGCTGTTCGGCGACGAGCAGTTGAATCAGCTCGAGAACCAACTGGGGAGTGCAAACCCCACGTTGCAGGCTGCCGCGGATTCCTACGCGCAGGCACGCAGCCTCGCGGCCGAGGCCCAGTCCAAGCTATCCCCGCAGGTCGATGCGAACGCAGGAACGTCGGAAAACAAGACATCTGTGCATCGTTTGTTCCGCAGCCCGGCCAGCAACGCGCCGATTCGCGAGGCTTCGAATTCGTACGGGGCGGCGGCATCCTGGGAGCCGGATTTCTGGCATGCACTAAGCAACGGCGCGCACGCGCAGAAGCGCCTCGCGCAGGCGAGCGCTGCGGACCTTGCCAATGCGCGCTTGAGTCTGCAGGCGGAGTTGGCGAACGATTATGTCGCGGTGCGTGGCTTGGACGCACAGCTCGACGTGCTGCAGCAGTCGATCGCTTCCTATCAGTCGGCAGTCGAGGTGGCGCGGCTGCGCACCAGTGGGCAGATTGCCTCAGGCCTCGACTTGGCGCGGGCCTTGAGCCAACTCAACGCGGCGCAGGCGCAAGAGACCGAGATAAGGCTGCAGCGGGATCTGATGCAGCATGCCGTCGCCGTGCTGGTCGGAGCCATGCCGAGCACCTTCTCCATCGCGCCGATCAGCGGGTTCAGCTTGATTCCACCGCGGCTTCCCACCGGCGTGCCATCTCAGCTGCTTCAACGCAGGCCCGACATCGCCAGTGCCGAGCGTCAGATGGCCTCGGCAAACGCTTCTATCGGCGTATCGCGCGCGGCGTTTTATCCCAATGTGACTTTTAACTTAATGGGCGGCTTCGTGGATAGCGGCTTCAATCTGCTGAGCCTACCGAATAGCCTGTGGTCGGTGGGGGCGGGTGCCGTGCTGCCGCTGTTCGATGGCGGCCTGCGCAAGGCGCAGTTGCGTCACTCATGGGCGCAGTACGCCCAGACGCGCGACAGCTATCGCGCGACGGTGCTGGCCGCCTTCCAGGAAGTGGAGGACGGCTTGAGCCAGACCCAACGCTTGGCCACGGAGGGTACGCAAGAACACGAGGCCAGCGATCAGTCCGTGCAGGCGCTAAATATCTCAACCCTGTTGTACAAAGACGGACTCGACAATTATCTGAGCGTTGCGGTTGCGCAGGTGCAGGCACTTTCAACGCAACTTACCGAGGTTCAGATTAAGATCCGTCAGATCCAGGCGTCAGTGTCGCTGATCCGCTCGTTGGGCGGCGGCTGGACGGTCCAGGAACTACCCGATGAAAAGCAGACGCTGCAGTTCACGAAGGCCGACTACGGCTTGCAGAGATGAGCCCCCGACGCATCATGAAGCCGCAAGCAGTTCCGGCCGCAGCTCACCCGCAAGCTCGATGACAATATCCGCCGGCAGACCGGCACGCCTGGCGGCCTCCCTGATGGCATCTCCGCTTGCTGCTTCGTACAGGCAATACGTTTTCCGCTTGTCTGCCGACAGGAACGAGTACAGCCATTTGACGCCCGCTTGGTCATTGATCGCTATTACCGCGGCATAGTCTGCAGCCGAAGCGTTAAAAGCATCCGCGAAATTTCTTTCGATCATGAATAGCGCCATGCTCTTCTCCAAGGTTTACGAAGCGATAGAGTTCGGTTCAACTCTCTGCAAACCGAGGCGAATTGCGTACGCGGCGGCCTCGGTGCGATTTGCGCATTGCGTCTTGTTCAAAATGCTTCTGACGTGCGTGGCAACAGTGTTAAGACTAATCGCCAGCACCAGGGAGACATCCTTGTTCGTCCGCCCAATGGCAAGCAGACGCAACACCTCCATCTCCCGAGCCGTTAGATCGTCAGGAAAAGTCACTCCTCGGTCTCTTGAATGTAACAAGGCATCGATCTCAGCAATTAGCCGCATCATTCCTAAGCGGCGCGCGAGTTGCTCCGCCTCGCGCAGACGCTGAAGACCAAAATTCCGTTCCGCCTCCAGTTGGCTCATCATCAAGAAGGCGCCATATCGGAACAACGTTCGCACAAGTGATGGCCACGCTAGCATCGCGCGATTTAGTGTAACGGCGTTATCGAAGTGCCGGCGCGCAAGCTCGGGCCAGTTTGCGGCCCGCGCCAGCGTGGCGAGGTAAAGTTCGGCGGCGCCGAAACAGACAGCGGTTGGATGATTGGCTGTTTGTCCCGCGTAGGGTCGTAACAATTGGTACAGCGTCGCAGCCCGCTTTCCGTCCCCCAAGATGCAGCACGTCTCAGCGCAGAAAACCAAACATGTTGCATACATGTCGTCCCGGCTTATCGCACGAAATTCATCTTCCGCAAAGCGTTCAAAAATCCTGCGGGCTTCAGCGGACATGCCAATTTCGGCACACATGAACATCAGTCCCGGCTCCCACATGCGGAACGCCGAACCCATGGAGATCTTCTTTATCTGCGGCGCCAGTTCGTGTAGGCGCCCGAGGTCGCGGTTCAACGCAAACATTTGCGCCCCGTTGACGCCATCTGCATCCTCGCGGCGCGTTTTCATACCGAGATCCAACAATGCTGCGATGCGACCCTCCAGATTGGCCCAATCGCCGCGCAGCAGCGCCACCGTCACGCGATGCGCAACCACCTGGTATTGATGCAGTCCAAAACGCCCGCTGACGCTGTCGTAGTGTTCCAGAAGAGCGTCTAATTCCTCGAGTTGACCGGATTCTAAATAGTTCAAAGCCTGCCAATGATAAGCGTCCGCGAGCAGGTCGGCACTGCTGGTAGACCGTGCAACCGCTATGAAGTCCTGCCCCAATTGTAAGCGGCGGTGCAGGCTCTCCGGATTTCCACGGAGGGCCATAATTGCGAGTTGGTAACAGACGCTACGCGCCGTGGCATCGCAGCAGCGACTGGCCATGTTTAACGCATCATCGACCGAGTGCTGCAGCTGGGATTTATCAGTCATCGTTCTTTGAGCAAAGGCAAGCATCGCCAAGGCCTTTGCGCGGGGAACCGAATCGATCTCCGGTAGGAGCGCCAAGGCGCGCTGCAGTAGCGGAACGAAATGTTGTTGATCAGCATGGCGAGTAGTCATCGCGAGAAACACCAACACATCTACGAGCAGTTCGACGCTTCCCAAAGCCCGTGACCGATTCACGGCCTCAAGCAGAGTTTCGATAGATTGCTGTACATGGCCCATTTGCCTAAGCGCGGAGCCCTTCAGGATATAGGCTCGAGCAAGACGCTCATCTTGACTCAAACCGTCTCGATTCAGAGCCTCAATGACTCGGTCGTAGTGAACTAGCGCGTCCTCGTAAGCACCCACGCGAATGGCGCTTTCGGCCGCTCGCAGCGCAAACGTCACCGCCTTGGCGGCATCACCCAGCGCGGCGGCCTCGTGGTAGTGATGCGCGATGCGGCTGAGTGCCGATTCCACGTGCGTGGCATATATCCTGGCGAGCGCATCGCCGGCGCGCTCGTGCAGATTTAAGCGATCAACCGTGGATAGATCTTCATAAATCGTATCGCGTATCAATGCGTGGTTGAATTGGTAACTGCCTGAAATGTCGGGGATTGGTTGAACAATACCGGCCTGCACGGCCGGTTCGAGTCCAGCCAGCACGTCGCGCACATCCCGGGCCATCGTGGCCGCAATTTCGCGAGCGGTGAATTGACGGCCATGCACTGCAGCGACGCCGAGCAGTTCGTTGCATTCGGCGGAGAGTCGAATCAATCGTCGACCGATCGTTTCGTGCACACCGGCGGGAATTCTAGTCTGCATCGTCGCAGTCTCGGGCCCAAGGTTCTCATCGATGAGAACCTTGATGAGCTCGATAGCGAACAGCGGGTTCCCATCCGTCCGTTGGTAAATCATTTTCAGGGTTGATTCGGATAAGGTGACATCGCATAAGCGCAATGCAACCTCGCCAATAGCAGTCTGAGAAAGACCGCACAGATGAACACGCTGAAAATTCGAATCGCGGCTCAGACCGCCCAATGTATCCAACAGCGGGGACCTCCTTGCGGCATCGGCATGCCGATGGGTACCCACGATGAGCAAGCGGCTCCGCAGCAATTCTTGACTCAGGAATTCCAGAAGCGACAAAGAAGGCGTGTCGGCCCAGTGCAGGTTGTCCAGTATCAGGGTGACGGGAACCTGTTGCGTCGCCTGCTGCAAGAATTGTCGGATTGCGTCAAAGATGCGAAACCGCGCTGGACTTGCGTCCACTATTACGCCGGATGGTTCTTTGGCGCGGTGCGATGAGTCGACAAGTTCCGGTACGAAAGCGGCAATGTGGTGTGCTGCCGAGCCCATGGTGAGCCGTACCTCATCGAGTGAGGACGCATCGACATAGGCCCGAAGGATTTGAACCCATGGCCAGTAGGGCGGAGCGCCGGCTTCCTCATGGCAACGTCCCCAAAGTACTAGAGCGCCTTGATCCTCCGCGACCTCCGCAAGCGCCTCAGCGCAACGAGTCTTGCCGATACCGGCTTCACCGGATATCAGCACCATCTGACGTTGACCCACTAGCATCCGGTCGAACGCGCCTCGAAATACCTCAAGTTCCCGCGCACGCCCGGCGATGAATCGATGGGGATTTGCAACCGAAGTTCGCGTCAACGGGTCGCTCATAGCCAACCGATTCTAATCGCATTTGCGGCTTCCCGAGTCACTAGAATTGATGAGACAAACTGCGGCTTAAGGAGGGTCCCACGTCGGTCACCTCGACCCCTGAGAGCTCGTCAATTCTAATGACACCTGCGGGAGCGCCTTAGGCGTCCCGTCTAATTATTTCCGGCTATAGATGCAGGCGTGTCCACGGCCAATACTGGAGGCGCCGAATTCGTTAACGCACACCGCCTCAGCCTACGAATATAAGGAGATTGAAATGAATAACGCAGTCGCGAAATTGCGATCGACCATGATTTTCGTCGCGCTCGCCGCAGGCAGTGCGCTCGCGATCGCGTGCGCAGAGATACCCGCAAACGACCCAATAGTCGTCAAAACCGTTGTCAAATATGGCGACTTGAATCTTGA
Source organism: Steroidobacteraceae bacterium (assembly GCA_036401515.1). GTDB lineage: Bacteria > Pseudomonadota > Gammaproteobacteria > Steroidobacterales > Steroidobacteraceae > Bog-1198. The sequence continues at coordinate 41,824 of DASWUU010000301.1, forward strand.
AGGGCCCGACGGCACCGTGGCGTTGTATCGTCGCCTAAAGTATGCATCCCGCAACGCATGTCACCAACTCGAATTGAAGCTTGTTGATCCTCGGCCTGACTACTTCGAGTGTGTGGAGAATGCGCTTGGAAATGCAGTGTACGAAGTTAACCGTGTTTCACTCACTCGAGTTTATCTCGGAGATCACTCCGCTGCGATTGCCACGAAGTACGGCATTGAAGCGCCGGTTCGCTACGCTACGAAATGAGTGTCATCGACGCAGTCTGGAGCGGTGGCGCTCCCGGCGAGCTGCGGGATGGTTGCAGCTCTAATCAATTCTGGTGATGGTCGCCGCGCTGCGCTTGCGCTAGTTTAGGCGCGCTCCGCAACACCTCCAAGGGGAACGTCCATGAGAATGATTCACCCTCTGAAATTCGCCTGGTTGCCGCTGGTAATACCCTTAGCCGTCCTGGCGGCGGTGCAGCCACCCCAAGAAGCATTGCCGTGGGACACGGGTTCTTCTCCCTTGGTCGAGAAAGTACACAATGCCACCGAGCGGTACCGCAACATCAACGTTGCACTCGCGGAAGGCTTTGCGCAGGCAACTCCGTGCGTCAGCGGTCCCGATTTTGGGGCAATGGGCGTTCATTTCGTCCTGGGCTCGCGCATCGCTGCCGGCACGTTGAGTGCAGATCAGCCGGAAGCCTTGATCTACGAGCCGGGACCCGGGGGCGCCTTTCGTCTCGTCGGCGTGGAATTCATTGTGTTGGCGCAAACCTGGGCCACGCAGCATCCGACTGGTGGGCCCCCGGCGCTGGAGGGGCAACTGCTGAACTATATCGAGGCTCCGAACCGCTTTGGTCTGCCTGCGTTTTATGAACTGCATGTTTGGGCTTGGGAGCACAATCCCGTGGGGAGCTTCGCCGACTGGAACACGCACGTGACTTGCACGCAGCAACCGGTCAGTTGATCCCGAGGTGCATGCCGGAAGTAGCGGCGAGATCTGCACTCTACGGATTATCGCCGCGCCAACCGCCGCCCAAGGCTTTGAACACGGCGATTTGGTCCTGGACCAGCGCCGCATCCGATGAAGCGACTGCCGCGTCGAGGGCGATCAGCGATTGCTCCGTGGTGAGTAAGTCGAGGTTGCTTATGGAGCCAGCCAAGAATCCATCCTGCGCAATGTCGAATGCACCGTGGATCTTCTCCTGCGCTTCTTCCAGGGATTGTCGATTGTCGAGTGCCGCGCTGTAGAGGGCGAGCGCCTGCTCTGTTTCTTTAAGTGCTGTGAGCACGACGCCGTCGAACAAAGCCAGTGCGGCCGCTTGCGACGCCTTAGCCTGGCGCACGCGCGCGCGCGGAGCTGCCTGATTGGGAAAGGTCCAGCTAATCGAAGGCCCAACGCCCCAGGCCAGGCCGAGGTTTGTCGCCAACTGGGAAGGCTGGAGAGCCACGCCGCCGTAAAAGCCGGTCAGCCGGATGGCCGGATAGAGTTCAGCTGTCGCAACGCCGATTTGTGCGGTCGCCGCGGCAAGTCGGCGCTCGGCCTGACGCACATCGGGACGGCGCTTGATGAGTGCAGCCCCATCTCCGATGGGAATGAGCGAGCTCAAACGCGGCGGTGTTACACATCCGACAAGGTCGTTCGGGGCATTGGCGGGAGTTCGTCCAAGGATCGCGGTCAATTGGAATAGTGCCGCCCGCCGCTGGCCCTCAAGCTGGGGAATGCCGGAACTGACTTGGGCCACCAATGCCTGCGCCCGCTTGACGTCGAATTCAGAATTGCCGCCAGCCTCGTGGCTTCGCGCGGTGATATCGGCCTCGTGAGCCACGACATCGAGAGAGTGGCGCGCAACCTTCAGCTCCTCTCCGAGCGTGCACACTGAAGCATAGGCGCGCGCGGTTTCCGCAGCGACTACCACCTTTACGCTATCGCGTGCCGCGGCGACCGAGTCGGCATTGGCATCCGCAACTTCGATGGCGCGGTGGACGCGGCCGAACAGATCGAGCTCGTAAGCGGCTTTGAATAGATCCTGATAAATCCAAACGGACTGTGGACGTTGACCGCCCAACTCGAGAATCTCGTCCGTGCCGGGATCGCGTCCCCTCAAACCGCTGGCGACCGCCTCGGTCGAGGGATAACGATTGGCGTGCACGGCCGAGAGGGCAGCGCGGGCGGCGGCGAAATTTGCATCGGCGGCGGCCAAGTCACGATTGGCCTTGAGCGCTTCCTCGATCAATTCGTCGAGCCGCGAGTCAGTGTAAAGGCGCCACCACGCATCCGGCGGGGCTGCCGGAATCTCCACCGCCGTGTTCAACGAGATTAGCGGGGCTTCGGCGCCTGGCGGCGGCGCCGGTGCATGATAATTGGGACCGGCACGGCAGGCAGCCAAGAAGGCAGCGAAGAGAGCCCCGAGGACAGCGGCACCGGCAGGTCGGATCATGGCGGCTTTGAACCGCGTATTGGAAATAGCGGCGTAGGCGATGCGGGTCCTTCCGGCGCTGCATCGCGCGCAATCAGGATGAGCAGCACCACCGCGGTGAGGAGCCCGATCGCGACGAAGCAGTCGATCACTGCCTGCGTGGTGGCTGCGGCGTGGATGACATTTCCCAATATTTGCTTTCCACGGTTCGCCGCGCCTACCGGGTCCGTGACGCGCGTGGTTGCCGCCCCATAGACTTTCAATCGCTCGATCACTTGAGCATCGCCGATTCGGACGTGCTGTCCGATTAGGTTCGAGGCGACCTGCTCGCGCACCCGCGACAGGGTAGTCACGAACGCTGAGCCGATTTCTCCACCCATCAGCCGTGCTGTCTGAAGTATGGCGCCGAACGTCAGGGCATCCTGGGGCTTTAAATGCAGTATTCCAAAAAATACGACGCCGGATAGCGCAAAGCTTTGCCCGACTGACTGCAGGAGCTGGGAGGGGAGAAACTGCTCGGAGCCCCAAATAGGGGTCAGATTGAACGCCACCATGAGACAGGCGACGCTGATGAAAATGAACCCGACTGCGGCTACGAGCCTGGAATCCGATCGGCGCAACATCAATGCCGCGAGCGGGCAGATGATAAGTTGAGGCGCGGCTATCCAGATAAGCGTATCGCCGACTTCCAAGGCGCGATAACCGCGAACAGAAACCAAGAACAAAGGAATCAGGAACGCAGTCGCGAGAATCGTCAGGCGCAGAAACGCGATCAAGACGAATTGAGTCACGATGGGTGCGCTGAAAACGACCTTTAAATTTAAAAGTGGGCGAGGGGTGTGCAACTCGTGGACCACGAATGCCGCATTCAGCAAAATTCCGCCGCCCAGCAATCCCCAGATCAATCCCGAATTGAGCCAGTCGAGCCGATTGCCTTGGTCAAGCGCTGCATAAATCAGGGCCAATCCGGAACCGCCCGCCAGAAGCGCGAATACATCGCTCGGTGGCCGTGTGACGATGGGCTTGTTGGCGATACCCCGGAGTAGACAGAGAGACATGATGAGGGCGAACGGGACGTTTTGCCAAAAGATCCAACGCCAGGAGTGATGTTCGACGTACCATCCCTCGAGCGAGGCCGAAATGTTGAGCGACAGCTCGAGGTTGAGCGCATAGACCGCGATGCCGAATGCCCAATATTTAGGGGGCATGTTGAGCAAGATGAAGCTCAATGTCAGGGGAATGAAGAATCCCGATGCCATGCCGGCGAGAAATTGCATCGCGAGCAACATAGACAGGTTGGCCGAGAGCGGCGTGAGCAACGAAAAGAACGCGAACGCGATGGAAGCGCCCATCAATACACGCCGAGGACCGTAGGCGGCGCCCATCCAAACCGCGGCAAGGGTGACCGACATTTGCGCGACTGTTTGAGCGGTGCTGATCCACGCCCCTTCGTCGAATCCGGCACCCATTGCGCCGCGTATATCGGCGAGACCGAAGGACGACAACCGTGTGTTTACGGTGGAAATGAAAGTTCCCATGAGGACGGCCAGGAGTCCGAGCCACGGTATGGTCGTCGGGGGGGTGGCCGAAGTGGGTGCGATGACGCCCGTGCGGTCGCTTGAGTCGGATGCGTTCATTAGCGTCTGTCGCTTCGGGCGTCGATTTTCGCTTCGACCGACATGCCCGGTTCCAAGCGATCGGTAAGACCATCCGCATCATCGATGACAATCTTCACCGCAATGCGTTGCACGACCTTGGTGAAATTACCGGTCGCATTATCCGGCGGCAGCAGTGCGAACTCGGCTCCTGATGCCGGCGCAAACGCCGACAAGTGACCGCGCAGCGTATGTCCTGGGAACGTGTCGACGGTGATTTCCGCCCTTTGTCCTAGGGCCATGTGGGTGAGCTGCGTCTCCTTATAGTTCGCGATGACCCACACCTTCGGCAACGGCGTGAGGGTCGTGATCTGACTGCCCACACCCACCAACTGCCCGGGTTTGACTTGACGTTGTCCGAGCACTCCATCCTGAGTCGCTGTGATGGTGGTATACCCGAGATTGAGCTTGGCGGTGTCGAGTGCAGCGCGCGCTCCGGCGATGAGCGCCTCACTCTGCTCCAACTGAGCGGTGAGTACTGCGAGTTGGCGTTCGGCCCCGGTTGCCTGCGCCCGATTCTGCGCCAGTAGCGCCTGGAGTTGCGCGTGGGTAGTTTCCAACCTTTCGCCTATTTCAGTTGAGGAGGAGCCGGCTTGCAGAAGCCGGTGCTGGCGTGCAAGGTCACGGTCACTCTGTGAACTTGAGGCGGTTGTGGAGGCGACGACTGCCCGTGCGGCTTGGACATTGGCAAGCTGCAATTCATGCTGAGCCTTTAAGGCCTGCGCCTGCGCGGCTGCGGACGCGACGTTCGCCTCTGCCTGGGCAACCGCGGCTCGATAGTCATCTTCGACCAGTTGCGCAAGCACCTGTCCCTTCCGTACGCGCTCAAAATCCTCGATTGGAAGCTCACGGACGTAGCCGCTCACTTTGGCGGCAATGGGAGTGAGATCCGATTGGAGATAGGCATCGTCCGTGCGTTGCCAGCCAGGCCCGCCCTCCCAACGCGACCAATTCGTCGACACCACGATGATGATGCCGATGGCAACGATGAACACCAGAATGCGCCACGCGAATTCAAAGATCCTATTCCAATCGAGATTCAGACTACTCATGGCTCACTGTTGGCGTATCGTTGTCGTTTGCTTAACCAATGCGATCAGAAGTTCTGCTGCGGACCAATGCCACAAATCTTAGCGCCTATGTGAATCTGCGGCAATTCAGCAGTCCGGCTCAAGGGGTTAGCGCGATGGCCGATCGAATTCTCGTTTTCTACGGTTCCTATCGAGCTGATCGGAAGGGCATTCGCTTGGCTCAGTTCATCGTGACAGGGCTGGCTGCGCGTGGCGCCTTGACTGAACTCATCGATGCGAAGTCAGTTAACCTGCCGATGCTTGACCGGATGTACAAGGAGCATACGACTGGTACAGCACCCCCCGCGATGGAGGCTCTAGCGGGGAAGAT
>DASWUU010000302.1:0-1818 GCA_036401515.1 Steroidobacteraceae bacterium
TTGCGCGCAGAGCGGCACCAGGCAGACCAGTATCGCCGGCAGCTGACGGGCTCTTGTCCACCGGGTCGGCGCGAAGTGTATATGCATAATCCCTCTCAAGTGTTTTTAGTTAAACCGAAATAAACAGGGTCTACGACCCCCGCGCCGCTAGTGCGGCTCGGGCGGCCCTACCGGCGCCACCTCGCGGATCCAACCGTACGGGTCCGGCGCGCGCCGCTCCTGAATGGCGAGCAGCCGTTCGCGGAGCACTCGCGCGCGCTCATCGATCGCGGCTGGATGATATTCGCGTCCATCGGCATCGGCGATGATGCTGATCGGGCAGACGATCGCGGCGGTGCCGCAGGCAAACACCTCGCGGCATTCGCCGCTCGACAATTTCGCGAGAAGCTCGCTGATCGGCAGCGCCCGTTCGACGACGCGCCAGCCGGCGTCGCGCGCCAGCACGATCAGGGAATCCCGGGTCACCCCCGGCAAGATCGAATCGTTCAGCGCCGGGGTGTGCAATTCATCGCCGATCACCGCGAACAGGTTCATGCCCGACAGCTCTTCGATGTTCTGCCGCGTCTTCGGGTCCAGCCACAGCGCCACTGTGTAGCCACGATTCACCGCGCGGGTCGAGGCTAGCAATGAGGCCGCATAATTGGCGCCCGTCTTGGCGGTGCCGACACCGCCGTGCGCAGCGCGCACCTGCTCGCGTTCGATTAGCACCCGCATGGCGCCCGCGGCATAGGCCTCGGAGGGATTGGCGATGACCAGGAAGCGGGCCGTGCTCGAGGCGCGCACCGCATACCCGGGCTCGGTGCCGATCATGAACGGCCGCAGGTACAAGGACTGTCCGCTCTCGCCAGGCATCACAGAGGTGCAAACGCCGACTACCGCTTCGATGGCCTCGAAGAACAACTTTTCTGGCACCGCCGTCATCGCGATGCGTTCGGCGGAGCGCTTGAAGCGCGCATAGTTGTCATTGGCGCGGAACAGGTTCGCGGCGCTTCGGCCGACCCGGTAGGCTTTCATACCCTCAAAGGCCTGCTCGGCAAAATGCAGCGCCCTCGCGCCCGGCAGAATCTCGATCGGCCCGTAGGGCACCAGCTCACCGGTGGCCCAGCGGCCGTTCTCGAAGGTCGCGCTGTACATAACCGGCGCCGGCACCAAGCCGAAGCCGAGCTTCTCCGGCAGCCGAAAGTCGGACACAGATTTCCAAACGTCGTTGCGGATTACGTAATTGCTCAAGACCAGATTGCTCCGTCGGAAATAACGCCTCTCAAATCGACTGCAGCAGTCCACCGTCGCATGCGGGCGCCTGAATCGTGACGGAGCCCGCCACTACCTTGCTAAGCGTGTCGATGAGTCCGCGCCACCGAACGTGCGTCGTCCTTTGCAACTCTAGGTCCACGGACGATCCCGCTTAAAAACGCTGCCCTGTTCGCGCTTCTCAGCGCCTGAGGTACGCATCGGCGCCGTTCAGCCAGTCCTCCCGTGGCGGATTGAACACATCCACATCGAGCGTGTCCTCCAGTGCCAATGCCCGGTGCGGAACATTCGAGGGAATAACCAGCACTTCACCAGCCCGCACGGTGATTTCACGCTCCCCATTCTCGCCGAACCAAAAATGCAGCGCGCCCTCCAGTATGTAGGTCAGCTGCTCGTTGTGGTGCGCATGCCGCGGCACATCATCGCCTTTCTTGAGGTAGACGTGCGCGATCATCATGCGCTCGCTGCTGATCAGCCGGCGCGTGATGGTGCCCTTGAGGGGCTCGGCCGGTATGTCATCCCAGCGATGATGGGTCACACTGTTGACATCTGCAACGTTCATTCGAT
>DASWUU010000303.1:0-28545 GCA_036401515.1 Steroidobacteraceae bacterium
CGACAACATTGCGCCGCCCGACCCGAAGTGGAGCAAGGCCGATCAGGCTTCGTACATTCCGGGTGAAGCGCAATTGCTTTTCACCTCTGTGCATGAGGTTTGGCCCGGCCATTTCCTGCAATTCCTGCATTCGAATGCGAACCCGGACAAGCTGGAAGCTCTGTGGGTGGGATATGCCTACGCCGAGGGCTGGGCGCACTATTGCGAGGAAATGATGATTGAGATGGGCTTGGGTAAAGGAGAGGCGGAAAAGCACATAGGGCAATTGAACGAGGCGCTCCTGCGCGATGTGCGTCTGCTGTCAGCGATCGGCCTGCACACGCATGGGATGACCGTGGCACAGTCGGAAAAAATGTTTCGCGAGCAGGCCTTCCAGGATCCAGGCAGTGCCCGCCAGCAGGCCGCGCGCGGCACTTATGATCCCGCCTATTTGAACTACACCTTAGGCAAACTCATGATTCGAAAGCTCCGCGCTGACTGGCTGTCGAAGGGCGCTGCATCGCCCGGCGCCACGTCGCCCGATGATCACAGCCGCTGGCATGAATTTCATGACAAGTTTTTATCGTATGGAGGCCCGCCCATTCCGTTGTTGCGCAAGGAGCTGGTAGGAGAGGGCGGCAGCTTGCTCTAGCCGAGGGCAACGATCAGGCCGCTGTCCGCCCATGTCCCAAGCAGGGCGGCGGCGGCTGGGGGAATTGCTTCTTCCGTCAGCAATTTGCTCAAGGCCTCGCAAATCTTGCCGAAGTTGCCTCCTCGACGCGCCGAATCGAGTGCCGCCGCTTCGACCGCATCCATCGATCGAAAATAATTCTGAAGATCCCGTCGCCACAAGAGCCACGGTACCGCAGCGGCCGCCGCCGCCGGTCTCGGTGGCGTCTCATCGCCGCTCATAGCCTTCCAAACAGCCGCTGTGTTCCAAGTCAATTCAAGCCTGCGCAGCGAGGGATGGAACTGAAATTTCAGCTCGCTCCACGCCGCAGGATCGACGGCTGCAAGAGTGGCGCGGTGCAGAGGTTCCGCATCGGTGGCGTCGAACACCTCGGACAGGGTCCATTCGAGCTGCGCTACCTCCGATAGGATGGGCTCATCGCTGAAGGGCGGGTGAGCGGCGATGAACTGCGGGAGTTCGCGCCCGTACCAACGGATGGAGCGAAAAACGGAAGGATGCGCCGCGACGAAGGCCCGGCCCAATTCGATCCACATCTCATCGCCCAGCAAGCCATGAAGAACCGGGTAGGTTTCGTGCAGCGCGTCGATGAGCCGCACTTGGTAGGCGTTGCGATAAATGGCCAGTCTCTGCGCCGCGGGAAGCGGCGGCGCATCCACGATGGCACGGGTGACCCGGCTATCGTCGCCCAGCAGATGGCGTTGCATGTCGCGCTGCAGCTCGCGCAACTGAAGGTTGGCGCACGGCTTGGCCTGCATTATGCGGCATGCCTCAAGTGACGGGCCGCGATGTCGCGTGCCTGGTCCAGCTCCGCGACCAGTTCAGGCAACTCAGGAATATTATCGTCGCGTTCGATCATGGTCGGCACGTCGCCAAACAAAGCGACGGCGCGGGCGTACAGGTCCCATACCGGCGTTACGACCGGATGATCATGCGTATCGATCAAATGGCCGCCCATGTCGCTGTGTCCGGCAAGGTGAAACTGGCGCACGCGGGATTTTGGCATGGCTTGGAGATAGGTGAAGGCGTCAAACCCATGATTGACGCTGCTGACATAAATGTTGTTGATGTCGAGAAGGATGTTGCAGTCGGCGCGCGAGGCCACCTCGCTGAGAAATTCCCATTCGGTCATCTCGTCCGCGTGAAAGCTGAGGTAGCTCGAGACATTTTCCAGCAAGATCTGCCGGCCTAAGACGTCCTGCACCTGGCCGACTCGCGCTACTACGGATGACAAAGCTTCTTCGGTGTAAGGCAGTGGCAGTAAGTCGTGCAAATTCCGCCCTTCGACCCCGGTCCAGCATAGATGATCGGAAATCCAGTGCGGCTCGATGCGCGCCGCCAAGGTGCGCACCATCTTCAAATATTCGAGGTCCACCGGATCGGTGCTGCCGATCGAAAGCGAAACACCGTGCATCACCACGGGGAATCGCCGGCGGATGCGTTCCAAGTAGTCCAGCGGCTTGCCGCCGGGGACCAAATAATTTTCGGTGATGACTTCGAGCCAATCGATCGGATGAGGCTCGCTTAATATGGCCTCATAGTGAGGGGTGCGAAGTCCAAGTCCAAAGCCTGACAGTTGCATGTAAGGTGAGGCCGGGCCGTTAAGCCCGGCCTCCCAGTCAATGTTTAGCTCTTCTTTTCCATCTTCGCTTTTGCATCGGCGCAAGCTTCCTTCGTCATCGAGACGAAGCCCTGACCCTTGCAGCTGTTCATGCCTTTGCAGCTATTCTTCGCCGACTTGCACTCGGAAGTTCCCTTGCAGGAATTCACGCCGGTACACTTCATGGTGGCGGCATCCCCTGCGAATGCAGTGGTGCTGATTGCGGAAGTGAACAGCATGGCGGCAGCAGCGGCCATGGCGGCGCTCGACATCTTATTGATCTGCATATTTGAACCCTCGTTAGTTATAGAACGCAGCGGTATTGCTGCTCAACTAAATAGACCCGGCCAACAGCCTCATTATTACTCAATTATCTAAGCTAATGCCTGTTTCGATGCGGGCGAAGCAGCGCGTGGCCGCGTGGAAGACACTTCAAAATGACGGTTTCTTAATGTTTTGACCCGGGTGCATCCAATTCCCCAGTCGCAGCGAATAGGATGGCCTACTTTCGGCGAAGGAATGCGCTTTTCCCCGGGGTGCCCAGGGCTAACGATTGCCGTTACTTACCGCCGCAGTTCCCCCCGCAACCGCGTTGGCTCAATTGGTCTCGTTCATATTCCTGCTGTTCCAGGTATGCTGCCAATTGGGAGTCGGTAGCGCATTTTTTCTGCGTGAAGCGCGACCCGATCACCGGAGCCTCGCGGCAGTACACGGTAACGCCGCGCTTTACCTCCGAGTGCCACCCGAACTCCTTGGCTTTCCTCGTCATGGACGCGTCCCCGCCTGTTTCTGACTTATCGTCGGGCGCCTTGGCTGCAGCAGCTTTCGCCTTCGCGATGGCAGCGATTACCGCGGCGACCTCCGCGTCCTGAGCAGCGGTGTCGGCCGCGGCCGCAGGACTTGGAGCTACCCCAGGACTTGGCGTGGCGGCAGGACTTGGAGCAACCGCAGGTTTCGCAGCCTCTGGGGATTGCTGAGCAAAGGCAGGCGCAGCGATTATGGCGAGCGCCACGGTCAGTATCACATGGGCAAAATTGTCATCCATAACATGACCTCCTGGCTGGTAGGTGAGATCCGCGACCATGGTACCGCTACGGGCGGGCTTCCAACACCAAATTGAACGGGGTTTGTGTGGCGCGCCGGAAGTGACCAAAACCCCCGCCTGTCACCACGACATCGCGCAACCTCGCTTCGCCTGCTTGCGCGCCGAGCGCCGGGCCTTTACGCGCAAGCGATACGGGCACGCAGATTTGAGAGGAAGCACCGTACATCACGCGGCCAACGGGATTGAGATTGTCCCCGACGTGATCGTTTGCGAAGGGCTCTACGATCATGGCTGTGCCATCGTTCTTCAACGCTTGGCGGGCGTGTCGAGATGCACCAATCGGGTCTCCCATATCGTGTAGGCAATCGAAGAAGGCGATCAAATCGAAATCCTCACCGGCATAATTGATGGCGTCCGCTTCTTCGAACTTCACATTGGCAACGCCTGCAGCGGCGGCGCGCTCTCGAGCCGTCTGAATCGATGCACCGTGGTAGTCGTAGCCGATAAATTGGGATTTCGGAAACGCTTTCGCCATTAGAATGGAACTAGCGCCATGCCCGCATCCGACATCGGCTACTTTTGCGCCGCGTTTTAGTTTGTCGACCACGCCCTCGAGGGCAGGCAGCCACGAAGCAAGCAAGTTGGCGTTGTATCCGGCGCGGAAGAATCGCTCTGTTCCATGAAACAGGCAGGCATGATGCTCTCCCCATTCCATTCCTTTTCCGGTCTTGAAGTTCTCAAGCGTGCGCTCAAGCGCATGAAAGGTCGCCTCCACGATGTTGTATGCACCCGGCATGTCCACCGGCCCATTGGGATCCGCCAAGCAAAGTGCTTGCTCGGGGCTTAGCGACCATTTATTCCACTTGGCATCGAATTGCACGTAGCCGCCCGCGCCTTGATTGCCGAGCCATTCTCGAACGTAGCGCTCGTTCGTATTGGTCCGCTGGGCCAATTCCGCAGACGTCAAAGCACCGTTGGCGAGTTCTTTATAGAAGCCTAGTCGATCTCCGACCAGCACGAGCGTGGCGCTCATGGCCGCGCCGAGATCAGTGATGGCTTTGCCCAAGAAATCGTTGAGTGCTGTCTCATTGATAGCCATGTTGCTTTAGCTCCCCTGTCCTTCGAATTCCAGTGCTCGATTTGCAGGGTTACCTTACTCTCGCACGAGCGCCATCGCCTCTCGCACCGCAGCGAATCGCGCTGCCGAACGATCAAGCCAAGCGAGTCCGCGCATGATTTCCCTGCCGTGAACCGCTCGGGCTTGGGTCAAGACATCGCGTCGCAGTGCAGCGTCATAAGCATGGTCAGGCGCTTTGGAATAGCGGTGCATTACAGGCCCATTGACAATGGCCAGCACGTCGTTAGGGTCCGCCGGTGCGTCGAAGTGGCGCAGCACCGCGGCAAGCAGCGGTGCCGGATTGATCAGAAACCGGTCGAAATCGACGAGGAGCGTGCGGCCGGCGGTACCGGCGGCATGGGCTTCCGCAAGCGCCGACATTTCGCACGCCCACGACAACGCCAGGACTTCGCCTTCGCTCAAGGACTCGAGCTTCCAGGCATCTTCTTTTAACCGTCGATGGAGCCGGAGCAATCGGCTCGGTGCGAGCATTCTCGCCTCTTGTCGCGAATTGGGCCCCCCGAGGATGGTCGCCAAATAGCTCTCCGGCGAGACATGCATCATCACGGCTTTAGAGCCCGAGGGACGCGACAGCAATGTGGTCGCAAGTTCAGAAACAAAGCTGGTCGCTTTGACTACAGCCAGCTGTCGCGGTTCGAAGGTTCTCGACAGCAGTTTCAAGCAGTCGGTCAATCGCCTGTCGAAACGGCCTCGCCAGCTTGGCGGGACTTCACCGTTGAGCTGAGCTAGCGTGCGCAATATCACGGGTTCGCGCAATGAGAACACGCCGGCATGCGAGCCGATGAGACGTGAGAGCAGCGTGGAACCGACATGGCCGATGTGGAAAATAAATCCGCATCGCTCGGCAAGGCGGCTCGCGTCGATTGCTGCCGACACCTCTGGCCAAGCAAGCAGGCGACTCGTCGTTTGCGGTGTGATCAAGCGCGCATCGAGAAAGCTCGCCCGTTCGAAATCAACCTTCCGCAAGCGCGCAAATAGAACGCTGTCGGAGGCCAGGTCAAGGCCATACGGAAATAACTCCGGCGAGCGTCCCAATTCTTTCGCAATGGGGTCCATAAGAGCAGTTTCTCACTCGTCCGGCCGTTTCGCGAGCCTGCGTTTATACTTGGCGCCTTACGGGAAGAAACCGCAGGCAAAAAAGATGTTCCTTCAAATTGAAAACTTTCTCACGCCGGCCGAGGTGGAGGAGATTTCGGCAACCGCCGTCCAGGCAAAGTTTATCGAAGGTCGACGTTCAAACCCGCATAACCAAACCAAGGACAACGTGATAGGCGACCCAAGCGACCCGATGGCGCAAAAGGCCGCGCAAATCGCACTGACGGCGCTTCAGCGCAACGAGCAGGCGCGAAATTTCGTTTTTCCTCAACGCATGGCGGTGCCATCTCTGGCGCGTTATGACGTTGGAATGAAATACGGCGCGCATATCGACTCGGCGTTCTTGCCCTTAGGGCCGCAACCTTTGCGCTCCGATGTTTCCTGCACCATGTTCATTTCCGATCCGGCCGATTACGAAGGGGGCGAGCTGGTGGTCTACTTGGGTTCCGAAATTGTGCACATCAAGGGCAAGCCGGGTTCCGCGGTGTTTTACGCATCGACCCACGTCCATGAAGTGGAGCCGGTGCGCTCCGGCTCGCGCTTGGTCATGATCACGTTCATCGAAAGCCAGATTCCCGATCCGCTGCAGCGGGACCTGCTCTTCTCGCTCGGGGAAGTGCGCGCGTACGAGGCGGCGAAAATGGACTGGCGCAATCGCACTCAGCTTGATTATGTCATCGCGAATCTGCATCGCATGTGGTCAAGATAATGATCGACCGTAACGACGACCGGCGAATCCGCCTTTTGATCGAGAATGCAGCCCAAGCGTCGGCGAGCGGCCGTGTCCAGGAGGCCGATCAGTTGGTGCGGCAAGCCGAGGCTGAGGCGCCCGGTCACCCGCTGGTGCTCAACGAAAGTGCGCGACGTCTGCTGCTTAGCGGTGATTTCAGCCGCGCGCGGGCGCTGCTCAATCAGGCAGTGGCGGAGGATCCCTCACATGCGTCCATATGGCTGAATCTTGCCGTGGCACTGCGCGGTCTTAAACAAGGCGACCAGGAAATGGCCGCGATCGACAAAGTACTCGCGTTCGAGCCCCGCAATCTTCGTGCCCTGTTGCAAAAGGCCTCGCTCCAGGAACTTCAGGGTAAACCGCGCGCCGCCGCGATGACCTATCGCTACGTATTGCAAAGCGTGCCCGCCGGATCCTTGCCGCCGCAATCGTTGCGGCCGGTATTTCAACACGCCATGCAATTCGTGGCCACCAATGACCGAGAGCTGGAGAACTTTCTCGACGGCCGTTTGAAAGAGTTGAGACTCCGTTATGCGGACGAGCCGTTGCGGCGCTTCGACCGATGCCTGGAAACATTGCTGCGTAAAAAGCCGATTTACCGGCCCCAGCCGAGCTTTATGTATTTTCCGCGCTTGCCTGCGCTGGAATTTTACGAACGCAGTGATTTTCCTTGGCTGGATTCCATTGAGGCTGCCACCGATGACATCCGCGAGGAACTGATGAATGTTTTGCGCGAGGGGCCCGACGCTCTTGTTCCCTATGTCGACATTCCGGCAGGAACGCCGCTCGACCAGTGGCGGGAGCTGAATCGATCGCGCCGTTGGGGTGTGTACTATCTGTGGCGCGAAGGAGTGCCGCTTCCGGAACACATCGCGCGCTTTCCCCGCACCGTTGCCGCGCTCAATGCGTGGCCGAGGTGCGAAGTGCCCGGCTGCAGCCCGACCGCGGTTTTTTCCATCCTGGACGCCAAGACCCGCATTCCTGGCCACACGGGCGTCTCGAACACCCGGCTCATCGTGCACCTGCCCCTGATAGTTCCGCCCGGTTGCGGATTTCGGGTAGGCGCCGAGCGTCGAGACTGGCAGCCAGGAAAAGCCTTCGTATTCGACGATACGTTCGAACACGAGGCTTGGAATGACAGCGATGTGCCTCGAGCGGTGCTCATCCTCGATATTTGGAGCCCGCACCTGAGTACCGCAGAACGCGACATGGTGAGCAGGGTCACGGCTGACGTGGGCGAATTCTATGGGACCGGCACCTATCGTGATGGCGGATCGTGAGCCGGACGCTCACGCGCAATGCCGAAGCCGATCACGCGACCCTGGCGGCTGTTCAGGCGGCCGCGCAGCGCGGCGCGCACACGGAAGCGGCCGACATGGCCCGGTCAGCATTGGCTGGCGGGCTCGAGCATTCTCTGCTCTTGAACGTGCTCGCTCTGCATCTCGATCTGAAAGGACGTGTCGCCGAGGCCGAGCAGTTGCTGCAGCGGGCGGTCGCGATCGCTCCCAGCGACTTAAGCTCTCGTAATGCGCTGGGGCTGTGCTTAATGCGCCTGGAACGGCCGCGCGACGCACTGGCACAATTCGATGTGCTGCTTGCTTTAAATGCATCGCTGCCTTTTGCCCACGCCAGCCGCGGCAACGCCTTGGCAACCCTGGGGGCGATCAGCGAGTCGCAGGCTAGTTACGAGCGCGCGCTAGAATTAGATGCTGACCAACCCATAGCTCTGGCCGGTCTTGCGCGTATCGCCGTAAGCCGCGGCGCGCATGGCGAGGCGCGCCAATGGGCCGAAAAATCGCTGGCCGCGCTGCCGGGCTTTCCTGACGCGGTAATGAGCCTCGCGGCGGCGGAATTGGGCGAGCGTCAGTTCAACCGCGCCGAGATACGACTTCGTGCGCTGCTTACCGATCCGAATCTTGCATCCCTACAACACGCGTACGCGACCGGATTACTCGGGGACGTGCTCGATGCGAAGAGTCTGCCCGCAGAGGCCTTCGCGGCTTATTGCTCATGCAATCGAGAATTGCAGAGCGTGTACGCGGACACTTTTTCGGTGCGGCCGAGCGCCTTGGAGTATGCAAATGCCCTCACGCGCTATTTCGAGCAAGCGCCCGCTCCGATGGCCGGCGACCTTGGGGCTTCAGCGGCAGGGCGGTCAGAGGCAGGACATATATTTTTATTGGGCTTTCCGCGTTCTGGAACCACGTTGCTCGAGGTGGTCCTCGAGGGCCACCCCGATGTGGTAAGCCTGGAAGAAAGCGAGTTGCTCATCGATGCCGTGCGCGAATTCATGCGCCAGCCTGCTGACCTTGGTCGGCTGATGCAGGCGGGCGATGCCTCGCTTGAGCCGCTGCGCGCCGCCTACTGGCAGGCAGCGCGAGATGCCGGAGCCGATGTGACCGGCAAAGTTTTTGTGGACAAGCATCCGCTCAACACCTTGAAGCTGCCGTTGATTGCGCGCCTTTTTCCGGCGGCCAAAATTTTGTTCGCATGCCGCGATCCGCGAGACGTGGTCTTAAGTTGTTTCCGGCATCGATTCAAAATGACCGCCCCAATCTACGAGTTGCTGACCCTGCAAGGCGCCGCCGGTTACTACGACGCCGTGATGCGCCTGGCCGTAACCCTTACCGGCGCGCTTAATCTGAACATGTTTTTGGTGCGACACGAGGACGTAGTCACTGAATTCGCGCGCGAGATGAAACGCGTGTGTGCCTACTTGGAGCTCGAGTGGGTGCCCGCCATGGGCGACTTCGCCTTGCGCGCTCAGAATCGTACGGTTCTCACGCCGAGCACAGCGCAACTGGTACGCGGCCTCAATACCGAGGGGTTGGGGCAATGGCGCCGGTATGCAACGGAGCTTTCTCCCGTGCTGCCGCTCCTAGAGCCCTGGGTGAAACGCTTCTACTACGCTCCGTAGGCTTAACCGGTTGGGTTGTCGGGCAAGCTAAACCAACAATTAAATGCGACCGTCATGCGTTCACCTTCGCCTTCGAACGGCTTCACATCGTGCAGCACCCATGACGGAAATATTACCAATTCTCCGGGGCCCAAACGCACGCTGGCAATTTGATTGCCATACGGCAAAGGAATCTTGGCGACGCCGGCATCCATGTGCATGGACGTCATAAGCATGGGATTGACAAAGCTTAAGAGTCCGCTGTCCGGTTTACCTGCATCGTGCTGTCCGGGGTCGACACAATAGACCCCGCTCCAAGAAGCGTTCGGATGATTATGCACCCCAAAAAACCCGCCGCGGCGCGTGATATGGAACCAGCAGTCGTTATAGATTTCAAGCCGTTTGATCGTCGGCACATCGTAGCTGTTGAGCTGCCCAACAAGGTTGAGCAACTGGTCCCAGCAGAAAGTCTTTAATTCTTGAATGGCGGGATCGGTTTCGCGGAATAAATTGAAGTGGCTCTCGAAAACAGTTGCATTGCGCTGGGTCAGGGGCCGCGGGTTGGCGGCACGCCCGGTTTTTTCCAACGCAAAGAGGGAGCGCTTCAGCGCCGCATTGAGTTGCGCATGGCCGGGATAAAGGCCGAATGCGAAAGGCACGGCAAACATGTTGACGAGTTTG
This sequence comes from Steroidobacteraceae bacterium, assembly GCA_036401515.1. Classification (GTDB taxonomy): domain Bacteria; phylum Pseudomonadota; class Gammaproteobacteria; order Steroidobacterales; family Steroidobacteraceae; genus Bog-1198. The sequence continues at coordinate 9,853 of DASWUU010000303.1, forward strand.
GGCGCGGGCATGGGCTGATTGTATACTTTGCGCATGATGCCATCGGGAGAAGACACGCGCGATCCACAGGAGCTGCACGAACAAGCGCGCCGTCTTCTCATCGACGGAGATCCGGCCGCGGCCCGCAAAGTGCTCGAACGAGCGGTGGCGCAGGCACCGCGCCACCTCCCTTATTGGCTGAGCTTGGCGGCGGCGTTGCGTGCCCTGGGGAGCCATGATGAGGAATTCACGGCACTTGAGCGCGCGCTCGCCCTCGATCCCACGCATCTGGTGGTGCTGCTGCAGAAGGGCGCACTGCTTGATCTGATGCACAAGCCGCGGGCGGCGGCTACGGTGTACGGGCGTGCTGTGCAAACCTTGGCTCCGGGCACCCGTTTGCCGCCGCAGGTCGAGTCGCATGTGCGACACGCGCATAAAAGGATTGAGGAAAATGCCGCGGTGCTGGCCGACGCTCTCGACAAGAGGCTGGGCTCGTTGCGCCAAGGCGAGATGCAGGGCGCGCAGCTTCGGTTCGACCGCTGCCTCGATCGACTTCTCGGCCGCAGACGGATATTTGTGCCCGAGCCGACTTTCATGTTGTTTCCGTATCTGCGCAACTACGAATTTTTTGACCGAGAACATTTTCCGTGGCTCGCAGGGGTCGAGTCGGCGACGGAAGCTATCCGCGATGAGTTGCTCGGAGTACTTAAGGCTGATCAACCAGGCCTACAACCCTATATCGCTTTCAACGAGGGGCTCCCCCTTCGGCAGTGGACGGAACTAAACCATTCGCGTCGTTGGAGCGCTTACTTCCTGTGGAATCAAGGCCGAATCGAGCAGTCGCATCTTGCGCGCTGCCCACGCACCACTGCGGCACTCGCGAGCGTGCCGCAGGTCGACATTCCCGGACGAGGCCCCACGGCTTTTTTTTCCATCCTGGAAGCACGCACCAAGATTCCGGCTCATAGCGGCGTGACGAACACGCGTCTTACCGTGCACTTGCCGTTGATCGTGCCGCCCTCTTGCGGGTTTCGCGTCGGCGGCGAGACCCGTGAATGGCGTATCGGCACAGGCTGGGTGTTTGACGATACCATCGAGCACGAAGCCTGGAACGACTCTGACGCGCCCCGCGCGGTCTTGATATTCGACGTCTGGAATCCTCAACTGACTGCTCTGGAGCGCGATTTGGTGCGGGAAACAACGGTTGCCTTGCAGGAGTATCACGAAGGCGAGGGATATGTGCCGGGAGTAGAAATTTGAGGAAGTCTCTGGCCTTGATTTGTATGGCATTCGTGCTTCCGTGCAGTGCTGCGGAGCCGCTGGACCAGTTGCTTGCATGCCGCGGAATCGCGGATGCTACAGCGAGGTTGGTCTGTTTCGACCGCGAGACTGCGGCGCTGGCGTCTGGCAAGGCGCCCGTTCCTGCCTCTCGCGATGCGGCTGCCGCGCTATCGACCGCAACGGCTCCAACCCCGAAGGCCGCAGCGACGGAGCGTATGGCGCCCCCACTCGATGCGCAGCAGTCCTTTGGCTTGAACACCACTGCCCTTGCCGCCAACGAAGAAGCAGCCGGCGCGCGGCCGCCCAAGGTTTCCAAGATCGAAGGTCACGTATCGGCGCTGGCCTTGGCCGGCAACGGCCAAACGGTCTTTACGCTCGACAATTCGCAGGTCTGGCGGCAGACCGAAGCGGGAGGGGAAATGCTGGCCAAACTCGGCGATGCCGTAACCATTTCCCGCGGCTTGCTGGGATCATATTGGCTGCAGATAAAATCGGGACGCGGCTGCAAGGTGACGCGCTTGCGTTGAAGAGGGCTTAATCGATTTGTATTCCAGCGGCTTCGAGACGCGCCCGAAGCGGCTTAAGCTCTGCAGCGTAGTGTCGCCACTGCTGGAGCGAGGAATCGTATATCGGTTTTCGCACTTGAACTGAACTGGCGGTCATAGTCGCGGCAGGGTTGCGATGGAACTCCAGGCAGGCTGGTTCAAATGGCAGGTTCCCATAGTCAAGCAATCGGCGGGTGGTGGGCTCGAGCGAGGTGACGACATCCTCGTATGCCAAGTCCAGAATCCTGCCCGGCACCACGCGATGCCAATGAGCCATCAACCTGCGATAGTCGATGTAAAAATCGCCGAGCTCATTCAAGTCGTTGCCAAAAGTGAAGGTCCCGAAGAAGCGGGTCTTATAAATGGCATAGCACGCTGCGAGCGGGTGCCGGGTCAGATGCACGATGCGTGCTTCCGGGAAGGCCCGCAGAATCAAACCACAATAGAAAAAATTTGCGGTTTGCTTATCGGAAAACCGTGGACGGTCGCCGCGCCGCGAGCGTGAACGCGCCAAATACTCCCGCGCAATCTCTTCGCCATCCAGTCCGCCCAGCGCTGAGGCATATCCCAGCCACCCTTCGGAGAGATCAGGCGCTCGAGCGTCGATGACTGCGCCGATTGCCTCGGAAAGCGCCTGAAGCTCTCCGGCGGAATGCACCTGAGAGTGACTACCCAAGATGCGCTCGACCAGGGTCGTGCCTGTGCGCGGTAATCCGACGATGAATATGGGTCTCTCTCCCGTAGAGTCGCGCGCTTTGGGCTCCACGTTCGGAAAAGCGGCAATGATGCGAGCGATGACGGCGCGCTCGTGCGCCGGATCGTATTGAAATTGCTCCCGCTGCAGACGGTTGGCGGCGCTCAAGTGCCGCCAGCTGGCGGCATATTCACCCAAATCCTCGTAAGACTTCGCCAGTCCATAGTGCAAAACCGTGATGTCCTCGGATCCCGCCGGGGCAGCGGCCAGCGCGCTTTCCATGGCGGCCACCGAATTGCGGTCCGGCGATTGACTGCGCAACTCCGCGAGACCCTTCAGCGCCTCCGGATCTCTCGGGGAAATTGCGAGGACTGCTTCATGATCGAGCGCGGAAAGCTCAAAGTTGCCCAAAAAGCGATGTATTTCGGCTCTCTTACCCAGGATTTTGGCGTCGCGGGGCGCAGCCTCCACCGCCCGATCGTAAACCTCCAATGCGCGCGTGTGGGCGGCAGCGTAGACCAGAAAGGTCCCTACGGCATCCAGTGCTAACGGTTCTTTCGCACCCTGGAGCGCTGCGGCGTCGGCCGCAGAAAGCGCTTCACTCCTTCGCCCAAGTGCCAGCAGGCACTCGGCTTTTTGCAAAAGACACTGCACGTCGGAGGGATCAGTGAGCAGGCGTTCTTCCACAAGGGCCAGCGCCGCGACCTTGTTGTCGGCAAATAACGCGGCCATGCTGCCCAGAAGCCAGCCGGCCGAATCGGCCGGCCAAGCAGCGCGGCAACCTGCCGCGAACGCCGATGCGCCCGCCCAATCGAGTCGCGCCATGCGCGCGCCGATCTCAAACTGAAAATCCGGCAGTGTAGGAGTGGCCATTGGATACCCGACCTGTTTGGTCTTTATCATGGCGGGCGTTATCCACCGCGTCCAGTCTTGATATATTTTCGTTGCGCTCATACAACAAAAGCGCTGGAACCAGGTGTTGTGCTGCTCCGACACTGTGTTATATTCGGTCATCGGTGAATAAAACCTAGAGATGGCACACATCCAGGGGAACAAGCTAGTTGGACGCTGCAAGTCCGCCATGGGCGGTCATGACGGCTCCAAGCTTCTGTTTCCTCGGATGGTGGCCGTTCTGCGTAGGTCACCAAGCCTAAATTCTTGATGAATCCAATAACTGGGAGAGCCGCTCAATGCTAAATGAAAATTTGGGGAACCCTCGACTCCGCATGGCGGTACGCCTCGCACTGACCGGCGGCTCGCTTGCGGCATCTTTCGGCGTGGTGCACGCCCAGTCGGCGACCCCGCCGGCGGCGGCCAGCGACGCCTCGTTGCAGGAAGTTGTGGTGACAGGTTCGCGCATCTCCGTGCCGAACCAGGTTTCCATCAGCCCCGTTACTTTCGTCTCGGCAATGGATGTCCAGGTAAGCGGTGTCACCCGCGTTGAGGACCTGTTGAACGAGTTGCCTCAGGTGTTTGCCGCACAGGGCTCGAATATCTCGAACGGCGCCACTGGCACCGCGGAAGTCGATTTGCGAGGTCTCGGCGCGAAGCGAACCTTGGTGCTGGTGAATGGCCTTCGCTTAGGGCCCGGTGATCCGCGTACCGGCGGCTCCTCCGACATCAACATGATTCCCGTGGAAATGATCGATAGCATCGAAGTCTTAACCGGCGGTGCCTCATCCACCTATGGTGCGGACGCCGTGGGCGGCGTCGTGAACTTCAAGCTCAATGATCACTTTGAGGGCGTGAAGATTATCGCTGATGCCGGCGTGTTCAATCACTCGAATAAGAACACCGACGGTGTCGAGGACGCTATTGCGGCTGCTCACTTCCAAGAGGCACCTTCGACCGTTAACACCGGTGCGCAGAAATCCGTCGCGTTCATCGCGGGCCTCAATTCGGAAGACGGCAAGGGCAACGCGACGATTTATGCCACTTACCGCAACGTGGCCGCGATTCTCGAAGGCAAGTATTCGTACGGCGCCTGCACGCTCAATTCTGGATATGCGACCTCGAACTCGGGCAAATTCTCTTGCGGCGGTTCATCGACCGGCTTCCCAGGCCGCTTCGCCACGATCGGTGCCGGCGCTCCCGCGAGCAACAACACCATCGGCCCCAATGGCACGTTGGTGAAATACACGTCGGCGGATGCGTACAACTTTGGCGCAATTAACTTCTACCAGCGTCCGGATGAGCGCTACACCGCGGGCGCCTTCCTGCACTATGACTTCAACGAGCATGCGACGGCCTACGCCTCGACCATGTTCATGGACGACAAGTCCCTGGCGCAGATTGCAGCATCCGGTGCATTCTTCTCCCAATTCGCAGTGAACTGCGCGAATCCGTTCCTATCCACGCAAGAGCTCGGGGCTTGGTGCGGCGGCAGCACAGTGGGCGAGACCACCAACCTCTTTATCGGAAGGCGCAACGTCGAAGGCGGCGGCCGCGTAGACGATCTCGAGCATACGGACTGGCGCGTGACGTTGGGCTTGAAAGGCAAGATTGTCGACGGCTGGGATTACGATGTGAGCTGGCAGCACAGCATCGTAAATCTCACCGAGTCGCAACAGAATTACTTTTCCACCGCAAAGATAGACAATGCCCTGAATGTGATCACGGGGCCGGCTCTGTTGGCCAATGGCAAAGCCAATCCTAACGCGGGAAAGGCAGAATGCGTTTCCGTTTATAACGGCACCGCACCGGCCTGCGTCCCGTACAATATTTTCTCCTTAGGTCAAGTTACGCCGGCAGCGCTTAACTATCTTGAAGTCCCCGGAGTTCAAACCGGCAACATCACGCAAACCGTCGTGGATGCGAACATCACGGCCGATCTTGGCAAGTACGGTGTGCAATTGCCAACCGCCAGCTCGGGACTGAAGGTTAACTTCGGCGCCGAATGGCGCGATGTGACGGAAGTAACCGTGCCCGATGAAGAGTTTCAAACAGGGGATTTGGCAGGCTCAGGCGGAGACACACCTCCGACCTCGGGCGGTATTATCTCGCGCGAAGGTTTTATCGAGGCGCGCATGCCCTTAGTGGATGATCACTTTCTGGCACAGTCCCTGGCGCTGGAGACCGGCTACCGGTATTCCAGCTACAACTTGGGATTCAAGACCAATACTTACAAGATCGGTATCGAGTGGGCGCCCATTAACGAATTGCGTTTCCGCGGCAGCTTCCAGCGGGCCGTGCGCGCGCCCAACGTGACCGAGTTGTTCCTTCCCGACGTGGTGGTGCTCGATGGCAACACCGACCCTTGCGCGGGAGTCAAGCCCAAGGCAACTGTTGCTCAGTGCGTCGCGGCAGGCGTACCGGCCGCGGCCTACGGCACGGTTACCCCGAACTCGGCGAACCAGTACCAAGGTTTGACCGGCGGCAACCCGGCCCTGCAACCCGAGACGGCGCTGACCTCCTCGTTTGGCATCGGCTGGACCCCCTCTTACGTGCCGAACCTGCGCTTACAGCTCGATTATTTCGATATCAAGGTCCAAAAAGTGATCGTGCCCATTGGCGCCAGCGCAATTCTGAATGAATGCGTCAACTCTGGCCTGTTCTGTAGTGATATTCATCGCGATTCCAATAACTCGCTGTGGCTGTCGCAGCAGGGCTATGTGATCGATTCGCTGGCAAACGTCGGGCAACTCGAGACCCGCGGAATCGACGCCGATTTGACGTACGGCTTCAATATTGGACCTGCCGGCAAGATTCGGACGAACCTGAACGGCACGTATGTGGATTTGTACAAAGTAACGCCAATTGCGTCCAACCCGAGCAGTTCCTTTAATTGCGCCGGACTGTACGGAGATATTTGCAGTTCTGCCTCACCGACCTCAAATCCGGTCTTCCGCTGGCGCCATATTATGCGCGTCACTTGGTCGACCCCTTGGCAGGGGCTCGATGTTACCGCTTCGTGGCGCTACTTCTCTGCCATGAAGCTCGATGCCACGAGTCCGCAGGCGAACTTGTCGGCGTTCCCGAGCACCGTTGCGAACGGTGGAATCTCCAGCTCGGACGCTGCGATCAAGGCATATAACTACTTGGATCTCACCGCCGCCGTCAAGATCGCCGACAAGATTACCTTCCGCGTGGGCGTCAACAACGTGTTCGACAAGGATCCTCCGATCATCGGCGGATCGAACTTGCCGGCCACGTTCGGAAACGGCAACACCTTCCCACAGGTCTACGACGCCATGGGCCGATTCATCTTCGGCCAGATCGTCGCGCAGTTCTAAAGGGTTTAGTATCTTGTGACGACCAAACGGCGGGCTTCGAGCCCGCCGTTTTCTTGTGCGCGGCCCGCGTACTGAAAAAAGCCCCGAGCTGACTCCCAGGCCCTCGGTCGCCAGGTGCTGTATTCGTGCGTGGAACCTTGATGAAAGGTTTCGAACTCATTGCGGCTAGTCCTCTTCCGGAAGCGCGTGCAGCTCTCGCGAAGTTCGTTGTCGCGGAAATTCATCCCTTTCTGGACGGCAACGGTCGCACCTCGCGGCTACTCATGAACCTGGACTCCGAGACGTCGGATAGAGCACTAGAACAATTGGAAAAATCTAACGCCAAGAAAGAACCTAACGAAGCCAAGTTGAATCTCGCCGCCCTAAATGCCTGGTATCGAGCAGAAAGCAGGGCGCCTCAAAAAAAAGCCCCGAGGTGACTCGGGGCTGGTTTGACACCAAAATGAAAACTATCTTTTAGGGGCCGCCGGCAATCCGCAAACCCACGCGCCGATTTTGCGCGCGTCCGTCCGGCGTCGTATTAGGCGCAATCGGCATATCGGGGCCGTAGCCCTTTGCGGTCATCGTGTTCGTGACACCGTGATCCTTTAAGTACCGCATGACGCTTTCTGCGCGGCGTTGCGAAAGCACCATGTTGTGCGCCCGGGTGCCGGTGCTGTCGGTGTGCCCGCGCACTTCGATCACCATCTCCGGGTATCTCTTCAAGGTCGCGATGCCGTAGTTCAAAGTCTCTTCCGAGTCCGGGAGCAGGTCCCACTTATCGGTCTCGAAGTGCACGCGCTCCAGCTTGATCTCATCCTTGATGGTGCAGCCGACCGCATCGACCCGATCGCCTTTCGGGGTATTGGGGCATTGGTCGATAGAGTCCGGCACGCCGTCGCCATCGCTGTCGAGCGGCTCAGGTGGCGGCGGGGGCGGAGGCGGAGGTGGCGGTGGGGGCGGAGGAGGCGGCGGCGCACTTGCCACCGGTGGAGGCGGGGGCGTCGGCGCACCGAACATGAAATTGAGGCCCACCGCGAACAGCACATCGCCGGGATTGCGAGGAGTGAGAGCAACGTTTTGGATGAAATCCTTGCGGTATTTGGCCTCGGTGCGCAGTTGCACCCGCGTGGATCCGGTTTGATCCCCGAGACCCAAGAGCGCTCCGATGCCGCCTTCCGCAAGCCAGGCGTTGTTGTCCGGGAGATGCCCGCCGATGTTGTCAGTCATGCGACCCGCCCCCAACAGCGCGTAAGGCCGAATCATCGAGGTGACGGGCAGGAATTTGTACATGAGGTCGAGCGACTGTGCGTTGAGTTTTTCACTGGCACCGGTGCCCGGAATCCTGAAAGAGCCTGGGGTCTCGGTGAGCTCGAGGGCAAAATTCCGGGCGAAGTTGTAGCCCAGGCCGATCTGATACCCCGCCGCGTCCCGGGAAATCCGGTTGTCGTTCAACTTCGTGTAATTGATCATGGGGCTGATATAAATGGCTCCCGTGTCATCGTAGCCATCCGCCAGGGCGGATCCGCTCGCGCAGATGGCCGCTATCATCGAACCCAGGATTACTCGCTTCATACGCACGCTCCGTTATTGATATGCACGAATGCAACATCCCGAAGGCGGATCTGTCGCACCGTTTTCTTGAGCGTTGTTTATCCGCCACATAGACATAATTGTCTGTAGGAGGATTGCGCGACTGGTCGTAGCAAGAGCCCCGACTCTGTAGGAGAGACCTTAAGGCGGGTGGTTGAAGTTCTGGTGTACTACCTTATCGCCGACCTTGATACCGAAGCGCTCGCAAGCGCCTCCCTTCAATTCAAGCACCGCGTATTCAGGGGTCGGCGGCCCGATGATTCTTTGTGACAACGGGATAGCGCTCGCGGCGATGTAGTCGATTTTTCCCGTGGCATCGAGAAACAAAAGGTCGAGCGAGACATAGGTATTTTTCATCCACATCGTGACCGGGCGATTTTCCGGAAACATGAACAGCATCCCGGTATGTTCATCCATTTCACGCACGAACATCATGCCTTGCTGTTCGCGCCGCGGGCTGTCGGCAATCCAAATCTTGAAATTGATGACCTTTCCTGCTGCCGTGCGGATGGCCAACAAGCTTTGAGGAAATGCGGAAAGCGGTTCGGGCTGCGGCGTTTGGGGCACGGCCGCCATGGAGGTCAAAAACAAAGCGGCCGCGACGGCGGCTTTAAAACCCGACAAGGTTCGACGCTCAAATTTCATTAGGTTTCTGATCCGTAGAAAGTGACGGGACCTGCAAATTCAAAGGTGCTGACCAGCACGTCGCCTTTGCCGCGGACCGCGTGCGCCGGCTGCGTGCAGAAGCCGCGCGCTTCAAGCCGGTACGAACCGGCGGAGGCAAGCGGGCGCTGTGTGAGCGAATCCACGGTGCAGCGCGAATCGCCCATCGTACCGAATATCCGGCTGGTGCCTTGCACGATAACGGTCAGGTTGGCTTTCACTTCGCGCGCGGGTTTGCCCTCCTGCACGCCGGTCAAGCCGAATACCAGCAACAAATTAGGCGCACCGCCTGCGGCGCGCTCAAAGCTCAAGCGCACGCCGGGAGGCTTTTCCCGGGACTCGCCTTGGCAGCGCGTGCCGCTGTTGGGCCAATCGATGTGTGCTTCGACCGCCCCTGCCATCGTCGCGCGCAAATACCCGTCGCCCGACGCAAGGCAAGCCACCGCCACGTGGTGTCTCACCGGCGCATTGGACGAGGCGGCGGCGGCGCTCGAGGCGCTCAAGGCCGCCAGCGCGCCTATCATCAGAGTGTAACCGGCAAAAATCGGTATCATTTCCGTATGTTGCCACGGCTGTCGCGGATTTTGTTGCGCCTCACGACGCTCAGCGTCGCCTTGAGCCTCGCCTGGAGCTGTTCCCTCGTGGCGCCCAAATTTACACGGCCCAACGTGACAGTCATCAGCATCGAGATGCGCAGCGGGAATTTGCTGCAACAGAATTTCGCCGTGAAGCTCAATATACAAAATCTGAACGATCGACCCCTGCCGGTCCGCGCGCTGCATGTGGAATTGAACGTGGGCGGGGAGCAAATCGCGAGTGGCGTCAGCGATCGCGCGGTGGTGGTACCTGCCGTCGGCAAATCCGAGTTCGACGTGACCATCAGTGCTAACCTTGCGCTGGCGCTGCTCAAATTGGCCAACAAGGCGAATCAGCACGCCGACTCGATCGACTACGACTTGACCGGCGAAGCGAGCGTCGACCTGCCCTTCCTGCGCAAGCTGCCATTCCATCAGAGCGGCTCCTTCAATCTCAAGACTGGCGCCGTAAGCTATTGAAAACAATGTAGTTTTCGGAAAAGCAAGCTGGTCTTGCCCGCTTAAGGTCTGGTAAACTTGCCGATTAAACAAAGCGCGGCAATCAGTTGCCGCCTCGAAGGTTCTGATGGCTACCTCTCCGTACGATCAATTGGAACAAGAGTTTCGTCGCCTGCATGCTTTTCGCGGCGCCCTGTCGCTGCTGCGCTGGGATGCCGCGGTGATGATGCCGCGCGGCAGCGCAGATGTGCGCGGCGAGCAGCTGGCGGCGCTCGAAACCGAGCACCATGCCTTGCTCACAACGCCTAAAGTGGCGCGCCTCCTCGAGCGCGCGGAGGCGGGTGCTTCTCAATTGGAAGATTGGCCGCTCGCAAACTTGCGCGAAATGCGCCGTCAGCGCGATCACGCCATCGCGACGCCGCCCTCGCTTATCTCGCGTCTCGCGAAGGCTACGGCGCGCGCAGAAGTGTTTTGGGTGGAAGCGAAAAAGGCGAATGACTTCAAATTGTTGGCACCCCACTTGGAGGAAGTCGTCCATCTGGTGCGGGACAAGGCGGCGTTGCTGGGTCAGGCACGCGGCCTCGCGCCATACGATGCCTTGGTGGACGGGTTTACGCCCGGTATATCCGCGGCGGATATCGACACCATATTCAAGGCGCTGTCGCGCAAGCTTCCCGGGCTCATCAATCAGGCCATCGAGGTGCAGGCGGCGCACGCGCCTACGCCCTTGGTGGGCAAATTCACCGCCTCGCGCCAGCGCTCGCTTGCCGCGGAAGTGCTCAAGGCCCTCGGCTTCCCCTTCGACCGGGGCCGCCTCGATGAAAGCGAGCATCCCTTTACCGAGGGGGTGCCCGGCGATATCCGGGTCACGACTCGGTTTGATTTGAGCGATCCTTTTTCGGGGCTCTTGGGCGCGGTGCACGAGACCGGTCATGCCATGTACGACTTAGGTTTGCCGATGCAGTGGCGCGATCAGCCTGTCGGCCGGGATCGAGGGCTGGCGCTCGAGGAAAGCCAGTCGCTGTTGTTTGAGATGACACTTTGCCGCAGCCGTTCCTTCGTCAAGTATCTCAAGCCCTTGCTGGAAAAGTATCTGCAGGTAAGCGGCCCTGAATGGCAAGAACCCAATCTGTATCGGCTGCTGATCCGGGTTCGCCGCAGCTGTATCCGCATGGATGCGGACGAGCTCACCTATCCCGTCCACATCATGTTGCGTTACGAGCTGGAAAAGAAAATGCTTGAGGGGTCTCTTCCGGTCGCCGATCTGCCGGAAGCCTGGAACGCAAATCTCGAGCAGCGCCTCAACATACGCCCGGCGAACGATGTCGAAGGCTGTTTGCAGGATATCCATTGGGCCGTCGGACATTTTGGATATTTTCCTTCCTATGCATTGGGCGCCGTCATCGCGAGCCAGCTCAACGAGGCGATGCGCGCGGCGCGTCCATCGCTCGATGAGGAAATCGCGGCGGGACAATTCGGCGGCGTGATGGATTGGCTTCGCGACAACGTGCATGGCATCGGCGCCCGATTGCCCGTGCAGGAACTGATCAAGCAAGCTACCGGCAAGCCGCTGACGGCGGCTGCCTACTTACGCTATTTGGAAGCGAAGTACCTCGAGGTTCCATGAGCAGCACCTTCAACAAATTGCAGGCGCAGCTGCGCGGTTCGGTCGGCAAGGCGATCGGCGACTACTCGATGATCGCCAACGGCGATCGCATCATGGTGTGCCTATCGGGCGGCAAGGATTCTTACACGCTGCTCGACATCCTGTTAAGTCTGCAGCGCAGCGCTCCGGTGAGTTTTGAGATTACCGCGGTCAATCTCGATCAAAAACAGCCGGGGTTTCCCGAGCACGTGTTGCCCAAATATCTTGAAGAGCTCGGCGTGCGCTATCGCATCATCTCTCAGGATACGTATTCGGTGGTCAAACGCGTGATTCCGGAAGGCAAGACGATGTGCGGTCTATGCTCACGACTGCGCCGCGGCGCGTTGTATCGCTTTGCCGCCGAGAATGGCATGACCAAAATTGCGCTCGGCCATCATCGCGACGACATCATCGAGACGCTGTTCTTGAACATGTTCTTCGGCGGCAAGTTAAAGGCGATGCCGCCGAAACTGTTGAGCGAAGATCGCCGCCATGTCGTGATACGGCCGCTGTGCTATGTGCCGGAGAGATTGATCGCGCGGTATGCGAGCGCTCGCGCTTTTCCCATCATTCCCTGCACGCTTTGTGGTTCGCAAGCCAACATGCAGCGCGGCGCCGTTAAAAGCATGCTGCGGCAGTGGGAACAGGAGTTCCCGGGCCGCATCGAGTCGATCTTCTCCAGCATTTGCAACATATCGGGTTCGCAGCTTGCCGATCCTAAGCTGTTCGATTTCGCGGGACTCGAAGGCCGCCGGGTGGTGTTGCCGATGTCGGAGGCGGATGAGGATGCGCTGGCGGAGGAACTCGCGATGGGGCAAGGCTGAAGTGAGTCGCGCACGGTCCAAACCGCGGAACGTTGCGTGGGAAATGCTCTCGGACGATCAGCTGCTGAGCCTGCGCTTCTGCGATCTGAAGCTCACCATCCAGGGCACCGAGTTGCAGGATGGCATCGACCGACTCTACCGCGAGTTGTCGACGCGCGGCATCCGCTTCCGTCCGCATTGCTGGCTGGCCCAGGAGTGGTTTTCGCCGGATGGGATTCCGGGCATCGCCATACCCTTCTACTTAGCGCACAAGCGGCTGATTGGTTTGGAACGGCGGTTCATGCGCGAAGCGGAAGGCGGGAACCGCAATTGGCTGATGCGCATTCTGCGTCACGAAGCCGGGCATGCCATCGATTCGGCGTACCGTCTGCGACGGCTCAAATCGTGGCGCTCCGTATTTGGGCCGGCTTCACTGCCTTATCCTGACACGTACCGGCCGCGCCCGGGCAGCCGCCGTTTCGTACAGCATTTGGGTGCCTGGTATGCGCAGGCGCACCCGACCGAGGATTTCGCGGAAACCTTTGCCGTGTGGCTCAAGCCGAATTCTCCCTGGCGGCGCGAGTACCAGGGCTGGCCGGCCTACGCCAAACTGCAGTTCATCGACCGGCTCGCCAAGGACATCGGCCACCGAAAGCCGCAGATTGCCGACCGCAGCACCATTGAGGACGTGACGCAAGAGAAGGGCACGCTGCGCGAACATTATGAGCAGAAGCTCGCGCGCTACCGGCTGCCGCGCCGCTCGGGAGCGGATGAGTTATTGCTCAGAGTTTTCACCACCACCCCGCGCACCCGCGCCAGCCCAAAGGCCGCGAGCGTGTTGCGCGAAATGCGCGTGCCGTTGCGCAAGCAGATCCAGCGCTCGGGCGCCTTCAGCGAATACCTCGTGCACCAGGTATTGCGCCTGATGATCGAGCGGTGCGAGAACTTGGGATTGTACGTGCGCGGCTCGCGGCGAGAGCTCAAAGGCGAGCTTCTCTGGGCGGTGGCGCGGCTGGCGGAATCTTATGAGGAGCGCAAGCTGCCGAGGGTGGCCTTGTGAAGAAGGCGCGCGCCTTGGTTCTCGTACATTCAACGCTCGTTCCGCCGGATTCGCTCAAAGGATCCACCGAAAAGGAAATCGAAGAGTGGCGCACCGAGTACGACGTTATTTCCCATCTGAAGCAGGCGGGGCACGAAGTCATGCCGTTGGGCCTGAGCGACAGCCTCTCGGACTTGCGCCGTGCCATCTCGGAATGGAAGCCGGGCATCGTCTTTAACCTGCTGGAGGAGTTCGACGGCATCGTGACGTACGATCAGCATGTGGTGGCCTTTTTGGAGCTGATGCATCAGCCCTATACGGGTTGCAATCCGCGCGGCATGCTGTTGTCACGCGACAAGGTGCTGTCCAAGCAGCTGCTGTCCTATCATCGCATCCCGACGCCGCAATTCATGGTGTTCCCGCGCGGCAAGAAGACGCGTATCTCCAATAAATTGCGGTTTCCCCTGTTCGTCAAGTCCTCCACCGAAGACGCATCGTTAGGGATAGCGCAGGCGTCCGTGGTCGCCGATCAAAGGCAACTGGCCGAGCGCATCGCCTTCATCCACGAGCAGACGCATTCCGATGCACTCGTCGAGGAATACATCGAGGGCCGAGAGCTGTATGTCGGGGTGATTGGAAACGACCGGCTCAAGGTATTGCCCGTGTGGGAAATGACCTTTGGCTCGTTACCGGAAAATTTGCCGGCCATCGCCACACGCAAGGTCAAGTGGGATCGGGGCTATCAGCAACGCTATGGCATCACCACCGCAGCCGCCGCGGAATTGCCCGACGGCACCGTGGCGAGATTGGAACAGCTGTCGAAGCGAATTTTTCGAGCGCTGCATTTGACCGGCTATGCGCGCATGGACTTTCGCTTGCGGCCGGATGGAGAACTTTTTGTCTTGGAGGCGAACGCCAATCCGAATATTTCGGCTGCCGAGGATTTCGCCGCCTCCGCGCTCAAGGCCGGCATTCCATACGAGGACTTGCTGCGTCGAATTTTGCAGCTCGGCGAGAATTATCCCGCTGCGTGGCGCGGCCTGGAGGCTTGATCCCCGGGATTAAAGCTATTGCCGCGTCCAGCGGTTCAGCCACTTAAGCACGGTGTCGTACCACTGAACGCTGTCGGCCGGCTTCAAGACCCAATGGTTTTCGTTGGGGAAGTACAGCAGCTCGCTCGGTATGCCGCGGCGCTGCAAGGCGGTGAACACGGAGATGCCTTGCGAGTCCGGCACGCGGTAATCCAGCTGGCCGTGAACCACCAGCGTCGGCGTCTTCCACCGGGCGACATAGTCAATGGGATTGAACTTGGCGTACGCCGCGGGGTTTTGGTATTCGGGACCGGAAAACTCGTGTTCCGGAAACCATAACTCCTCGGTCGAGTAGTACATGGTGCGATTGTCGAAGATGCCGTCGTGGCTGACTAAGCACTTGAAGCGGTCCGGCCACTGACCCGCAATCCAGTTGATCATGAAGCCGCCATACGATGCCCCTAGCGCGCACACGTCGTCCGCGTCGAGCCACGGATTGGCCTGCAGCGCCGCGTCCAGCCCAAGCTTGAGATCCTGTAAGGGCTTGCCGCCCCAGTCGCCGCTGATGGAATCGGTAAATGCCTGGCCGTAGCCGGTCGAGCCGTGAAAATCGATCATGACCACCGCGAAGCCTGCGCCGGCGAAGGCCTGAGGGTTCCAGCGCCAACTCCACGCATTGCCGAAACTTCCCTGTGGACCGCCATGAATCAGAAACGCCACGGGATACTTGCGGTCGGGCTTGAAATCGACCGGCTTGACCACGTAGCCAAAGACGTTCTCACCGTTCCAGCCCGGAAAATTGAATTGCTGGAACTCGCCGAACTTGCGTTGTTCGAGTGTTGCCTGGTTCAAACGCGTCAGTGGGGCGGCCTTGCCGCCCGTTAAGCTGACTGAATAAAGGTCAGCGGGCTGTCGTAAGTTACTCGCCGTATAAAATACTCTCGATGTTCCCACGCCGAAGCCTTCGACCTCGCCGGCGCCGGTGATAGCCGAGACTCTGCCGCTGGCGGCATCCACGGCCCACAAGGGCCGCTGTCCCAAATGATCGGCCGTCGCGAACAGGGTCTTATTGTCCCGCGACCATGCAAAGCTACCGATTGACCGGTCCCAGTTCTGCGTCAGCGCGCGTTTGACGCCTGACTGCAAATTCAAGAGCACCAAGTGAAAGCGATCCGCCTCAAAGCCGGGTCTATCCATGGCCAGATACGCGAGTTGGGTGCCGTCGGGAGAAAATGCCGGCTGCGCATCCCAAGCGGGGTTATCCGCGGTCAGGTTCTTCGGCTGCGTGCTGGCATCGGCAGCGACTTCGTAAATGTCAAAGTTGGTCGACCATGCTTCGCCCACCGCAGCCTTTACCGAGAACGCCACCTGAGCGCCATCGGGACTGAAGGCATAGTCCTCGCGGCCACCAAATGGCTTGCCGGGCACATCGCCGATGCCGCCGGTGAGATTCTTCGGTGATCCTTGCGCGACGCCGTCGTCGCTTAAGCTCATCGAGAACACTTGCGAGCGCCGTCCGTCGCTCCAGGTGTCCCAGTGCCGGATCGGTAGCTGTGTATACGGCATCCCCGTCGCCAGCGAGTGCGCCTTGCCATCCAGACGCTGCTTGGTGCAATCAAGATCCGAGCAATCCAGGAACACATCCATGCTCACCAAAATCCGGTCGGCTCGGGGCGAGACATGGAAGCTGCCCACATCGAGCGGCAAACGGGTTACTTGGGTGGAGTCGGCCACAGGTGTGTCGCCGCGCGGACCGGTGCCGTTGGAACTGATTCGCCAGACCTGGGTGCTGCCGCTGCGATTGGACAGAAAATAGATGAACTTGCCGTCCTTGCTCCATTCGGCGGCACTGGAGTTCGGGCCGCCGTCGGTCAGGCGCAGGGGATTTGCCCCCCGTTTGCCCGTATCCAAAAGCCATAGGGCAGTGCGGCCTTTGTTCGCTTCCATGTCTGTGGAGCGCTCTGTGTATACGACGCGTTTGCCGTCGGGTGCCACGGCGACATCCGAGATTCTCTCCATGCGCACCATGTCCTGGACGCTGAAAGGCAGCGTGGGTTCTGCGGGCGGCGAGGGCGCCGCGGCTGCGAGGGACGCAGCACCTAAGAGGCCCGCCACGCGGCATAATCTCGAGGCGGAGAGGAAGCGTTCGGCAACCATGGCGTACTCTCTTAATGGAGGTAGCGCCGGATTGTACTCTTGAGGATAGGCTCCTAGGCGCCGAGTTGATCGACCTGCGGCAGGGGATGTCCTTCGGCCATCGCCGCCGCCTGCCACTCGCGCAGGTCAGGATCGGCGAGGACGTACGTCAGGTACGCTTGCGAGGCGTCGCTAAGTTGCGCGCCGTAGGATTGGAAGCGGAATAGAACTGGGGCGAACATCGCATCGGCAATGCTGAATTCACCAAACAGCCAGCCGCCGCCGCGGCCATACACTTGCCGGCAACCGGACCAGATCTCATCGATGCGCGCGATGTCCGCCGCCAGCGCCGGCGTGAGCGGCACGCGCCGATTTCTGGCGCGCACATTCATGGGACATTCGTTGCGCAGCGCTTGGAAGCTTGAATGCATTTCGGCCGACACCGACCGCGCTTGGGCTCGAGCCGCGCGATCCCGAGGCAGCCCGCAGCTTCGCGCATCGGCCGCATATTCGCAGATGGCGAGGGAATCCCAGATCTTGACGCCGCCCTCGATAAGCATGGGAACGCGCCGCGATGGAGATAAAGCCGCGATTTGCGCCTGATAGTCCGGCTCATCGAAGTAAACTAGTTGTTCACGGAATTCGAAGCCCGCTTTGCGTAAGAATAGCCATGGACGTAGCGACCAACTGGAGTAGTTTTTGCTGCCGATGAGAAGAACAGCAGTCTTGCCGTGTGAGGTGTTTGAATTCATGGAGTCGATTTTAGCAGGCCTTCAGATTTAATGAATTCGCCCCTGGTCTTGAGTTTCGATCTGGATGACACCTTATGGGCGGTGCAGCCGGTGATGAGCGCTGCCGAAGCGGCGATGCTCGCGTGGCTCCAAGAGCGGCATCCGGAAGTCATGCGGGTGCACGATGCCAAGTCCATGCGCGCCCTGCGCGCCGAAATAGCGGCGCAATTTCCGGAACGCAGTCACGACATGACTTTCCTGCGTCACCGCGCGCTGGCGCAAATGTTCGCACAAGCCGGTCACCCCGTCAGCCACGCCGACGATGCC
Source organism: Steroidobacteraceae bacterium (assembly GCA_036401515.1). Lineage (GTDB taxonomy): Bacteria > Pseudomonadota > Gammaproteobacteria > Steroidobacterales > Steroidobacteraceae > Bog-1198. The sequence goes on from DASWUU010000303.1 coordinate 27,565, forward strand.
TTCGAGGTTTTCTACGCAGAGCGAAATCGCGTGAAGCTGTACCCCGAGGTCGAAGCCGCGCTCGAGCGCCTGAGTAAGCACTATCGCTTGTTTGCCTTGAGCAACGGCAATGCGGATCTCAAGCGCTGCGGGATCGCACGTTGGTTCGAGGGCCACGTCACGGCCATATCGGCGGGTGCCGCCAAACCGGATGTGCGCACATTTAACCGACTGCGCGATGAGGCCGGCGTCGCTTCCGATAAGGTGCTGCATATCGGCGATGATCCGCAGCTCGATGTCATCGGTGCGAGCCAAGCCGGCATGCAAACCGTGTGGCTCAATCGCGATGCGAAACCGTGGCCAGCGCCTTTGCCCAAGCCCGAACGGACCATCTCTACGCTCGACGAAATTGTCTAGCACGTCTCATTAGCAGCCTACAGCGGTGAGTGCTGATTAAAAAAAGCCTATTAATATAGGCACTTTCTGACTGCAGTTCGCGCTTTTTACTTTTACTTCGGCGTAGCGTTGTCGATAGGATGGTGTCAGCCTCACAAAAGGATGCCATATGCAAGCTTCGTCTGCCGGCCCTCTTTTAGCAGTCAGTTCGTTGCGCGAATTTTTTCGTGATGCGTTTCACACCGCGAGCGAACATCAGCACCTTGACATCGACGAGCAAGCCGAACAATACGTGGTCAATCTGCTGACGATGTTTTCAAGGGCAGACGCGCTATATGAGAAAACGCCCGATGGCCTGCGCATCAGGCCACTGGCGCACATGTTAGCCGACGCCTTGGAGGCGCCCAACGCCGGCGCCAGGCAGCGCAGCCTGCAGCGCTTGGGCGATGTCTCGCTGTTCATCGCGGGATTTTTCGCACGCAGCTTCGCGCGCAAACTGGTCGACATCGACTATCACATCGCCATGGGCGGCAACGCCTACAGTTCGCTGGCCGATACCATGCAGCGTTCCTTGTCGGGGCGTTGCGTGGCGGGGGTTTATGCGCA
>DASWUU010000304.1:0-9387 GCA_036401515.1 Steroidobacteraceae bacterium
GAGAGCGTATGAGCAGCGCGACAGCGGACTCAACGGTATTGCATACGATCCGCTGCTTGCCCGGCTACAAAGCGATGCCCGCTACGGCGCGCTGCTCAACCGGCTCGGTTTGGGCGAGTAGTTGAGGGACGCCTCATCGAATTTCAAGCGGGATCCTGCGCGGGACGAGCGGCCTCAGCCCGCTGCGCCGGGGTCTCGCGGACGCGTGTCTGTATCCACGCCTGCAGCGCCACCGCTCCCAGTACAACGGGCAAACCCACGAGCACGTTTGCGGAAAAGGTCTCCTTGCCCAACCACCAGCCGACGCCCAGCGCCACCGGCGGATTTACGTAGGCGTAGGTTGCCGCAAGAGAAGGCGACGCTCGTTCGACGACGAATCGGTAGGCCGAAAACGCGATGAGGGAGCCAAATACCACGAGGTACACCCAAGCCCACCAAACATGACTCGCGTGAGGGAGCGCCCAATGCTCGCCCAGCGCTGCGCTGACGACCAACGCCATGAGGCCCGCGGTCAGCATCTCCGCGCCGAACCCCATGGGGCCATGAGGAATGTCCAACCGACGGGAAAGCACCGTGCCCAAAGACCACGACGCCGTAGCAAAGAGAATGATAATCGTGCCAACGGCACTCGCTTGCAGATCGCGTCCCATCAGCATCAAGGCGGCGCCCGCGGCGCCGAGCGCGATGGCGATCCATTCGCCGCGCCGCGGCCATTCCCCGAAAGCGCCGGACCAAAGCGCCGTCGCAAACGGCATGATGCTGATGAGCGCCACGGTCGCACCCGAGCTCACCCAGTGTTCTGCGATCGCGACGCCGCCGTTGCCAACCACGAGAAGCAAGAATCCCACCGTGGCAGCCCCGCGCCACTGCCTCGCCGTCGGTGCCGATCCGCCGCGCAGCGCCTGCCAGCCGATCAGCAGCGCTCCCGCCACGACAAAGCGGGTGCCCACCAAGAAGAAAGGCGCCAGGCCTTCTATGGCTACTTTAATGGCGAAATAGGTCGTGCCCCACACCACGTAGACCGCCAGAAGGCTCGCCCCAATTTGCCAGACGGTTGGCTTTGCGGCAGGTGTAAGCTTCGTGTCGGGCGGCATAGTGGTTACATCGTAACGGTCCGGTGCCAAGCACGGTTTAGTTTATCTAATCGATGCATTAGAACTATTGGCCGCGAGCTTAGATCCCGTCACGCGGCTTGTTTGAAGTCACCCATCTGCGCATCAAGAGCACGCTTGAAACCGGAACGGCCGGTGCAGCGCTCAACGTAAGCCGCCAGACGCGCGTTGACAATGAGTTCAGGCATGATGCGCAGCACCGTCGTCATCATGAGGTCACCCGCTGTGAAGTGCGCGCCGTCCAGATACGGCTTATCGCCCAACGCCTCGGCGAGGCAATCTAGACGATGGCGGGCGAACTCGACCGCACTCGGACGGCGCAACTTCGCCCACTCCTGATCGGCATAGAACAGGCCCAGCACCGCGACGTTCATGATGTGCGGCTCGACGGAATTGAGCGCTGCAATCAGCCATTGGGTCGCACGCCCGCGAGCGCCTTCGTCCCGCGGCAGCAGCGCCTGGCTCCGTTCGCCAATATGCAGCACGATCGCGCCGCTTTCGAACAGTACTTGACCATCCTCCTCAAAGATCGGCACTTGGCCGAACGGCTGTAGCGCGCGATAGTCGGGCTTGTTCTGATCCCCCTGCTGCAGCAGACGCGTCCGGTAAGACAACCCCGCTTCCTCAAGCGCCCAGCGTACGCGCAGATCGCGCACCTGGCCTTGTGCGAACGGGGGAACCCAGCGGAAGGCGGAAATTGTGATCACAGATCTCTCCTGTCTAATGTGTAGGCAAGCGATCCGGCGAACGGGGCTGCCCGCTCGCCGTGCTTATGGATAAGACGTTCGAGCAGCCGCGGAATCGACAGTAGGCGGGCGCCCATCCCGCCGATGGGCGCCCATTGTCTTATCGTTAGTTCGTCCGGCCTCGCGAACGCTCGCTCAGTCGTCCCCTCGGCAATGGGGGAACTTGAGCGAAGCGAGCCATGTGGCCCAGGTGAACGAGCCATCCGTCGGGTAGTACTCGTTGGTGTACCAGAACGTGCATGAGTCTGCCCCATCGAGCGCCATGCTCGAGTAGTCGCCCCAGCGGTCGAAAGACTTAAGTTGTGAGCCGCCGCCCTTCTTGATCAGAACTTCCTTTTCCGTCGTGCCGAGAGGATCGCCCGCCTGCTGCCCAGCGTAGTAAATCGACGGGTAATCACCTGCGGCCGCGCTCGAACGGCTATAGCCGATGGCGATGTCTCCCATTTTGTCCATGGCGATGGAGCCCATCCAACGGTATTCGCCATCATCGGGGGTCTGTCCTGTTTGATAAAGAGACAAGTTGCTCGAACCCAAGGGGGCCCGGAACTCGTACCACCTTGCCGCCACAGCGGTGGTGTCGTTCACGCTATGGTTCACGAGAAAGTGCTGCCTGCCTTCGCCGTCATCACCTTCGCCGTTGGTGAAGTGAGCCAACCGGTACATCAATCGATCGCCCAGCGTGTCCAACACGTCGCTACCCGGAGTGGGCTGAGGGACACAGTCGGTGGTGATGGAGGTGCCGGCCGGACAGAACGCCAAAATGTACGGGGGGACGGCGATCGGCATGCTTCCATCGATGCCGGCAAGCGTCGAGTTCGCGGGATGTTCGAAGTCAACCGTGAATACGAACTCATAAACGTTGCTTCCGCCAGGAAAAAAGTTGTCGATAGCTCCCAATAGCACTTCCGACTTCGCGGACCCAGAGTCCTCGGAAACCGAGTCGTCATCGGCGGGCAGCATGCTGTCGTCGAACAAGGTGCCGTTCGAGTTATCGAAAATGCACACCTGCGTCGCCTTGCGGCTGCCTTCGAGCATACGTTTGCCGTCATAGGCGCAGACGTTCACACCCAAGAAAGGAGTGCTGGGGATCGTAAGGTTGAAGATATTTTGAGTCTGATAATAGACGTTGTGGCGAAGCCCCCATTTCGGGTAGTCGGGAAAGCCGGGCTGCTGCGGAAACACGTACCGGAAATAACCCCCGGTCGCATCGGCAGTCTTCGACACCGCGACGCAAGTGTAGTAGGGAGGACCGTTGAACACGTTCTGGGCGGCCACCCAGCGGTGATTCGCCTTATCCCACTGGATGATGGGGTCGCCATCGTTGTTCGTTTCGCACGGTGCGCCGAAGCCCTTCCAGAAGTTGGTGCCCGCAAAAGGTCCCGCCACCAGGGCTCCGTTCGACTTCTTAAACACGGCATAGCAAGTGTTCACCCATTGCACCACTTGGGTGTCGCCCACCGCCGCGTTGGTGTCGGGAGGGACGACGGTTTGAAGTGAAACATCCGGGCAGTTGAGGACGGAGTTTTGACCTACGCCCTCGAAGCTTTGGCCGATCGTGGCACGCGCTGATGGACCGAGCAAAGCCTGAAGGCTGACAGCCGCCTGTGCGAGCGGAATTTGCGCGGCAGGAATCAACTGCGGCAACTTTGTCCGCATCGGCGGGTGCATCACAACCGTCCCTTGCTGAGCCGCGGCTTCCATCACCAGATCGACTAGCGGCCGAGAGACATCAAATTGAATCGATTCATTCACTACTGCATTGCCAAGTACTTGTGGCGCCTGCTGCACCGTCGCCCCGTGGCTGCCTAGCGCCGCCAGGCTCAGCGCAGATAGCACCGGCATTGAAAAATATGCAAATCGGTTGTTGCCGTGTTTCATCGTCCATTCCCCTTGTTTACGTGTCGTCCTTCAATCAAGCTCAAAATAGTGGGATCGCACTGAACCACGATGGCAGCGAGGATAGGAAATTGTCCCCATTCAAGTTTGCGCAAGCGTGTCCGGTGTAGGCGTTACTTTTTGCTTGTTATTTTGAGCTTCTACGCCCAATTCGGACGCGCTGCAAATACCTAAGTCGGCACGCTTATTTCGCCTTCGGTCGAAGCCGCAGTTCCCCGACCCTGGACAGGAACAACTTGAGAATCGGTGAACTGTTCGCCTTGCTGTACCCCACTGCCAAATCGATCATCGGCGCTTCACCTTGCAGCGGACGGCTGACGACAGACCACGGCAGCATATTCTTCGCATAGGCCGGCATCAAAGCCAAACCACGGGTGGACGCCACCAACGACAGGGCCATGGTGACGTTATCCACGCCATGATCCAGTTTGATGTCGAGGCCTGCTCGCCGCAGATATTCCTCGGTCACGGCACGCAGAACCGTGGCCTTCTTCGAGCCGCCGATGAAGATTTCGCCGACTAATTCCTTCGGGTGAATTGCTTCTTGGGCAATGAGGCGATGGTCGCTCGGCATCAGAACGATCAGCGGCTCTTTGTCCACAACTTCGTAGCCCAAGTCGAAGGTCGGCTCGACGCGCATGAAAGCCACATCGAGCCGGCCGCGAAGCAGCGCCTCGGCCAAGTCCGGCGAATGGTCGCTCGACACGGTCACCTCCGTGTTCTTCAGCTCGTCACGGAGCACATGCATCGCCTGCGGCAGCCAATTCATCTCGTGCCCCGTTTGGAAGCCAATGGCGAAGCACTTCTTTGCCGGTTGCGCCGCCCTGCGCGCCCCTTCCACCCCGGCGTCTACCTGCGCCAGAGCCAGCCGCGCATGGTCGAGAAAGACTTTTCCCGCAGCGGTCAGCGCGACGCCTTGGACGCTACGAGACAGCAACTCGGCCCCCACCTGGTACTCCCGATCACGAATCTGCCGGCTCAGCGCCGGCTCGATAGACAGGAGCATTGCCCATGAATAAGCAGGTCGTTTTAATCACTGGCGCCCTCACGGGCATAGGTCGCGCTGCAGCCGTCGCTTTTGCCAAGAAGGGTGCGAAGGTGGTTGTTTCCGGTCGTCGTGACGACGCCGGCAAAGCCCTGATCGAGGAATTGCGCTCTTTCGGTTCGGAGGCCGAGTTCATCCACGCCGATGTGCGCAAGGAGGAGGATGTCCGCGTCCTGGTCGACAAGACCGTCGCGCGCTTCGGCCGCCTCGATGTCGCCGTGAACAACGCGGCCACGGAAGGTGAGGTCGGCCCGATCACGGAGCAGACCGCGGAAAGTTTTGCCGCGACGTTCGAGACCAACGTTCTCGGCGTGGTCCTGAGCATGAAGCACGAAGTGCGCGCCATGCAGGCCAAGGGGAGCGGCAACATCATCAATATCTCCTCGACCTACGGGCACCAGGGTGCGGCTTACGCCTCGATCTATGTCGGCGCCAAGCACGCCGTCGAAGGCATCACCAAGTCGGTGGCACTTGAGCTCGCCAAGTCGGGAATCCGCGTGAATGCCGTAGCACCAGGCCCCACCGACACCGGCATGCTGACTCGGTTTACCGGCACGGCGGAGAACAAGGCCGCCTTGGTGGCGCAGGTTCCCTTGGCTCGCCTCGGTCTCTCCGCGGAAGTCGCCGACGGCATCGTGTTCATGGCATCCGAGGAAGCCCGGTTCATCACGGGTCACGTCCTCAACGTCGACGGCGGACACAGCGCCAACTGACATGACCACACATACCCATCAAACCGCTCCTACCCAATACGTCGACGCGGGGGGCATCCGCTTCGCCTATCGCCGCTTCGGCAAGGCTGGCGGCGTGCCGCTGGTGCTGGTCGGCACCGGCCCGCGCAGCGGCGAGGGCATGGCCACGCTGACCACCGAGGCGCAGGCGATCTTCGGTAAACGCTATGCCAACCCCGACGAGCTGTGGCAGCACGTGCACTTCGACGCCACGGAAACCAGCCAGGCCGCCGGCGCGGCATTCCTGAAGCGCTTCCGCCTGCGCCGCGAGAATCGCGACCCGGAAGTGAACGAGAAAGTCGCCCCGGCACAGATCGCGGCGCTATCCAAGTGGGGCGCGTCGCGCGAGAATCCTTACCAGTACCTGAACGCGATCAAACAGCCCACGCTTGTCATCAACGGCGACCACGACGTGATTATTTACACTGTCAACTCGTACCTCCTCAAGCAGAACATTCCCAACGCGCAACTGATCCTCTATCCGGATGCCGGCCATGGCTCGCTATACCAATATCCGACGCGTTTCGTCGGGCACGTTTCCATGTTCCTGTCCGAAGACTAAGGTTGCCCGAACGTCCGCAGTCCCTTGTCTTACCGAAGAGATACCGCCGCCATGACCAACCTTTCAGGAAAAACCGCCCTCGTTACCGGCGCTTCGCGCGGCATCGGCCGCGCCAGCGCCTTAGGCTTGGCAAAGGCCGGCGCGCAGGTCCTCGTCCACTACAGCAGCAGCGATAAGGAAGCCGACGCCGTCGTCGCCGAGATCCGCAAGGCCGGCGGCAAGGCCGATAAGGTCGGCGCGGACCTTGGGCAAGCCGACGGTCCGCACAGGCTGGCCGAACAGGTCCGCGCCATCGTCGGCGATCGGCTCGATATCCTGGTCGCCAACGCGGGCGTCTCGAAGTCGGCGAGTATCGAGGACACCAAGATCGAGGATTTCGACAAGCTCTTTGCCCTCAACGTGCGGGCGCCCTTTTTCCTGGTACAGCAATTGCTGCCGGCCTTGTGCAAGGGTAGCAGTGTCATATTCATCTCCTCGCTCGCTGCGCGCGCCTCTGTCGGCACCCTGTCCGCCTACGCCGCAACCAAAGGCGCGATCGAAACGCTCGTCAAGCATTTTGCGGCCGAACTGGGCGCGCGCGGCATCCGTGTCAATGCGGTTGCCCCCGGCGTCGTCGAGACCGACATGTCGAATTTCACCAAGACCGAGGCCGGCCGCGCCGTCGCGCTTGGCGTGCAGGCGTTGAAGCGCCTGGCCCAGCCTGATGACATCGCCCCGGTGGTAGCCTTCCTCGCCTCCGACGATGCACGCTGGATCACCGGCGACACCGTCCACGTTGACGGCGGCTCCAAGCTTTGAGCCGGCGCGGCCCGCACGCATCCCATGTAATTTTCAGGAGCGCAACAGATGAACAGCAAGTCAATCAAGATTCCCGGGCCAGATCATCCCATCACGATCACGCTGAGCAAAGACCGCGTCACGGTCAGCGTGAACGGCAAACGCATCGCCGATACCCGCGAGGCCCTGACGCTCAAGGAAGCGGCCTACCCGCCGGTGCTCTATGTGCCGCGCAAGGACGTCGACATGACGCAACTGCAGCGGACTGCGCGGCAGACCTATTGCCCCTATAAAGGTGAGTGCTCCTACTACAGCATTCCCGCCGGCGGCGAACGCTCAGTCAACGCGGTCTGGACCTACGAAACACCTTATGCCGCCGTATCGGAAATCAGTCAGCACTTGGCGTTTTACCCGGACCGGGTAGACGCCATTGAGGTCGGCGTCCGAGACTAGAGCGCGCTGATCATGACGTAGTACCCGTCAGGATCACGGAGTGCAAACTCCCTAGTTCCAGTGCTGGGGTTCACATGAGGCTCCTCCTCAAGTCCCGTAACGAGAGCACGGGCCCTAGGCAGTGACTCGTCAAAATCATCTACACGGAAGAACAAAAGTAATCCGTTACCGGGGGTCGCGTGCTCGGGGCTGGTGAGAGAGGGATGCTCGTGCGCCCCCCATTGGTGGAGACAAAGCAGGACCGTTCCATCCGAGTCGAGGATTTGCCCGAAGTAGTCATGGGCAGGGGGAGTGTCAGGGTGACCGAACAGCGACTGATACCACTTGAAGCTGCGGGCAACATCTGCAACACCAATGATTGTCCACGTGCGCTTCATCGGGCCGCTTACGGCACTGGGTCTGCGTGATGTAGGTCTCGACGTTTTTCCCTGTTTGCGGAGGAAAGATCAACAAGAAGCAGCACGATGAAGCCCAGGACCGGCACCGCTGAGGCCACGACATAAACGCGCAAGGCGAGCTCAAGGAATGACATGTGGACAGTATCCCCGAGTCATCATTACGAGAACGTGACGCTTCGCACTCCTTTTGGTTAAGCCCCCGCTGCCCGAAGCAGCGTAGCTGGGCCGCAGGCGGTCATGTCGGTCGTCCGGCTACAGCGTGCCCAGAACAGTCCTACAGGTATCCGCCAAAAATGCCAGTAATACTTCTATGGCGCCTTTCTTAACAAAGGAATGTAATCGGGGCTCTCGGAAATGGTGTTGTGGCCGACTCCACGGATCGTGGTCAGGGTCGCCAGGGATTGAGGAAAGTGCTTGTAGAGTGCCGCAGTGCTCGACATCGGGATGACTTCGTCATTCTGAGCCGCGATCAATTGCGTGGGCGCGGTTACCTTGGGGGCGTAGCGCCAGGATTCAAATTTGTCGATCATCAGCCATCTCAGAGGGAAAAAACCAAACTGACTGGCGGCTATTGTGGACAAGCTGTCGTACGGTGTGATGAGAACGAGGCGCTCGACGACGCGCATGCTCGCGATATGAATGGCGACACCGCTGCCTAAGCTTCGGCCGATCACGATGATGCGGGGGTGATCAAGGTGCACGCGGTCAAACAATGCCAACGCATCGGCCGTGAGAGCGGCTTCCGAGGGCTTGCCAGTGCTGCCGCCGTAACCGCGGTAATTCATTGCATAGAGCGAGCGGTCGGGAAAGGCGTCCGCCAATGTGGGGAGGCTTTGTGAGACGTCCTCGGCGTTGCCGCCAAAGTAGATCACGGCATCGGAGCCCGCAGGACGCGTGCTGACCAGCACTCTTTCCCCATCGACGTTGAGGGTGAGTATTGGGCTGTTGTTGGATGCAGGTTTGGGTTGTGGGTAGTAGATGAAGGAGCGCTGAGCCAAGAAAAGCGCGAGGCACAACGCGATGTAGATGAACGCTGCTATGGCAGCGAGAATCAGGATGGCACGTGGCATGTTGGATTATTCGCGATAGCGGCGGCCGAGGCCTATGGCCTCGGAGTTCCGGTGGGCTTGCGCAGGTGTGCGATCCCTCTCTGCTCCACGAACTTGGTTGCCGCTTCCCACAGATGATCGCCGTAGTAGAAAGGCTCGAATTGCTCGGCACCCGGAATCGGCAGCGGCGCAATAACGGCGTCAACGCGGGCCTCATAGAAGAACGGAATCGAATACCGCTCAATGCCCGATCCCAGAACGCGATGCACCGTTGCCCTAATGGCGCCTGAAGTCCAACGCTCCAGCACCTTTCCAAAATTGACCGCTAACGTGCCTACCTCCGGTGCGACGTCGATCCACGTCCCATCCAAAAGCTGTGCCTGCAGTCCGCCGACACCATCCTGTGCCAACAAAGTCATGAAGCCGGAATCGACATGGGCACGGCCCAACATGTAGCGCGGCTCACCAAGGTGCGTAGTCCACATTTCCGAGTGTTCGCCGCCTTCATAAGACGCGTTCGACCTGACCGGGTAATGAGTCAACCGCAAAGTGGAAATACCACCGTCGAAAGCGCTGTCGAAGGTGTTCTCGGGAAGACTCAATGCGCGTGCAATCGAA
>DASWUU010000305.1:0-3854 GCA_036401515.1 Steroidobacteraceae bacterium
CGGGAAAGACGGCGTGAAACTCTATCTCGTCCATGGTCCAGTCTGTAAGAAGCTGCACGAGCAATCCTTGCGCCACTTCCTTCCTGGCTGCTCCTTTTGTCATGGAGACAATGCCAAGCCCGGCGACGGCAGCGGCCGTGCCCACTTCGTTGAAGGTGACCATGAGACGCGGGGTGACCGTCACCGAGGTGACTTTGCCCTTCTTCGCAAAGGACCAGGTGCGCCCGAGGCGAGAAGGGGTTCCGATGACCGAGTGTGAAGTCAGATCGCTTGGGGTATTCGGCGTACCCGCGCGCTCGAGGTAAGACGGTGCGGCGAACACTGCGCGCGGGAGCATCACAATGAGCTTGGCCGTCGCGCTGGAGTCCGGAAGCGGCCCCAATCGCATGCCGACATCAACGCCCTCGCTCACGAAGTCTTGGCGTTGATCGCTGGTGATCAACTCGATTCGCAGCTTCGGGTGCTTGTCCATGAATGCTGGCAGACGCGGAGCAACTTCGCGAACGGCGAACGTTGAAGACAGACCCACCCTGAGGGTGCCGCGCAGCTCTCCGGTTCCACGGACGGCGTGCTCAGCGTCCTCCAACTCAGAAAGTAGGGGCTCTATACGCGCAAGAAAATCCGCGCCGGCATCGGTCAGACTGACCGCTCGGGTGGTCCGCGTGAAAAGTGCTGCCCCGAGCTCGCTCTCCAACTCGGAGATCACACGAGAGACCGTGGGTTGGGGAACCTGAAGGTCGCGGCCTCCTGCCGAGAAGTTCCCGAGGTGAGCAACACGCGCAAAGAGTCGCAGTGCGGAAAGACGATCCTTCATGGCTGGAATGAATAACTCAAAGTCATTTTGCCCGCCTACCGCGCTATTCTTGAATAGATCATCCTTCAGCTCGTGAGATAGAGCAAGCACAAGCATCTCGACGCATTTGAAGCGGCATTTACCCACACCGCGCCAGCCTTGGCCGCCAGCAAGAAGGATTTCTCAGTTATGTCTAAACCAGTTGTACTCGTCACAGGCGCACTCACCGGCATTGGCCGCGCCGCCGCAATCGCGTTCGCGGAGAAAGGTGCCAGTGTTGCGGTCTCAGGCCGTCACCCAGACAAAGGCGAAGCGCTGGTCGCCGAGCTCAAAGCGAAAGGCGCATCAGACGCCATCTTCATCAAGGCTGATGTGCGTCACGAGGCGGAGATTGCCGCCATGGTCGACCAGGTCGTCGACAAGTTTGGCCGCTTGGACGTCGCGGTGAACAACGCCGGCAAGGAAACCCTCGGCATGATCACCGAAGTCACCCCCGAGGCCTTTAACGAGGTCTTTAACACTAACGTTCTGGGCACATTACTTTGCCTGAAGCACGAATTCCGTGCCATGAAGGCACGAGGCAAAGGGTCGATCGTCAACATCGGCTCCGTCTATGGCCATAAAGGCTTCGGCGGCGGCGGCGCGATCTACGCCTCCAGCAAATCTGCTATTGAGGGGATCACTAAGTGCGCGGCGCTTGAAGGTGCGCCGTTCGGCATCCGTGTCAACGCGGTGGCCCCGGGGCATGTCGAAACCGCAATGTTCAATCGGGTGATCGGCGGCAAGGCGGAGGTGAAGACCGCCGTGTCGGGCATGATCCCGCTCGGAAGGGTTGGTGAGCCGAAGGAGATTGGCAATGCCATCGCCTTTATCAGCTCCGAGCTGGCGTCCTTCATGACCGGTGAGATCGTCACCATCGATGGAGGTCTGGCCGCGGGATGAGCCCCCCGCGAGGGCCCGACTATAGCCGGTTCCCTCGCCGTCGGTCGGTGGCCGTCGACACTCCCAAAAAATGTGTACGAGATGATGATCCCAGCTGGCGAACAGTCGAAAACCGCGCGTTCGCACGCGAGTCGCACACCGGTCGCAGTCGTCGTTGCCGCTGCCCTGATCATCCTCGGCGTTGGCTGGATCCTTTTGCATCGCCGCGCCGTCAACCAGCCGTTGGCGCCGCCTCTGCCTGTGTGAGTTCTCCTTAATGCTGTCCGCATTTTTCCGTGTAACATGTCATGCACATAATCTGTTGTGCGCGCTCGCCAGCCCATGATTTACAGCGTTTGCGCAATCGTCGATCGAGTGGCGTGTCTGAGTCGGCGCGATACAAGATTGACCTTGAGAAGCCACAATTCTCTTTGGAGCTGTCCTAAATCCATGTCGCGGGCTGCGCGCGTAGCCTCAGCATGCCATCGGCCGGTAGTCCGGCTGGGTAAACACCCTCCTAAGGAGCCACAAGGTTCGGCGCAAGCACCGACGAAGCCTTGCATGATCGATCTAAATTTGTACCAACCAAGGTGAGCGGATTTCGGCATCACGTATCCACCGTGACTCTGGCCGCGCCGGCATTCGCCCGCCGCGCCAAGACGACGCCGGCGAGGGCGAGGGCAAATCCCAACAATTGCAGCCACGAGAGGGTTTCGTGAAAGAGCGCGTACGCGAGCAATGCGGCGACCGGAGGCACCAGCAGCATGAGGGCGGTCACGTGGGTCGCTTCCCCATGCCGCATCATCCACATGAGCAGGCCTTGGGCAAGGATCGACGAGAAGAGTATGGCCCATGCTAGCCATCCCCACACCGCAAGACTGCCGTCCCATCGCATCGTGCCAACGGTCGTCACGGCAAGCAGCGCCACCAATCCTGCGCCCACATCTTGCAGGCAGCCGGCGATGAGCAAATCGTCCTGCGCCAGAGACTTTTGCGCCACCGTGCCCAGTGTCAGGGCTCCGATCGCCAGGACTCCCGCCAGGATTGCGAACAGGGAACTGGCGTAGTGGCTGTGTTGCAGCCTGGGAAGCAGCACGAGAACAACACCGAGAAGCCCGATCAAAAGCCCCCACCACACGGCGGCAGAGGCTGGTCCTCGGCCCTGCGCCAGCATGAAGGCAGCCGTCAGCAGTGGCTGCAATGCGCCCATCAGCGCCATGATCCCGGCGGGCAACCCTGCAGCGACTGCCCAAAAGCTCAAGCACAGGTAAAGACCCATCATGATGGCGCCTACCGCAAGATGCTGGGTGATCCTCTTAGGCGATGGCCAGCGTGTTCTACCTATGGCAATGGCGATTCCCAACAGCAGCGCGACGCCGACGAATCGCGCTGTCAGGAAAAGATGCACATCCGCATGTGATGTCACAGCCCGAGCGACGATGAAGCCGGTGGACCAGACCAGGACGAACAGCGCTGGAGCTAGAGAGCGAAGCATGGAGCTGCCTCAGTATAAACAGAAGCATGACCGCTCATAGCCGGCGCGCGTCAAAAATGGGTCGCCCGGCGTTTGAACGGGAGAGAGCCGCGGCGCTTTACAGACTGCCTATTTTCGACTCTTTGAATTCGGCGCCTGCATGAAATCGATAAAGGCGCGCAACTTACTCGTCGTGCTTTGAATTGCAATCATGTGCGCGACAGTAACGTGACGATGCAGGCAGCCTCTTCGAGGCCCATGATTCCGCCTCCATTCTCGATGAGCCCGACACTGCGTCGCGCACCTGGCGATCACCACCGTCGAGCGCGGCGCCGGACTAGGCATTTTGCCTGATGAATTTCGGTACATTAATGGGAAGTAAGGTACCGACAGGAATTTAATGTCCTCACCGGGGAGCGGCGCAAGCGATTGCGAAGTCCGAGCGGGACGTCCTTCGATATTCCCGCTGCACACTTAGAATGTTTGTTCCTATGTCGTCATTGACGACGGGTGAAGATAGGGGGCCGCCCAGGACAGGCCGCTTCCAGTATCAAAACGAGGAGAGTACTCACAGCCCACATAGCCGAGATAACCAAGAGAATCTAATCGTGCGAGAACGTTCGGATATGCAATTTCACCCAGAGAAGGCTCCGCCCGTTCCGGTAC
>DASWUU010000306.1:0-1835 GCA_036401515.1 Steroidobacteraceae bacterium
CGATTAAAGGACCGCCACCGAATGAAGTGCATCACAACCGTTTTGCAAATTTGCGCTGTTCTCGTCGGCTTCGTGTCGGCCTGGTATTGGTGGAAATCCGCCAATACTGGGCCGGTCGAAATACCAGCAGCAGATAAACCCCAGGGAGACGGTCCTGGCGATCTGCTCCTCGACTGGGGTGCCGACAAGATGATGCACATTCGGACCTACGAGCAGTCGAAACTAAACTCCAAAGCGGCACTTTGGACCGGCGCTTCCGTGCTTCTTCAGCTCCTTGCGATCATATCCGGGATCGTTTGGGCAGGATGCGGCAAGTAAATAATTGACGGCCGGCAGCCCCTTTCGAATGGCCGCCGGCCTGCGCTACAGTCGCGCATCCCCCCAAAAGGCGAGGCGCACCGGCATGCCACCCGACACCATCGACGTCCCATGCTGACGGCTTCGCGGCAGCTAGTTGGTCAGCATGAGGTCACGAGTAGTGCAGGAGCAGCGCCGTTCACGGTCGTCGTATATCCATACGCGGGTGAATGACTCGTCCGGCATGACCGCCTCGAGGAAGGCGCGCACATTACCCACCGCGTCCGGTCGAGCTGGCTGCCGGTGAAAGTAGGCCAGCAGCTGCAATCCGATGCCCTGCGGGTAATCCTTCTCGAACTTCGCACGAATCGCCGCAACTGACTCGTCGCCGATCCACATCGACTGGCCAGGCACGTGGAAGCAAACAATGTTGACGCCGGGAAAGTGTCGTGGATCAACGCGACGGATGGCTTGTCGTAGCGTGACGGGTGGCTCGGACGCGGCGACGACATGAGGGTCCGTGTCGGCCAACCATGCAAAGAGCCCCGGTAGCACCCGCCTCACTGCGCGAGTACCGGCACCGGGGGCGAGAGTCACGGCAATGTCGTGGTCACGGTATCGCTGAAGGACCGTACGCGCATCGGCGTCAGCGCCTTCGCGGAGCCGCTCGTTGAGCAGCTGCGGGACGTCGATCAGACTGCCATCGCCGCCGCGAAAGGCCGGTCGGTGATCTCAATGAGCTCGAACGCGAGCTCATTGCCCGTGTCAGTCGTGCACGCCACGTCGAAACCATCACCGCGTAGAATCGTGTCCGCGCGCACGCCGAGATCAGGCACGCACGATAGAAATCGCGTGAAGATCGGGAACTCGTGCCTCCAGTGCGGGTCCGCAGCACTCACGGGACGATCGAGAATGGCATCAGTGTGCCTCGCTCGCCGCGCGCATAGCCGCTGCCTTCTCAATCAACCAATTTCTCAAACTGGTATCGATGGATGCCGACGATCGGACTCCAGCCGGCGTGTACGCAATAATTCTGACCAGCCGAACGCCGAGCGATGGCCAGCGGCCGACGAAGTCCTTAAGAAACCATTCGCCCCAGTTAATTTCAGTATGGTTGAGTGGCAGCGTGAAATGGTGTGATTTGCCGCTGCCGACAGTGACCGGCGGCCCAGGATAGCCGAGCGTGGGGGCGAAATTTTGAAGGGCGTGCAATCTACCCCAAGGACGCCGTCGCCAAGCAACTCCTTCGATAGTGGCATCGCGTGTGCCGAAATTGCGAACCGTAATGATTAGAGCCTTAGGATACGGTCGCTCGCTTCCCGGACCGACGATATCAAACTGCCCTGCCGAAACCCGAAATCTCACGCCTTCGCGACGCGCCAACAGCAACGACACTGCGACCGCGCCGAAAGTGGCAAATCCGGTAAACCAGGTTCCGATCATCTCCCAGAAATGGAGGCACCACTCGTCGCAGATAGAGCTGCCATGATCGAGGACGTGGATGAGCCAATAAAGCATTTTCTAAAATCCTCCTTGCC
>DASWUU010000307.1:0-8464 GCA_036401515.1 Steroidobacteraceae bacterium
GCAGGTGCAAGTGACCGTGATTTGTTTGTATTCAGGGTGGATGCCGGCTTTCATAGGAACCTCGTATATCTGTTGCGGCAGAATCGATAACGCCACAAAGTGCGAATCGCCACGCCTCGTACCCGTAAGTTGCTGGCGAGATCTCAAATATCAATGCCAAAAACGGGGCCGCGCATGATATGCGCACTCTAGGCGGGGGACAAGGGGCTTAAGGATTGGACTTATTTGTCCACAATAACTGTGGATAACTCTGTGGACGGCGGTCTGCCGAAGCGACTCGTACGGCGCAAATTCGCATTATTATTGATTTGATCAAAAAATAGACAGTATGTTTTGCCCTTTCTAGTCAATGACTTACGAGACGCATCTTATCTGTTTCGGACGCAATGTGCTGTAGGTATCACTTTGTGCGGGCCCCGAAAGGAGGTGTGTATAAGCCTAGGCGAGGAAACTCGTCTGCAGATCGTTCAGGAAGCGCCTTCCTAAGTCCGTAGGCCGCCATTTGGAGCCCGCCTCGCCTCCAGCCGTCGAATATTGCTCCAGAAGGCCGCGCTCGCGTGCCTGATCAAGCGTCTTCTGCAGCTCACGAAGATCAAGGCCGGTCCTCTGCCGATACTGCTCGCTCGTGAATCCGTCGTTGAGGCGTAACGCGTTCAGCATGAATTCGAACGGCAAATCGGCTGCAGCCACCTGCGCCGCCTCGCCGATCGCTGCCTCGGCGGCGCCTGCGTTCCGGACCTCGAGCTGATATTCGCCGGGCTGCTTAGGTTTGGTGGTGCGTAGAATCGTCAAGGGCGAACCGAGGCTTATCTTCCCGTGCGCGCCGGCGCCGATGCCCACATAGTCGCCAAACTGCCAATAGTTAAGGTTATGCCTGCATCGAGCGCCCGTGGCGGCGTACGCGGAGATCTCGTATTGCAAATACCCCGCTGCTGCAAGCAGCGCCTGGCCGGCGTTCTGAATCTGCCAGGCCGCATCTTCGTCGGGCAGCGGCGGTGGGCGCGAATAAAATACCGTGCCGGGCTCGAGCGTGAGCTGGTAGTACGAGATGTGGGAGGGGCCGAGCGAGCAGGCGATGCGCACATCCTCGAGCGCTTCCTCGAAGGTTTGCTGCGGCAACGCGTACATTAGGTCCAAGTTAAAATTATCGAGTTTCGCCGCGCGCAGCTCCTCCACGGCTCGATGAGTATCGTCTGCCGAGTGAATTCGGCCCAGCGCCTTGAGCGCGCGCGGATCGAAGCTCTGCGCTCCCAGCGATACGCGGTTGACGCCGGCCTCCGCGTAGCCGACGAACCGCCCGCGCTCGATGGTGCCCGGGTTAGCCTCCAGGGTGATTTCAACATCCTGTCCAAAAGCAATTCTCGCTCTGAGCGCCTTCAGCAGGCGCGCGAATTCCTCCGGCTGAAACAAACTTGGCGTGCCCCCGCCGAAGAACACGCTGTCGATTCTGCGGCCTGCCAGGCGCGGCATCTCGATCTCAAAATCGCGAATGAGCGTATCGATGTACGAGGCGTCCGGTTGCGCCGATTTCAACTGATGTGAATTGAAATCGCAGTACGGGCATTTGCGCACACACCATGGCATATGCACATAAAGCGCAAGGGAAGCGGCTGCCCCGGGAACGTCCGCCGGCGTAGGTTCGGTCAACGCGCACCTGCCGGCGCTTGGTGCTCTCCGAAACGGCTACGCAACAACTCGCGCAGGGCCTGCATGGCTTTGCCGCGGTGGCTCAGGCGATTCTTTTCCGCGGGCGACAGCTCGGCCGCCGTTCTTGCCAATTCCGGCAACCAAAAATAGGGATCGTAGCCAAAGCCGCCCGCGCCTCGCGGCGCCTCGAGCAAAACTCCCTCCCATGAAGCTTCAGTGATGAGCGGCGCGGCGTCGGCGGATTCGAGGAAAACCAGCGCGCATCGGTAACGGGCGCGGCGCTGATCGGGCGGCAAGCCGTCAATGGCACGCATCAGCTTCGCGTTATTAGCGGCGTCATCGGCATGAACTCCAGCGTAGCGGGCGGAATGAATACCGGGTGCCCCCTGCAGGGCATCGACTTCGATCCCGGAGTCATCCGCCAAGGCCGCGCGCCCGCTCAAGCGCGCGGCGTGACGCGCCTTGAGGGCGGCATTCGCCACGAAACTTGAGCCGGTTTCATCCGGCGAGGACAGGCCGAGTTCGGCAAGTCCGATGGGTTTGAACGGCAGTCCTGCGAGCAGGGCGCGGAATTCGCGCAGCTTCGCCGAGTTCGCGGTGGCAACGATGAGTTCCCTTGGCGTGGATTCTCTAGGCGGCGCGGGCGGTGAGCTGTGCGGCATGCAATTGCGCGATACCTTGCGTCGCGAGGTCCAACAATTGGTCGAGTTCGTGGCGGCGGAACGCATGACCCTCTGCCGTTCCTTGGACCTCGACGAACGCGCCGCCGCTGTTCATCACGACATTCATGTCCGTTTCGGCATTCGAGTCCTCGGCGTAGTCAAGATCAAGAACCGGCGTGCCGCGGTAAATCCCCACCGAGACGGCGGCGACTTGGCCGTGCAGAGGACTGGCGCTGATTGCGCGTCGCTTGAGCAGCGTATCGACGGCATCCGCCAATGCCACGAACCCACCGGTGATCGCGGCGGTGCGCGTGCCGCCGTCGGCCTGCAGTACATCGCAATCGACCGTGACGGTACGTTCCCCGAGAGCCTTGAGATCCACCACGGCGCGCAGCGAGCGGCCGATTAGACGCTGTATTTCCTGCGTGCGGCCGGATTGCTTGCCCCGCGCGGCCTCGCGTCCCGACCGCGTATGGGTGGCGCGCGGTAGCATGCCGTATTCGGCGGTGACCCAG
The DNA here is from genome assembly GCA_036401515.1 of Steroidobacteraceae bacterium. GTDB lineage: Bacteria > Pseudomonadota > Gammaproteobacteria > Steroidobacterales > Steroidobacteraceae > Bog-1198. Next base: position 2,825 of record DASWUU010000307.1, read on the forward strand.
CCCTGGGCGGTCCCGCGCAGAAATCCCGGCACGCTATCTTCTACGCTGGCGGTGCACAGCACGCGCGTCGCACCGAAGCTCACCAGCACCGAGCCCTCCGCATGCTTGGTAAAGCCACGCTCGAATTTCAGTTCGCGCAGCTCGTTCGAGGCACGGCCGCTGGGGCGGACACTCATGCCGCCTTCCATCGCAGCGCGGCGGCGCTGGTGTTATCGCTGTAAGGGGCGGATGCCTCGACCGCCTGATTTCCCAAATCGTTCAAGCCATCGCGCAAGGGCTTGCCGCCGGCCTGCGCGAAGCGCACGAAATCTTGATCCTTGAGATTCGCCCATAATCCATCGGTGCATAGCAGCAGAACATCGCCGGTTTTAAGCTTGCGCCGCGAGGAGATGGTCATTTCCGGCAAGGCCGCGTCGCCGCCGAGACAGCACTCGACATAATTGCGCATCGGATGGCCGTGCACTTCGGCCTCAGTGATCAACCCTTCGCGGAGCAACACCTCGACATGACTGTGATCACGGGTCCGCTCCAGTACTTGCGCCTGGCGCAGCTGGTAAATACGGCTGTCGCCGACGTGAGCCCAATAAGCCGCGGAGTCTTGCACGAGACAGACCGCGCAAGTAGCACGTGGACGGGCTTCGGCGCTTAAGCTGGCGCCAAGCTTCACGACCTCTTCGTGTGCGCGCCCCAGCGATAAATGCAAGAAGCCCAGCGGATCGAACACCGGATGGGGCGTTTGCCAAAACGCTTCGAGCAGTGTGGAAAGCGCGGTTTCCGCTGCACGCGCACCGTCCGCGTGACCGCCCATGCCGTCGATCACCACGAGCAAAACGGCGTTATCCGCCGCCGCGATTGCAACCCGGTCCTGATTTTCTTCGCGGTGCCCGATGAGGCTCACGTCCGCGGTTTCGATCTGCAATGACTGCTCCTCGATCTGTTAAGCTTATGCGTACCCACGATTATGGCCGATTTTAGCGACGACCCCTATGATTCGTAGCATGACCGGCTTTGCCCGACGCGAGCGCCAGTTCCCCTGGGGACTGCTGGCGTGGGAAATAAAGACCGTCAATCACCGATTCCTCGAGCTGGGTTGCCGCTTGCCCGAGGAATTCCGCGCCGCAGAGTCGGATTTTAGAGCTGCCGTTGCCGCTGCGGTGAAACGCGGAAAGGTCGAGTGCGCACTGCACTTCAGGCCCACGGTGACGGCAGCCACGCTCGAAGTCGACGGCGAGCTGCTCGCGAGCCTCACCTCGCGTGCCCAGCAAATCGCCGCTCAAGCCGGTGCTGCGGCACGCATCGATGTCTTGGATTTGCTGCGCTGGCCCGGCGTCATCCGCGATGGCACGCGCGACGCCGCTCCCATGATCGCCGCGGCGCAAGCCCTGCAGGCCGAAGCCTTGTCAGACCTTGGCCGTTCCCGCGACAGCGAAGGCGGACGGCTGCGCGACGCCTTGGAGCAGCGCTGCGCCGGACTGATCGAGTTCTCTCAGCATGTGAGCGAGCGGCTACCGGAAATTCGCACCCGCATGCGCACCAAGCTGCTCGACCGAATCGCGCAGCTTGCCGCCGACGTCGATCAAGGCCGGATCGAACAAGAGCTTGCCATTCTGGCGCAACGCCTCGACGTGGATGAGGAAATCGATCGGCTGCGCGGACATGTCGCCGAGGTTCGCAAAACCTTCGAGAGCAACGAGCCGGCGGGCCGGCGGTTGGACTTCTTGATGCAGGAATTGAATCGAGAAGCCAACACACTTTCTTCGAAGTCTCAGGACATCGAGACCACCCGCGCGGGCGTCGATATGAAAGTGCTGATCGAACAGATGCGCGAGCAAGTGCAAAACATTGAATGAGGCTGCGCCGCGATCCATGCCACCAGGACGCCTTTACGTAGTTTCGGCACCCTCAGGGGCAGGCAAGACCAGCTTGGTCAAGGCGCTGATGCAGCGCGAGCCGCGCATCCAGTTCTCAGTCTCCTACACGACGCGCAAGCCCCGGCTCAACGAAATTGCGGGACGCGACTATCACTTCGTGAGCCCGGAAAGATTTCAGGAAATGATCGCGAATCACGAGTTTCTCGAACACGCGAGAGTTTTCGACAATTGTTACGGCACCGGGGTGCGCGCCGTTCAGGAGGCCCTGGCGAACGGCGAGGAGTTGCTGTTGGAAATCGATTGGCAGGGGGCCCGGCAAGTGCGGGCGAGAATTCCCGAGGCCTGCAGCATATTTATCCTGCCTCCCTCTCGCGGTGCTCTGGAATTGAGGCTCAAAGGGCGCAGTACCGACTCCGATGAGGTGATCCAGCGGCGTTTGCAGGATGCGGCGGAAGACCTCGGACATTGGACGGAATTCGACTATGTAGTCATCAACGATGACTTCGCGCGCGCGATCGAGGATTTGCAGTCCATCGTCGAGCATCGCGGCGCTGCGCTGACGGCGCAGCGCCCGGATGTGGTGCATTTGGCCGCGGCGCTCGCCAAACCTTAAGCGCAGCCTCAGCCGCCGGCTGGCGAGGGGGGTGCCATTTCTGCTATGATTTCAATCCCTCCATTGGAACCTTAAGCATGGCGCGTATCACAGTCGAAGACTGCCTTCAAAATGAACCGAACCTATTCAACCTGGTGTTGCTGGCCGCCAAACGCGCCCGCCGCCTGGCCAACGGCGCAGAAGCGACCGTTGAATGGGAGAATGACAAGCCGACCGTGGTAGCGCTTCGCGAGATCGCTGCCGGAAATATCACGCTCGAGATGTTGGAAGAGCCCGAGGAGCCGGCAGCACCGCCGGCGAGCGAGCTCGACATGCCGTCGGATTTTCGTGCTCCGCAACTCGGGCTTGGGGACTAGCTACAGCCGCCGTACTTTAAAGAGCGGCGATGGACTATGCGTCTTCCATACTTGGTTTCCTGCCTGGTGGAAGACGCTCCACCGGGATCAGCCAGCTCCTAGACAAGCTCGAGGCGTACCTTTCGCCCGCACAGGTTGAACGGGTCCGCGAAGCGTACGACTTCGGCGCAGAAAAACACCAAGGACAGAAGCGCGTATCGGGCGAGCCCTATATCACGCACCCGGTCGCGGTGGCGGATATTCTCGCCGACTTGCGCTTGGACGCCGACACCCTGGTGGCGGCAATTCTCCACGATGTTATCGAAGATACGCCGACAGCCAAGGCTGAAATCGCGTCGATTTTCGGGCAGGTGGTCGCCGAATTGGTCGATGGCGTCAGCAAGCTGGATCAGATCCAGTTCAAGAATCGTCAGGAAGCGCAAGCCGAAAGTTTTCGCAAAATGCTGCTGGCCATGGTGCGCGACATCCGCGTCATCATGGTCAAGCTTGCCGATCGCATGCACAACATGCGCACCCTCGGAGCGATGCCGCCGGTCAAGCGGCGGCGCACGGCACGCGAGACCCTCGAAATCTATGCGCCGATCGCCGAGCGCTTAGGGTTGTATGCGGTGAAGCTGGAGCTCGAGGACCTGGGCTTCCGCGCGCTCTACCCATACCGCTACAAGGTTCTCGAACGGGAATTGAAGCGCGCCCGCGGCAATCAAAAGGAATTCATCGCCAAGATCGCCGAGACCTTCAAGGGTGCTTTAGCCAAGGCCGGCATCGTCGGCGCCGTGGAGGGACGCGAGAAGCATTTGTACAGCATCTACAAGAAGATGCAGAACAAGAAGATTTCTATCAACGAAATGGTGGACGTGCACGGATTTCGCATCATCGTGGACAGCGCCGATGTGTGCTATCGCGTGCTTGGCCTGGTCCACAGCGTCTACAAGCCCATGCCGGGGCGCTTCAAGGACTACATTGCCATTCCGCGCGTCAATGGCTATCAATCCTTGCACACGACGCTGTTTGGTCCCAACGGTATACCGATCGAGGTGCAAATCCGCTCCGAGCAAATGCATCGGGTTGCAGAGTCGGGGATCGCGGCACACTGGAAATACAAATCCGGCGGCGACACCTTCGGCGGCGTCGAGCATGATCGCGCGCGCGAGTGGCTGGCGAGCCTGGTGCAAATTCAAGAAGGCGGCAGCTCGGAGGAATTTTTAGAAAGCGTCAAAGTGGACTTGTTTCCGGACAAGGTCTACGTGTTCACACCCAAGGGTAAAATCCTGCGCCTGCCGAGCGGGGCCACCACGGTGGACTTCGCCTATGCCATTCACACCGATGTGGGCAATCGCTGCGTGGCCGCGAAGGTAGACCGGCGCTTGGTGCCTTTGCGCACTCCGCTGCGCAACGGCCAGACGGTCGAAATCATCACGGCGAAGGGCGCGAAGCCGAATCCCTCCTGGTCGAGCTTTCTGGTAACCGCCAAGGCGCGGGCGGCCATCCGGCAATATCTCAAGAATCTCAAACGCGGCGATGCGCTGGAATTGGGGCGCCGATTACTCGGCCTGGCGCTCGAGGAATTGTCGCTGAACTTGAAAAAGATCCCCGCGGCGGAAATGGATGCGGTCGTCAAAGAGCTGAATCTGCGGGACGCGGACGAGCTGTTCGAAAAAATCGGCTTGGGCGAGCGCTTGGCTCCCTTGGTGGCGCGGCGCTTGCAGCCCACGCACGTCGAAGGTGAACCGGTTGCCGCCAACTCCGGCGGTCCGTTGATGATCGCCGGAACCGAAGGGTTGTTGGTAACCTACGCCCGGTGCTGCTTCCCCATTCCGAACGATCCCATCATGGCTTACTTGAGCGCGGGGCGCGGTGTCATGATTCATCGGCAGAATTGCGGTAACCTCGCCGAGTACCGCAAGCAGCCGGACAAGTGGCTGTCGGTGGCTTGGGAGGGGACGCGCGGCCGGCTTTTCAGTTCCGAAATCCAATTGGAAATCAACAATCGAGTCGGCGTGCTGGCTGCGGTGGCCTCGAGCATCGCGGGAACCGAAACCAACATCGATCAGGTGTCATTGGAAGAGCGCGACGTGGACAGTTCCTCACTCAAGTTTCAAGTTCAAGTCCGCGATCGCAAGCATCTCGCTCGCGTCATTCGAACCGTGAGGCGCATGCCCGATGTACAGCGAGTCTTCCGGACCTTGGCTTAAACGGCCCAACACATTTCATTCAGCACAAGGCTATGAGCAAACAAATCATTTCGACCAAGGAGGCGCCGGCGGCGATCGGCACCTATTCGCAGGCCACGAGAGTGGGAAATACCATCTGGGTCTCGGGCCAAATTCCCATGGACCCAGCGACCAAGGAGCTGGTCACGGGCGACATGGAGGCGCAGGTTCGCCGAGTGTTCGATAACTTGAAAGCCATCGTCGCGGCGAGCGGCGCGAGCATGGAGGATGTGGTGAAAGTATCGGTTTTCTTGGTCGACCTGTCGCACTTTGCGCTCGTCAACAAGGTCATGGCCGAATATTTTCGTGAGCCTTACCCGGCGCGCGCCGCGGTCGGTGTGGCCTCGCTGCCGCGCGGGGCGCAGGTCGAAGCGGAGTGCATCGTCGCTTTGTGATCGACATTTGTGATCGACCTTTGTGATTGACCCAAAGCCGGTGACGGTGCTGCGCGGCGTCGGCGACTCGCTCGCCGCACGACTGCGCGCGCTGGGCGTGGAAACCACCCAAGATCTGCTGTTCTTATTGCCGTTGCGCTACGAGGATCGCACGCGCATCGTCCCTTTGGGGGAGCTTCGCCCCGGACAGCGGGC
>DASWUU010000308.1:0-3687 GCA_036401515.1 Steroidobacteraceae bacterium
TAGAGGCCGATGCGCGCTCGCACCAGCACCTTTTGGCCATCCCGCACGGCAAAGGCGCACAACATATTTCGCTGCCGAAACATGCAGCAGCGAACCTGTGCAGCGGCATCTTTCAGCGAGAAATACCAGTGCCCGGAGCTGGGCCTGGCAAGGTTTGAGATTTCCGCCTCGAGCCACAAGGTGCCGAGCCCGCGTTCCAGCAGCACCCGAACCTCTCGGTTGAGGCGTGAAACGCTATAAATGTCGCGATTTCCGGCTGTTTCCATGGCGGCATAATACTGCGGTTTACCGCGCAGCACCCGCAAGGTACAATGCGCCGCCTCTCAGACGAACCTGGAACGCGACTTGTATGCGGATTCTTGAAGAGGCACTCACTTTCGATGATGTGTTGCTGGTGCCGGCATATTCTGAAGTGCTGCCCCGAGATGTATCCCTGGCGAGCCAGCTTACCCGCGAGATTCGCGTCAATCTCCCCGTCGTATCGGCAGCGATGGACACCGTCACCGAGGCGCGCTTGGCGATCACCATCGCTCAAGAGGGCGGCATCGGCATTATTCACAAGAACATGTCCATCGACGATCAGGCCCGTCAGGTCGACCGCGTCAAGAAGTTCGAGAGCGGTGTGATCAGCGATCCTATCACCGTCAATCCGGACATGACCATCCGCCAGGTCCTCGAATTGACGCGCGCGAAAAACATTTCCGGAGTTCCGGTGGTGCTCGGCACAAAAGTGGTCGGAATCGTCACCCATCGCGACCTGCGCTTCGAGACCAAGCTGGATGCGCCGGTATCGTCAGTCATGACGCCGAAAGATCGCTTGATCACCGTGCGCGAGAACGCGCCGAAAGATCAAGTATTGGCGCTGTTGCACAAGCATCGAATTGAAAAGGTGCTGGTCGTCGCCGGCGATCACGAGCTGAAGGGAATGATTACTGTCAAAGATTTCCAAAAGGCCACGGAATTTCCAAACGCCTGCAAGGATAGCGTGGGGAGCCTGCGGGTCGGGGCCGCGGTCGGCACCTCGCCCGATACCTTGGACCGGGTCGGGGCGCTGCGCGACGCCGGCGTCGATGTGGTCGTGGTCGATACTTCGCATGGCCATTCTCGCGGCGTGCTGGATATGGTCTCCAAGATCAAGGCGAGGTATCCGGACATTCAGGTGATAGGCGGAAATATCGTGACCGCGGAGGCCGCGCTCGATCTGGTCAAGCACGGTGCCGATGCGGTGAAAGTCGGCGTGGGCCCGGGTTCCATCTGCACCACGCGCGTCATCGCCGGCGTGGGGGTTCCGCAAATCAGCGCGATTGCCCGCGTCGCCAAGGCGCTTGAAGGCACGGGCGTGCCGGTGATTGGCGATGGCGGCATCCGCTATTCCGGGGACATCGCCAAAGCCCTCGCCGCCGGCGCACACTGCGTGATGATTGGGGGCATGTTTGCAGGGACTGAGGAGTCCCCAGGGGATGTCGAGCTCTACCAGGGCGGTTCGTACAAAGCGTACCGGGGCATGGGTTCGTTAGGAGCTATGGCACAAGCCCACGGCTCGAAGGACCGCTACTTTCAAGACACGACCAGCGAACTCGAGAAACTCGTGCCGGAAGGCATCGAAGGGCGCGTTCCCTACAAAGGCAGCTTGGTGGCCATTTTGCACCAGCTCTCCGGGGGCTTGCGAGCCGCGATGGGATACACCGGCAGCGGCAGCATCGAGGAAATGCGGACGCGCCCTCAGTTCGTGCGCATCACCAACGCCGGTGTCCGAGAGAGCCACGTCCACGATGTGACGATCACAAAAGAAGCACCCAACTACCGGATCGGTTGATGGCCGACATTCATGCGGACCGAGTCCTTATTCTCGATTTCGGCGCTCAGTACACGCAGCTCATAGCGCGCCGCATCCGCGAGATCGGCGTGTACTGTGAAATTTACGCGTGCGACGCGGCTTTTGGCGATATCGAGCGATTTGGGCCCAGGGCCATCGTGCTGTCCGGCGGCCCGGAATCAGTCTATGACGTCAAGGCACTCGAGGCGTCGCGCGAAATTTTTTCGCTTGGCGTGCCGATACTCGGGATCTGTTACGGCATGCAGACGATGGCGGCACAATTGGGTGGGCAGGTCGAAGGCTCATCGCACCGAGAATTCGGTGCGGCGCAAGTCAGGCCCACCAATGCCTCACCGCTGCTCGACGGGATCGAAGACAACCGCGATGCCCAAGGCCGACGGGTACTCGATGTGTGGATGAGCCACGGCGATCGAGTGACCGCGGTGCCGCCCGGATTCAAAGTCATTGCCGCCAGCGACAATGCGCCGCTCGCGGCCATGGCAGACGAGTCGCGGCATCTTTACGGTCTGCAGTTCCACCCTGAAGTCACGCACACCCTGCAAGGCGCGGAAATTCTACGGCGCTTCGTTCGCGAGATCGCCGGCTGTTCGGCGAACTGGGCAACACGCAGCATCATCGAGGACAGCATCGCCCGGATCCGCGCCGAGGTGGGGGCCGACCGCGTCGTACTCGGGCTCTCGGGAGGGGTCGATTCATCTGTGCTGGCCGCTCTATTGCATCAGGCGATCGGCGCTCAATTAACGTGTGTATTCGTCGATCATGGATTGCTGCGCTTGGGTGAGGGCGACCAGGTCATGGCGACATTCGCCGAGCATATGGGTGTACAGGTCATCCGCGTCGATGCCGAGCAGCGATTCTTGACGGCATTAGAGGGGGAAGCCGATCCGGAGAATAAACGCAAAATCATCGGGCGAGTCTTTGTCGAAGTATTCGATGAGGAAGCCGCGAAACTCAAAGACGTCAAATGGCTGGCGCAAGGCACGATTTATCCCGACGTGATTGAATCGGCGGGCGCAAAAACCGGCAAAGCGCATGTGATCAAATCGCACCACAACGTGGGCGGCTTGCCGAAAGATATGAAGCTGAAACTTCTGGAGCCGCTGCGCGAGCTGTTCAAGGACGAGGTTCGAAAGCTGGGTGTCGAGTTGGGGTTACCGAAAGAGATGGTTCATCGCCATCCTTTCCCGGGGCCGGGATTGGGCGTGCGCATCTTGGGTCAAGTACACAAATCGTATGCCGATCTCCTGCGCCGCGCGGACGCTATTTTCATCGAGGAGCTGCGCACCCACGATCTGTACCACAAAGTCAGCCAGGCTTTCGCCGTCTTTTTGCCGGTCCGATCAGTCGGCGTCATGGGCGATGGCCGGCGCTATGAACATGTAATCGCCCTGCGCGCAGTTGAAACCATTGATTTCATGACGGCTCGATGGGCGCGCCTACCGTACGAATTTCTCGATCGTGTCGCACATCGCGTGATCAACGAGGTGCCGGGAATCTCGCGCGTCGTCTACGACATTTCGGGCAAGCCGCCGGCGACAATTGAGTGGGAGTGACCTGCATTCGCGACTTCCATATTTTTCCATTTATATCAAAGAGTTGAGCGCCCTGGAGACGATTGATCTCATATAGTCTCCGAGAAAACCCTGCCACGCATAAGTGATTGAATTATAAGGCCCTGTGCTTCGCGCCTCTTATATCTCGGCCTATTTCAAGCCAACATTTTCGACGGTAAATCTGACGGTATTTTCGAGCCTCGTTTTCCTCGCTTGAATTTTACCGCCAGGTCGGCAAACGGCGCTTCTAAGTCACTGTTTATATTTGACTTTCTCGAAAGCTCTGATTGGCAATTT
>DASWUU010000309.1:0-10064 GCA_036401515.1 Steroidobacteraceae bacterium
CGGCGCCGGAAACGCAGACGGCAACCCCGCCTGAACAGGCGGCGAAAAGCACTGCCAAGCCGGACAAGTCCGCCAAACCGGACAAGTCCGCCAAACCGGACAAGTCCGCCAAACCGGACAAGCTCGCCAAGCCGGTCAAGCAAGGGGGACCACCCACGCGCTATCTTCCGAATCGTTTTGCGGGCCGTGCGGGCCTTTATTACAAGATGGTCTGGGGTGTCGATGGGCTCAGCGTCAAGCTAACGGAGTCCGGGCAGATCGTGCGTTTCTCGTGGCGGGTGCTCGACCCGGTGCTGGCAAAGCCGCTGAGCAACAAAGAGTCCCAGCCGTCCTTGGTTGATCCGCAGGCCGGGGTGAGTTTGGTGGTGCCGACGCTGGAAAACATCGGGATGATGCGCCAGGCATCCACGCCGCAAGAAGGCAAGACCTATTGGATGGCATTTTCGAACAAAGGCCGGATCGTCAAGAAGGGCGATCGCGTCAATGTCGTGATCGGGCAGTTCCGGGCCGACGGTCTTGCGGTGGATGATTAGTGTTCTATCGATCGCAGTCATAATTTGCAGAGGTGTTATATGGCAACGTTCTCCCTTCCCATGCGTCGTAGAACCCCGCGGATGCTTGGGCTTGTTTGTCTGTTGAATCTGTCCGGAGTACTGGTAGCGGTCGGCGGTGGCGCATCGGCGGCGGCAACCTTGAGCGTGGACCAGATCGTGGCTAAACATATTGCCGCTCGGGGCGGACTCAGTGCCTGGCACGCGGTGCAGACCATGTCCTGGACGGGCAAGATGGATGCGGGTACAGGAGACTCGACCTCGAAGAGTGCGCAATTCGCCCGAGAATCCATGACACCTAAAAACCGGAAGCAAGCGGCGACCGTGGACTCCGACAAAGCGGCCCCGCAGAAACAGATACAGTTACCGTTCGTGGTCGACATGAAACGGCCGACACTCTCTCGGGTCGAAATCCAATTTGCCGGAAAGACTGCGGTGCAGGTCTACGACGGCACGAACGGTTGGAAGCTGCGTCCTTATCTCAATCGCAACGACGTGGAACCCTTCACCGCGGATGAGTTGAAGCAGAGCGCCGGGAAATGGAACATGGACGGCCCGCTGCTCGACTCCTCGGCGAAAGGCACCAAAGTGCAATTCGAAGCCGTCGAACCGGTCGAAGGGCGCGAGGCGTACCGGCTCAAATTAACCGCCGCCGACGGCGGCGTGTCTCACATTTGGATCGATGCGCAGAGTTTTCTCGACGTGAAGGTGGAAGGCGTACCGCGGCGCATGGACGGCAAGATGCGCACCGTATGGGTTTACCAGCGGGATTTTCGCTCGGAGCACGGCGTGATGATCCCGCATCTCCTGGAGACCGCGGTCACGGGCTACCCGGACACGCACAAGATGGTGATCGAGAAAGTCGACGTGAACCCGACGTTCGACGGCGAACTGTTCACCAAGCCCAAAGGGGGTTGAACGCTCATGATGCGACGGATGCTCGTTGGGGCGCTCGCCGCTGTTCTGGCAGGCAGCCTCTTCGCCAAGGAGTCGGCCCGCGGGCCTGAGCTGACGGTCGAGCAGATCATCGAAAAGAATGTGGCGGCCCGGGGCGGCCTGGATAGGTGGCGTAAGGTCGAGTCGATGGTTTGGGCGGGTCACATGGAGAGCGCGGATCCCACGGTGCCGGCGCTCGCATTCGTGCTCGAACAGAAGCGGCCGAACAAGGAGCGCTTCGAACTTTCCCAGTTGGGGCGGAAAACGGTTCGACTCTTCGACGGCACGCGAGGCTGGAAAATAAAGGCCAATCGCGATGGGTCGTTCGACGCGCAGCCCTATACGCCGCAGGATCTTGATTTCGCCCGCACGGCGCCCGGAATCGACGGCCCGCTGGTAGACTACAAGGCGAAGGGCATTGCCGTCGAATTGGCGGCGGTGGAGAAGATGGAGGGACGCAAGGCCTACCGGCTGCACGTCAAGCAGGCGTCGGGCGAAGGCCACGATGTTTGGATCGACGCCAAAACATTTCTCGAGATGAAATACGACCGCGTCACGTATCGTCCCACCGGAGAGCTTGCAGTCGTGTCGGTGACGTACCGCAATTACCAGACCGTCGACGGGTTGCAGGTGCCCGGCACCCTCGAAATTGGGGGCGGACCGAGTACGCCGCTCGCGCGAATGGTCATCGACAAGATCGCTTTCAATCCGCCCCTCGACGACAAGCTGTTCTCCAAACCCAATGATCCAAGGCATGGCCGCATGGCTACGGTCGACATGGAACCCCTACGGCCCAGTCCGGGTTTGCCACGGCAATGAATGTCTGGCAGGCCCTGGCTGCCTGCTGCTGGCTAATCGGTTCCGTCCCGCCGGCTGCTGCGGCGCCGAGCGACACCGCCGTTGCAGCAGGCGAGTCCATTTACTTGAGCGGCGCGCTGCACTCGGGCGCGCTTAAGGGGACGCGAGCCGACAGCAACGTTCGTGTCCAAGGCGCTGCGGCTGCCTGTGTACAATGCCACCGACGCAGTGGTCTGGGCATGAAGGTAGGTCCGGTCCTTATTCCGCCTATCACAGGCCGGTATCTATTCCATTCTCTGCATGCGAAGTCCGACGAGGTGGAACTTCCGTACGTCGCGAATGCGCGGTCCAATCGCAATGCCTATACCGATGCCACCTTGGCCCGCGCGATCCGTCAAGGCATCGACCCCGACGGCAAGACTCTAGGCTATCTGATGCCGCGCTACGCGCTGAGCGACGCGGACTTGGCAGCATTGACCACTTACTTGAGATCGCTCGACAGGGACAGCATCCCAGGAGTCACCGACAAGGTGCTGCACTTCGCGACCATCATCACGCCGGATGCGGATCCGATCAAACGCCGCGGTATGCTCGATGTGATGGAGCATTACTTCGCCGACAAGAACACATTTCCGTTTCCGCCGAGTCCGCCGATGCGCTCATCCGGCCACACTCTTTACAGCAAGAGCATGTACATGGCGCAACGGCATTGGCAACTGCATGTGTGGCAACTGAGCGGAGCCGCCGAGACGTGGGCCAAGCAGCTCGATAAATACTTTGCGGAAGAACCGGTCATGGCAACGGTGTCTGGGTTGGGCGGCAGCAACTGGGCGCCGGTGCACGCATTCTGTCAACGTGCGCGCTTGCCGTGTCTTTTCCCGAACGCCGAGGTTCCGGTGGTGGCAGATCAAGATTTTTATTCCCTCTACTTCTCGAGGGGCGTGCTGCTGGAGGCGGACCTGATCGCCGATCGCTTGCGCGCATCACCCGACAAGCACACGAGCGTTGCGGTCGTGCAAATCTATCGCGCCGGCGATAGCGGAGCGGCAGCTGCCCCGGCTCTCGCCGCGGCATTGAAGAAGCAAGGCATCGCGGTGCGCAGCCAAGTGCTGCCCGCCGGCCACGAGGGCCGCGCTCTCAGTGAGGCGCTGCACGCCGCGACCGCGGCGGATACACTGGTGCTGTGGCTGCGTCCGGACGACATTGCCGCTCTCGGCGAGGCTCGACCGACGGGCGTGGTGTACTTATCGGGATTGATGGGCGGGCTGGAACACACGCCGCTGCCTGAGAGTTGGCGCAGCAGCACGCGCATAATCTATCCCTTCGATTTGCCTGACCGCAGCCGGGTTCGCGTAAGCATTCCCTTGGAATGGTTTTCGATCCGACGCATTCCGGTCGTGGCCGAGCAAGTGCAGTTGGACACGTACCTGGCCTGCGGCGTGCTTGCCGAATCGGTGGGACACATGGCCGATGTTTTCGTCCCTGAGTACCTGGTGGAACGGGTGGAGGAAATACTCGAACATCGAATGATGACCGGGCCTTATCCAAGACTCGCTTTGTCGGAGGGGGAGCGCTTTGCCTCCAAGGGTGGTTACGTCGTGCATTTCGCGGACGCCGCAGGCACCCAACTGATTGCCGATCGAGAGTGGACGGTGCCGGAGTAGACATGACAGCGGCATCCGCAACACGCCGCTTGCGAGGTTGGGGCCTCGTGCTGTTTGCAGCTGCCCTGGCGGCGCAGAGCTGTATACCGCGTTCCTGGGCTCAAGTTTCGGCGCATCCCGCCGGCGAATTGATTTATCGAGCGGGCATTCTCCCCTCGGCGCAGCCTCTGAGCGGCGTGCGCGAACCGAATTTGCCGATTTTGGGGGCGGAGGCCGCCTGCATGAATTGCCATCGCCGCAGCGGCTTCGGCGACGTCGAAGGACACATCAAGATTCCCGCCGTCACCGGCAAGTATCTTTTTTCTCCCCGAGGATACGAATCCGAACAACGCCGATTGCCCGTTGTCGATGCCGCTCATTCGTCCCGCGACGCCTATACCAACGAAACCTTGGCGCGCGCCATTCGCGAGGGTGTGGGGCCGGACGGCCATAAGCTCAATTATTTGATGCCGCACTACGCCTTGAACGAGGCCGACATGGCGGCACTGATCGAGTATTTGAAGAGCATGACGCCGGTCAGGTCGCCCGGTGTCGAGCGTGCGGCTTTGCATTTTGCGACCATCGTGACCTCCGACGCCGACCCCACGCAGCGCCGCGGCTTGCTCGATGTTCTCGAACGCTTCTTCGCCGACAGAAGCGAGGCTGCGTTTGCCGGTACCCCCTATGGGCAGGTCTCACACGGCAAGATTTCGGCCAATCGCCGCTGGCAGTTGCACGTGTGGGACCTCACCGGGCCCCCTGAGGGGTGGGACGAGCAACTACACGCGTGGCTGTTGCGCGAACCCGTCCTGGCGGTAATTTCCGGACTGGGCGGCAGAACCTGGGCGCCGATCCATCGTTTCTGCGAGCAAGCTGAATTGCCGTGTCTTTTCCCGGATGTCGATCTGCCGGTGGTGGCCGAGCATGACTTCTATTCCGTGTATTTCTCTCGAGGCGTGCTGCTCGAAGCCGGCTTGATCGCGCGCGGCTTGACGGACGGCAAGACGGCGCCCGGGGTGGGCCGAGTCGTGCAGATTTTTCGCAGCGGCGATATCGGCGAACCGGCCGCTAACGCCCTGAGCGCCGCTGTAACCGGATTTCAAGTGTTGAATCGACCCTTGAAGGCAGGCAACGTGGAGCGTGATTTGGCGGCGGCGTTGCGCGACGTGAATCGCCGCGATGCGCTGGTGCTGTGGCTACGCCCAAAGGATCTGGAGGCGCTTGCCCGCCTTCCGGCCGCCAAGTCCCGGGTGTTCGTCTCCGGGCTCATGGGAGGCTTGGATTCCGCTCCTTTGCCCCCGGCCTGGCGCGCAGTCACGACCATGGCATATCCCATGGATTTGCCCGACAAGCGGGTCATTCGCGTGGATTTTCCTCTCGGCTGGTTTCGCATCAAGCGCATCCCCGTGGTCGACGAACGGGTGCAAACCGATGCGTGGCTGGCGTGCAATTTCCTCTCGGAGACCCTGGATCACATGGGCGAAACCGTGAGCCGTGATTACCTGATCGATAGCCTGGAGGGCAGGCTCGATCACGTGCTGCTCACCGGCTACTATCCAAGGCTGTCACTTGGGCCCAATCAGCGATTCGCATCGAAGGGCGGCTATCTTGTGCGATTTGCCGAGCCGGAGGGCAAACGACTCGTGGCTATCAGCGATTGGATCGCACCATGATAGGGAGGGGCTATCGCGCCGCGACGGTGGCGGCCGGGCTGTCCCAGTTCTTTTTTTCAGCCAGCATCTGCTCGGCGGAAACGAATCCGTCGAATCTTATCCAAGGTTTTCCCGGCGCCGCGCGCATGAACGTAAGCGGGGAATGGCTCATTTTGTCGCCTCGGTAGGCGCTGAATGCCCGCTGCACGGTTTGGCTTGCAGCGAGTGTGCCCGTGTAGTGATCCCAGCCGGGTGCGGCGTCGAATTGCGCAGCGTACTCGCGCAAGTGCGCCGGCGTGTCCTGCTCCGGATCGATGGAAATCGATACCAGATGCATGGCGTCGCGCTTCGCACCCAAGGATTTTTGGAATTGCTCGAATATCTGGCTGGTGAGCGGACAAATGGTGGTGCAGCTGGTGTAAATGAAGTTCATCACCACCGGCCGCCCATCATCGAGTTCTGCGGCGAAGGACACCGTCTTGCCATCTGCGCGCGTCAGGTTTACTTCAGGCGTGCTGTATTGCATCTCGGATCGTCGCGAATCGATGCCGGACACGCGATTATGTGAGTGCGGATCGGATTCGTCGGCGGACGCCGCGCCCACGGCAGCGCATAGGATCATGGCCGACATGACGATCAGTTTCCGGTGCGACTTCATTGCGGCCTCAGTGTCCTCAAAAACTAATTTTGAGGGAATGCACGCCGCGCTCGCCATGGGTAGAACACCCCATGGACGCACCCGGACAGGCAGCTCGCCCCTCGGCCGCCCGCGGCCAGGCGTTGTTATGTTCAAAGCGTCACACTTCCGGCGGTCCAATCACGTGTCTCTGTTGTGCTCGTGAAAAGGGCGCTATCGTGCGGTGTAGAAGCATAAAAACCATCGCGGTGAGCGTTAAACCACCCGGAACACTGGAATGCTGAAAAAACCCTTGCGTGCGCCGTTGGCCTTCGCCTTCCTCTGCCTGTGCGCTGCGCCGGCGGCGTGGGCACAGCACCAGCATGGATCAGATGTCTTCGAGGTCTTCTATGCGGTGGAGGCTATGGCCGGCAGCGGCCAATCGCATCCTTCTGAAGACGACGATACCTATGTCAACGCCGACATTCTGTTTGCAGCCTCGACGCATCAGTTTCGCGTTCTGGGCGAGTTATTCGTGTCTCCCGAGGAAGCCGACCTGGAGCGCATGCAGTTTGGCTACGAGTTCGTACCCGACACGGTTCTCTGGGTCGGCCGCTTCCACATGCCGGCCAGTGCGTGGAATAGCGAACATCATCACGGCCGCTACTTGCAGACCTCGATCACCCGTCCCTTCATTGAGCGCTGGGAGGACGAGCACGGTTTGATCCCTCAGCACATCACCGGTGCTTTGCTCGAGACGAGGCAAAGTCTTGGAGCTGCCTCGGCATTGCAATTCGCCGGCGGCGTGGGCGCGTCCTCATCATGGGGCGATCATCAATACGAGCCCGTGGATCTCATCGGCGAGAACCCAGGGCGCCATCGCACCTCACTCTCGGCCCGCCTTGCGTACCTGCCCGAGTACGAGGGCACCAGCAGCGCCGGGTTCTTGTTCGCGCATGATCAGTTGTATACGACCAATCCGCAGTTATTGAACGCGCTAAATTCCGCGCATGTGGTGCTGACTCTCTCGGGCGCGTACATCGACTGGACCGTCAATAAATGGCGCGTGATGGGCGCCGGTTACTATGTGAACGTTGCCCTGGACCAGACCGCCCGGAACGAGAGTTTCATCTCCGCATACCTGCAGGTTGAGCGGCTCCTGCCGCATGAATTGACCGTTTTCAGCCGCGTCGAAGATTCGGCTCGAATGCAGGAGTCGCGTTACGTGGCGCTGTTCGATGATCACGATGGCGACATCGATGTGGCGCTGCGGCGTCAGGCGCTGGGGTTGCGGTGGGATTTCGTGCGCCGTCAGGCGTTTACGGTCGAGTTGTCTCACGTGGCAACGCTGGGATTCCGCTCGAACGAAGTACGTCTGCAATGGAGCGGTGTTATTCCGTGAGGCGAGCTGCGGCCAATCTGCTGAGCGCCTTGCTGCTCCTGGCGGGCGTCGCCTTCTCGGCCCCCCCGACCGAGAGACTGGTGCTCATCGTGAGCGCCGAGAGCAAAGTTGAACAACTGGATAGTCTCGAGGTACGCAAACTATTCCTCGGGATGACGGTGGAGCACAATGGCACCCGCTTAAGCGCGCTCTTGAACGAGTCGGATCCCGTGATCAAGGAAGTCTTCCTGCAAAATGTGGTGGCCATGACGGAGACCACCTACGACCGGCGACTGCTGCAGTTGGCATTGCAGCACGGAGCCTTGCTGCCGGCGGTGTACACCGACAACACTCGATTGCTAGCCGCTGTGGTGGCGGATCCGGCGGCAGTCAGCTTCGCCTGGTACCGGGACGTGGCCCAGGATAAAAAAATCAAAATACTGCGCGTTCTATGGCACGACTGAGAGCCAATTTCGCCAACCTCGTGGCAGCCTGGGTCATCGCGCTGCATCTCATCCTGCTGCCCGCCCTATACTTCGGCCTTGGATACGTGATCCGCAAGAGCCATGAGGATTTGTTCATCGAACATGCCCGCACGTTTGCGCGCGTGATCGCGGATGAATTCGAGGTCGGCGCAGCGTTGAACTCGCCGCAGCGCATCGAAGATTTGCTGGATGTGGTCATCATCCACGGCGACGGGCGTTTTGCCGAGCTTGCCGAGGGCGATCGAGTTATCCGCAGCATCCAGGACTTGATCAGCATCGAGGCGCCACGCCACACGGATCTCACTTTCGGCGATGGCGATGGCGTATATTTCGTGGTGCTTCCGATCGTGCACGATGGCCGCGAACTGGAGCTGCGCCTCGGGTTTGACGAAGCGCCGACCTTAGATCGCATCCACCTGGCTCAGCGCCGGCTGCTATTTGGATTGATGATTTATTTCGCAGTCGCCATGACGATTTCGATCGTGCTGAGCTATCGTCTGTCGCGCCCAATCCTTCGATTGAAACAAGTCTCGCGAGCCATCGCTTCGGGCGACTATGCACAAGCGATGCGGGTCACAACCGGCATCCGGGAGCTGCATGATTTGGCGGCGGATCTCGACGACATGCGCAAGGAGCTCGTGGGCGTGAATGAGCGACTGCAGGCGAAGATTCAGGAAAAAGAAGAATTGGAACTGCGCCGCGAAGAGTTGCAAAAGAAAGTGCGCCAAAAGCAGCGCCTCGAGACTGTGGGTACGTTGGCCGGCGGCATTGCGCACGAGTTCAACAATGTGCTCGTTCCCATCATCCTGTTCACCGACATGGCCTTGCAGGACCTACCGGACACCAGCGCTTCGCGTGCCGATTTGGAACGGGTGCTGGCTGCCGCGCAGCGCGCCAAGGATGTGGTGAAGCGCATTCTGACGTTCTCTCGCGAATTGAGCGACTCCACCATGACGCCAATCGATCTGCGCACCGTGATGACGGAGGCGGTTAATTTGTTAACCGCAGTGGGCCCGCCGAGCGTGGAAATTCGCACCGACTTCGCCGAAACATTGCCATTGGTGCGCGCTGATGCCACATTGGCGCTGCACATGATCATGAACCTTGGCACCAACGCCTTTCAGGCGATGCAGGGATCAAACGGGGTATTGACGCTCGGGCTGACGTTCTTCGAGGGCGCTACTGCCGCCGACGAGGCGCCGCGAGTGCAACTGTCCGTTGGCGATACCGGGCATGGCATGGATGGGGAAACGGTGGACCGTATCTTCGAGCCCTTCTTTTCGACGCGGTCGGTGGGGCAGGGTACGGGTCTCGGGTTGTCGGTGGTGCATGGGATTGTCGACAGCTTTGGTGCCATCATCAGAGTCGAAAGCAAACCCGATAGCGGTTCGGTCTTCAAAATTCTCTTTCCGGCGGTTGTAGACGCTACGATATCCGCGTCTCCCTTGGAGCCGGTCGAATGAGGTTGCCGTGCACCAGGTACTCGTAATCGATGATGATGTGGATGTCCGTGATGCCATCCGGCGTGTTTTGGAGCGAGCCGGCTATGGCGTTCGCACCAGTGCCGATGCCATGGAGGCGGTGGCAGAACTGAACCGCGAGCCGGTGCACGTGGTCATCACCGACATCATTATGCCAAAGCTGAACGGGGTGGAGGCCATCCGCAGCATCTTGAAGGACTTTCCCGAGGTGCGCATAATCGCGATTTCGGGCGGCGGCAACTTCGGCATCGATTCGTACAAGCCGAATGCCATCACGACCACTGCATACCTGGCGGCGGCCGAGCGCGCCGGAGCGCATTATGTCTTGAGCAAGCCATTCGAATCGGCCGAATTGGTGCACGCGGTCGAACGGGTTTTAGGAGTAGGGAAGTCGCTCCACTAGGCCCGCCCGGCGAAATCGTCAATCAGGGGTTCCCGAACGCATTTGACAGAATGCGCGACAGAGTGTGACGTACCTCCCAATTTTGCACATAAGATGGTTATGACAGGCACTAGATCGC
>DASWUU010000310.1:0-26990 GCA_036401515.1 Steroidobacteraceae bacterium
TTTAGGTTTGGCTTTGGGTTCTGCGGCGGCCGCCAGCGTGGAGTGGAACCCGGTGCAGTCGCATCCGGTCGATATCGGCCCACAGGCCAACCGGCTGGTGGTGGGGTTTCGGGCCACCCCGGGCAATTCAGTCACGAAGGCGATCCGCTCGCGCGCGAAAGCCCAGATCTTGAATGTCACGCAAGCGCAGACCTCGCAGGCAGATGTCAGCACCTTAAGCGTGCGCACAGGCGTTGCAGTGGCGCGCTCACGCCAGCTGACACCGAGCATGCATGTATTGATTCTGGATAAGACGCTGTATGGCGCCGATGTCGATGCCGCGCTCGCGCACCTGCGAGCCGACCCGGCGGTGGCCTTTGCCGACGTCGATGAACGACGCTATGCGCACGCCCTGCCCAACGATCCGTTATTTGTTCCGACCGCCACCGCCAGCGGCCAGTGGTACATGCAGACGCCGAGCACGGTCACCCCGACCAGCGATGCCGCGGCCACCGATGCCGTTTCTGCTTGGAGCATCACCACGGGCAGCTCCGGCACCGTCATCGCCGATGTCGATAGCGGTATCCGATTCGATCATCCCGATATGCTGCGTGCAGGCTTCGGCGGCCGCGTGTTGCCAGGCTACGATTTCGTAGGTCAAGACCTGGATGCCTCGAACAGCACACCGTTGGGAACCTTCCTAGTCGCCAACGACGGCGATGGCTGGGATCCCGACCCGTCCGATCCCGGAGATTGGATCGACAACACCGATCTCAAGAACACTCAAGTTTTTCCCACCAAAAACTGCAGCCTCTCAAACAGCTCATGGCACGGCACGCGCGTGATGGGCGTGCTCGGCGCGCTCACCAACAACAATGTCGGCATTGCAGGGATGACATGGAACCCGTACTTGTTGCCAGTTCGGGCCTTGGGTAAGTGCGGCGGACTGGACTCGGACATCATTGCCGGCATTCAGTGGGCTGTCGGCATGTCCGTCAGCGGGGCGCCCGACAACCCCTATCCCGCGGACATCATCAACTTGAGTCTCGGCGGAACGGGGGCCAGTTGTCCTTCCGATTACCAGAGTCTCATTAATACCCTCACCGGCATGGGCGTGATCATCGTTGCTTCGGCCGGCAATGCAAGCGGTCCCGTCGACATACCGGGCAGATGCCCCGGTGTACTCGCAGTGGCTGGATTGAGAAATGTCGGCACCAAAGTCGGGTACAGCAGCTTAGGGCCCGAGGTCGGCATTGCGGCACCGGCGGGCAACTGCGTCAACACCCTTGCCGGCAGTCCGTGCCTGCGATCGATCGACACCACCGTCAATGAAGGAACGACGGTTCCGGGAACGAATTCCTACACCGATCAGAACAACTCCAATCTCGGCACCAGCTTTTCCGCGCCCATCGTTTCAGGCATCGTCGCTCTGATGCGCGCGGCGAATGCCAACCTCACGCCGCCGCAGTTGATTGCCCGCATCCAGGCCAGCGCGACGCCGTTTCCGCAGCCCACGGGGATAGCCCAGTGCTCCGCAGGCACCAGTTCGAGCGTTGAATGTGCCTGCACGACCACCACCTGCGGCGCCGGCATGGTGAACGCGCTGCACGCAGTCAAGGCTGCGTTGAATCCCATCGCCGCGGTGAATATCCCTGCCGGCTTCACCGCGGGGAGCGTCACGCTCGATGCCGGCGGTAGCGCCGCCGCCTGCGGTGCCACGATCAGCGCGTACGCCTGGTCCAGCACCGGTGCGGTTAAGATTGTCGGGTCCGCGGCAAGTTCCACAGTGAACGTCATGTCGAGCGGTGTGGGCACTCTGACGCTGGTCGTGAAGGATTCGGCCGGCAGCACCGATATGGCGGTGGTCGATTTCACCGCGAACGGTGCCGCCAGCTTGGCGCCATCCTCGGCCGGTACCAGCGCCACGGCCTGCATCGCCGACAGGACCGTGACGCCCGCCGCTCCGACGGTCAATGCCACATTTTCGCCGGCCAGCGTCGCGGTGAATGTGCCGGCCGTGCTCGTCTTAAGCTTTACCAATTCCAATGGGTTCGCCTTGACCCAGTCGGGCATCACGTTCTCGTTGCCCGCCAATGTCACCCTGGGCATACCCGCGCCCTCGAGCACCTGCGACGGAGCCGCGTTGTCGCTGACCAGCACGACGAGCAGCGTCACGCTGTCCGGCGCCGATATTCCTGCCAATGGCGTTTGCGATATTTCGTTGAATGTGAAGAGCGCTATGGCAGGTGCGTACGTGACGACCGTGGCGTCCAATGGCCTCATGACGGGACCTGCGGGGGGCAATTCCGCAGCGGCATCTGCAACTCTGACCGTGACCTCAGCCAGCAGTAGTGTTACGCCGAGCAAGAGCGGCGGGGGTTCTCTTGACTGGCTGGATATTATGCTGATCACCGGCGTGCTGCTGATCGTGCGAGGCCACGCAGCGCGGCGGCCGCCAGGTCACCAACGCCGGCACTAACCCGGCGGCACTAACCCGCGGGCACTAACGCGCCAGCACCAATCAGTGTCGCTATAATCTGCGGTATGAAGGACCCAAGCCCGCCGCCCGCCAGCATTCAACCCGTTAAAGCCCATCGGGATGCGCGCGGCGCGGTCTTCGAGCCGCTTGCCGATGAGGAACTCAAGAGACAAAGAAACGTGCATGTCGTGCTCACCCAGCCAAACGCAGTGCGCGGCAACCACGTCCATCGTACTGCGACCGAAATCACCTCCGTGGTGGGCCCCTGCTTGATCAGGCTCAAGGAGGAGGGCGTTATTCGAGACATCGAGGTACCCCCTGGCGAGATCGTGCGCTTAGAGATACCGCCCGGCGTGGTGCACGCATTTCGCAACACCGGCGATTCCGCCATGGTGTTGGTCTCATTCAGCACCAACCTGCACGACCCGGAAGGCGGCGACACGGCGCGAGAGGAAATTCTCTAGGGAGCTTGCAAGTGCTTAGGCAAGTTCTTTCCTTCAAGAGTACTGCCCTCTTCAAACGCGGTGTATGGCTGAGTGCTGCGGCCGTGCTGGCCTTTGTGATCGGACCGGCGGCGCTCAGCGGGGAACTGCGCCGCAATCCGCTCCCTAGCGCCATTGCCGTCAGCTTAGCTTTGGCGGCGCTCGTATATTTCTTTTGGACTACTCAGGCGCATCGCCTGGCCGATGAGGTGCTGGACGGCGAGGAGAGTCTCAAAGTTCGCAGGGGCCGCATAGAGGAAACGATACCGCTGTCGAATGTGTCCGCCGTTGATGTCACAAGCCGCGGAGGGTTCCACCGCGTCACCATCCGGCTTCGCGAACGCACGAAATTAGGACGCCAAATCGATTTCCTGCCGCAAGCCAGTCTCTGGTCAAATGTCGTGGCGATCAAAGCGCTGGCGCTGGACCTGACGGAACGAGCGCAACAGGCGCACGCGATTAGTGACCTTCGCGTTCCTTAAAGGTCGAGCTCGTAGCCGCGCTTGAAATCGCGAATATGCTTTTCCATCCAGGTTCTGGCTTGCTCGCTTTTATTGAGCCTGATTGCATCGATGATCTTGCCTTGTGCCGCTTCGATGCGGGCACGCGCCTGGGGCACGCGATCGATGATCGCCGACAGCGCCGGCTCCAGCAAAAGATTCAGCGGCGCTTGCGATAGAGCCAACACCCGGTTGCCGCTGGCTTCGGCCACAGCCGTAAAAAAATCCACGACGGCGCCCACGGCGGCTGCCGTATCGCCGATTCCCTCCTTGAAGCGTAGGCTTGCGCGCGTCAATCCCCGAAGTTGGGCTGCCGAGCGCCGCGACGCCGCATACTGGGCGGCGGCGGGTTCGATCGCCATCATCGCCTCCCACAGCTCCATGAATGTCACATCGTGAAGTGCGAGTGCACGGCTCACGCCGGAGCTGACGCGGTGCGGCTCGGGGCGAGTGACCCGCAGGCGCTTCTCTCCACGTTCCCGTCCCAGCAATCCGTGAATCTCCAGTTCGCGAATTGCTTCACGGATCGTCGAGCGGTTGACCCCAAACTGGCGTGCAAGGTCGGTCTCGGAGGGCAGTGCATCGCCGGTGCGCAAGTCCCTCGCGACGATGCGTTGCTCGATAAGGTTTGCGATTTTGCGGTAGGCCGGATCATCTACCAAAGGCGCGAACAGATCGGTCATTGGCCCTCTCCGAACAGCTCGCGCCCGATCAGCATGCGGCGAATTTCCGATGTGCCGGCGCCGATTTCATAAAGCTTGGCATCGCGCAGCAATCGCCCCGTGGGGTAATCGTTGATGTAGCCGTTGCCGCCCAGGAGTTGGATGGCATCGAGCGCGGCGCGGGTCGCGGCTTCAGCGCAGAACAGGATGCAGGCCGCCGCGTCCTTGCGGGTGTGATCGCCGCGATCGCAAGCTGCGGCCACCATGTATACGTAACTACGGGATGCATTCAAGGATGCGTACATGTCCGCGAGCTTGCCTTGCACCAGCTCAAAAGTGCCGATGGCCTGCCCGAATTGCTTGCGTTCGCGTACGTAGGGCACGGCCACATCCAAGGCCGCGGCCATGATGCCGAGCGGGCCTCCGGACAACACCACGCGCTCGTAATCGAGGCCACGCATCAATACGCTGACCCCCTGGTTTTCACTGCCCAGCAGATTCTCGGCGGGTACCTCGCAACCATCGAATACCAGCTCGCTGGTACTGGAGCCGCGCATCCCAAGCTTGTCGAGCTTCTGGGCCGGGGTAAAGCCTTGGAAATTCTTTTCGATGATGAATGCGCTGATGCCACGCGCGCCGGCTTCCGGCGCGGTCTTGGCATACACCACGAGCACATCGGCCTCAGGACCGTTGGTGATCCACATCTTGCGTCCATCTAGCACGTAGCAACCGCCGCGGCGCACCGCCTTGAGCTGCATGGAGACCACATCCGATCCGGCGCCGGGCTCGGACATGGCGAGCGCGCCGACATGTTCGCCGCTGATGAGCTTGGGCAGGTACTTCTGCTTTTGCGCCTCGGTTGCATTGAGAGCCAACTGGTTCACGCAAAGATTTGAATGTGCACCGTAGCTCAAACCAACCGCGGCCGAAGCACGTGAAATTTCTTCCATGGCCACGGTGTGCGCAAGATAGCCCAAGCCGGCGCCGCCGTGCTCGGGACTTACGGTGAGGCCTAGTAAGCCGAGCTCGCCGGCCTCGCGCCACAAATCGCGCGGGAACACATTGCTGCGATCGATTTCCTGGGCGCGAGGCGCGATGCGTTCTTCCGCAAAACGGCGCACTTGGTCGCGGACGGTGTCGATAACTTCGCCGAGGCCGAAGTTGAATTCGCGATAGGCAGAATCGGCCATTGTGACCGCCCCCCATTGTCATGGGCGCAAGATCGTTGGATAATCGGACTGTCCGACAATTCTGCCACGCTTACGGTGACAAAGCCAATGGCCAAGATAGCCTCCAAGATCGACACCCGATCCCCGGAATTTGCCGAGAACCAAGCGGCCATGCAGCAGCCGGTCGATGACCTGCGCGCCACGCTGCGCCGCAATGCCGCCGGCGGCAGCGCCGCGGCCCGCGAGAAACATGTCAAGGCGGGAAAGTTGTTGGCGCGCGAGCGCATTGCCGCGCTGCTCGATCCCGGCGCACCGTTTCTGGAGCTCTCGCCGCTGGCGGCGCAAGGGGTGTACGGCGAAGAGTTGCCGGGCGCCGGATTGATCACCGGCATTGGGCGCGTCTCCTCGCGCGAGTGCATGGTGGTCGCGAATGATCCTACGGTGAAGGGTGGCACCTATTATCCGCTGACCGTCAAAAAGCATTTGCGGGCACAGGAGATTGCCGCCGACAACGAGTTGCCGTGCATCTATCTGGTGGAGAGCGGCGGCGCATTCTTGCCGAGACAAGATGAAGTTTTTCCGGACCGCGAACACTTCGGACGCATTTTCTTCAACCAGGCGCGGCTCTCGGCTCAGGGGGTGGCGCAGATTGCGGTGGTGCACGGCTCATGCACCGCCGGCGGGGCGTACGTGCCGGCCATGTCCGATCATGCCATCATCGTTCGCAATCAAGGACGCGTATTCCTCGGCGGTCCCCCGCTGGTCCGCGCCGCGACGGGTGAGGAAATCGACGCTGAATCCTTGGGGGGGGCGGACGTTCATTGCCGCAAGTCCGGAGTCACCGATTATTACGCGGAGAATGACACGCATGCCCTCGCGTTCGCGCGCCGCGCCGTCGCGCGCTTGAGGGCTCCGACCTTGAGCGCCGCACCACCCGGCTCACCGGTGAGCGGCAAGGAGAATCCTTTCGACCCCAAAGAACTCTACGGCATCATCCCGCAAAATTCCCGCAAGCCCTACGATGTGCATGAGCTCATTGCGCGTCTTGTCGACGGCGCGTGGTTCGATGAATTCAAGGCTTTGTACGGGACCACGCTGGTGTGCGGCTTCGCGGACATTCACGGCACACCGGTCGGAATCTTGGCGAACAATGGCATCTTGTTTTCCGAGAGCGCACTGAAAGGCACGCATTTCATCGAACTGTGCTGCCGCGAAGGCATTCCTTTGGTCTTCTTGCAGAATATCGCGGGGTTCATGGTAGGCCAGGCGGCCGAGGCCGGCGGTATCGCAAAAGATGGGGCGAAACTGGTGACTGCGGTGGCTTGCGCTTCGGTTCCCAAATATACGGTGGTGATCGGCGGCAGCTTTGGCGCGGGCAATTATGCGATGTGCGGGCGCGCCTACAGCCCACGCTTTTTGTTTCAATGGCCCAATGCGCGCACCTCCGTGATGGGCGGGGAGCAGGCGGCGAGCGTCCTCGCCACCATCAAGCGCGAAGCACTGGAACGCAACGGCGAGCGCTTCAGCGATGCCGAGGAAGAAAAGCTCAAGGCTCCGATTCGCGAGCAATTCGAACGGCAAGGACATCCGTACTACGCCTCGGCGCGCTTGTGGGACGACGGGGTGATCGACCCGCTCGATACACGGCAGGTCTTAGGATTGGCGCTGGCGCTGACGCGCGCTCAAGCGCCCGCCGCCACGCGCTTCGGCGTGTTTCGGATGTGACCTAAGATGATCCGGCGACTGCTCGTAGCCAATCGAGGCGAAATTGTTTGCCGCATCGTACGTAGCGCGCGGCGCCTGGGCGTGACGGGCATCGCGGTGTATTCGGATGCCGACCGAAATGCATTGCACGTGCGCGCGGCGGACGAGGCCTACTATCTCGGGCCGGCGCCCGCCGCCGAGAGCTATCTAAACATCAGCAAGATTATCGCCCTCGCGAAGCGTGTGGGCGCCGACGCCATTCACCCTGGATATGGGTTTCTTTCGGAAAACGCCGCATTCGCACAAGCCTGTCTCGACGCCGGGTTGATTTTTGTGGGGCCGCCCGCCGCGGCCATCCACTCCATGGGGTCGAAGAGCGCCTCCAAGGCGGCCATGGCGGCGGTGGGTGTGCCGGTGGCGCCGGGGTATCACGGCGATGATCAATCAGCGCAGCGCCTCATCGATGAGGCGGCGCGCATCGGTTTTCCACTCATCATCAAGGCGAGCGCAGGCGGCGGCGGCAAGGGCATGCAGGTGGTTAACCGCGCCGCCGAGGTGCCTGCAGCAGTCGAATCGGCGCAGCGCCTGGCTCGAACGGCTTTTGGCGATGATCGCTTGCTCATGGAGCGCTATTTCCCCACAGCGCGTCACGTCGAAGTGCAGATCTTTGCAGATTCGCATGGGCAGACCTTGAGCCTATTCGATCGCGACTGTTCAGTGCAGCGCCGCCATCAAAAAATTATCGAGGAAGCGCCGGCGCCAGGGCTTCGCGGCGAGGTTCGCGCCTTGATGGCGCAAGCCGCCGTCAGATCGGCGCAGGCCGTAGGCTATGTCGGAGCAGGCACGGTCGAATTCCTGGTGGACCAGGCGCAGAACTTCTATTTCATGGAAATGAATACGCGCTTGCAGGTGGAGCATCCGGTTACCGAGTGCATTACCGGCATCGATCTGGTGGAATGGCAGTTGGCTATAGCGCAGGGCGAGCCCCTGCCTCTTACCCAGGCGCAAATCACGCAGCGCGGCTTCGCCGTGGAGGCACGTTTGTACGCAGAGGACCCTGCGCGGGATTATTTGCCGAGCGTCGGGCGGATCACGCACTTGCGCTGGCCGGACGGCGTTCCCGGGCTGCGGCTCGATGCCGGCGTCGAAGAGGGCGATGAGGTGTCGACTTATTACGACCCCATGCTCGGTAAAATCATCGCCTGGGGCGAATCGCGTACCGCGGCCGTTGACCTATTGAACCGCGCCTTAGGTCAGCTCGAGATCGTCGGCGTCGTAACCAACCGCGCGCTGCTCGCGAGAGTGTTGGCCGATGAGGAATTTCGCAGCGGACCGGTGGGTACCGATTTTCTGGCCGTCCGCCGAGCTCAAATGCGCTTCGGCGAAGCCGACGCCGAGCCCGCCGACATCGCGCTGGGGGCGGTGTGGTTCGCTGCCGAGCATTCTGAGCATAACGCCCTATGGACTGACAGCCGCGGCTGGCGGCTTGGAGCGCCGCCGAGCACGGTATGGCGATTCGTGCAGGGCAGCGCCTTGGTCGAGTTCTCGCCGCCGCAGACGTATCTCGCCCGAGTGGGCGTGCAGGAGTTCTCGGTACGCGTGCTCTCGCGCAGCGCACAATCGCTGCACGCGGAATGCCAGGATCGAATCAATGAAGTGCGGCTGTTCGATGCGGATCAATCGCTGCATATATTCCGCGACGCCCGGCATGTCGCGCTCACGCGGCAGCGCACCGACGATGCATTACAGGTGGCCGGCGGCATCGAACAGGGTTCTTTGCTCACGCCGCTGCCGGGAACCGTCGTGGCCGTGCATGTCGTGACGGGTCAGAAGGTGGCGCGCGGCGCACCGCTGATAACGGTCGAAGCGATGAAAATGGAACATACCCTGACGGCGCCCCATGAGGGAGTGGTTTCGCGAATTGCCTTTGGCTTGACTGACCGGGTCCAGGCGGGTGCCGTTCTGGTGGAACTCTCGGCGCCGGAACAGTGATCTGTCGCTAGGCGACTTGCGTATCAGCGGCCATTTCAAGCATCGGCAAGGTGACCTTGAAGCGTGTCTCGCGGCCCAAATGGCTCGCCAGTGCGATCTTGCCTCCGGCTTCATGCACATAGCGGCGCACCAGTGACATGCCGCTGCCATGCTTGGTATCGCCATCACTGTCCGCCATTGTCGTGAAGCCGGACTTGAAAATCAGCTTGATCGCTTGACGATCCTGCAGGCGTGCCGCTTCCTCGTCGCTCAAGAGTCCCTTGGCAACCGCGACGTCGCGCACTTTGGCCGGGTCTAATCCGCGGCCATCGTCTTGGAACGTCAGTTCAAAGCCATTTCCGGGCGCGGACTTGAACTCCAATTGCAGCGTGGCATGCGGCGGCTTGCCGGCCGCTTCACGTTCGGCTGCGGTTTCAAGGCCGTGCACCACGGCGTTGCGGATCAACTGAATCGCCACGTTTTTAACAGTCGCCTGATAGCGCGCGGGCACCGACTCGAGTCCGCTGCAGGCGAGCAGCACCGTTTTGCCGTGTTCCTGCGCCACCAGGTCGCTCAGCGTGGTCAGCGTGCTTTCCAAGCTGCCGACCGTCGCCATTCGTTGCGCCGGAGATGCTTTCTGCAACTCATCGAAGAACTTCGGCGCTTCGATGATCTCGGTGCCATTGTCGGTGACGCGCCCGGTGGCGGCGCGTCCAGCGGCTGGTGTGCGCGCGGCCGCCGTGGGCTCAGGCTCACGCGCCGGGCTGGCCTGCGAGGTCAGGGATCTGACCAAAGCGAATTGTCCGTACAGGGCATCGAGCTTGACGGCCAGCGGAAGGAAATCGCTGCCGCTCAACGTTTCCCGGTTGCGCAACTCCTGCAATGCAGCCTCGAAGTCGTGTGCAGCGGCTTGCAGACCGGATAGCTTGAGCGCTTCCGCGTCGCGCCGAATGCAATCCACCTGTTGTAGAGTCTCTTCTAATTTGTTGCGGAAGGCACCCGCCTCACGCGCGGGTTTTTTCAGAACACCATTGATGCTCTTCATCGAAGCGTCGGTGCTTTGCAAGAAACTGCCGAAGCGGGTTCCGCCGGCCTGCAGCACGCCGCGCAAAATTTCGCCCTGCGTGATCACCTGAACGCGCAAATCCTCCAGTTCACGATGCTGCTGTACGCGGGCGGTAATGTCGGTGACTCGCACCATCCAGGAGCGTGCCTCGTTCGGGGTGTCGACGCCGTTGAACTCGAAGGAATAGTGTGCGCTCGCGAAGCTGCCGTCTGTGTTCGTTAATTTCACTTCAACGTCCTGAAGCGGATCGGATTCGCCCTCGGGCCGTCCATGTTCGAGAAAATGCATCATGTGGGTACGCACAACGCTCAGGGTTTTCGCGGAAACCAGCGGACCGATCAACTTCTCCACGGTCAAATTCGCGAAATCCTGGCGGCGAAATAAGGTACCTAAAGAGGAGGAAACCTGCGGCTGCACCTTGCCCTTGCTATCCATGAGGAATAGACCGGTAGCACTGGTTTTCAGAATGGCGTCGGTCAGCCGATTGCTTGCGCTGATCAGTTCCTGTTTTTCGCGCTCATGGCGCTTAACGGATATGAACATGACCTCGACAGGGTGCCAAACCGCGAAGGTGCGAGGCATGATGGCTGTCACAGCCTAGCTTGGGCGATTTACTTAATCTGCGGTGCTGCAACGCCTTGTGACGAGCTTCACGCTTAAGCGACGGCGGCGATGGGTCCTAGGTCGGCCAATAACTCATCCGCGGACGTATAGCGCGCGCTTTGCTGTTTTGCCATGAGCCGATCCAGCAACGGTTGCTGCATCGCCGTCGTCTCCGGTAGAGAAGGCACCGGCGAGCTGGTGTGCTGCGACATGATCGCCACGGCGCTGCGGCCGTTGTAGGGCCTTTGCCCGGTGAGCATTTCGTAGAACATCACCCCGAGGCTATACAAGTCGGTGCGCACATCGACGCGCTGGCCTTGTGCTTGTTCAGGGCTGATGTAATACGGGGAGCCTAAAACCTGGCCGACACCGGTGTTTCCAATCTCATCGAGTGAACGTCGTGCCAGGCCGAAATCGATGAGAACTGGAGAATTGTCCTCACGCAGCATCACATTGGCCGGCTTCAAGTCGCGGTGCAGAATCCCGAAGACATGGATGACGCGCAGCGCTTCCGCGATCGCGCGCAAATAGTACAGGCTCTCATCGACGCTCAAGGGATTTCGCAGCCGGTCGCGCAAGTCGCCGCACGGAAAATATTCCATGGCCAGGTACAAATATCCCGGTTGCGAGCCGAAGTCATGGATCTCAGCGATGGCGCGATGCGTGATGCTCGAGATGATCTCGTATTCGCGCTGGAATCGTTCGGCATCGCCCCGTTCCCGCTCCGATTCCCCGCGCGTCATGACCTTGAGCACGACGTTTCGGCGCAGCCGCTCGCTGCGAGCCAGAAACACGGATGAGAAGTTGCTGGTGGCGATCTCTTTGACGATGGAATACCCCGGCACTTCGATGATGGTGGAGTTTTCGCTGTTCGCCATCATGGCTGCCGCTTGCACGGCGACCCGCCGATTGGCGCACGCCTCGCCGACGGCGGTCAGCAACTGGTCGCGCGTGATTTTCGACAGCGGCAGGTAGTCTTTGGCGCCCCCTTTAAGTGCACGAACTGCGGCCATCTCGTTGCCGTTGTCGGCGAGCAAAATGCAGTACAGGGCGGGTTGCATGCGCAGCAACTGGCTTATGCTATTGAGCACCGTCGCGGCCAGTGGCTCGTTGGCGAAGTCCGCCTGCAGGAAGACAGCGTCCGGGGTGCGCTCGGCAATGAGCCGGCTTAAAGGCGCCGATTCTCCGGCACGGAGAGTCGTCACCTGGGCATTGGGCCAATGGCTTGTCACATGGTGGGTCAGCCATTGCAGACGCTTGGTTTCGCCTCCCACCACCACAAGAATTGGACCCGCTTCTGCCATAATCCCAAGAGTAGTCGGTGATAGCCCGGGATTACCCGTGGGGAATTCACATTTCGGGCGCCCAGCGCTTTAATTCCTTGAAATTTACCCGGTTTGGCCTGGAAAATTGAAACCAACACCCCAAAGCTTGGGTCAGTTCAGTTCAGAGAAAGCAGAGGAATATTTCAATGGGAAGCATCAGAACTTGGTCGCTGGCCGCTCTCGCGGGTGTCTTTGCGATGGTTATGGGCCATCAGAGCTCGAATGCCGGTGCCAGCCCTGGTCAATCCGGCTCCCCTGTCGTTGCAGCCCTTGCGGGTCCCGCCAGCGCGGCTTCCGCCGGTGCGGCGCCCGCCGGCACGCAGCCGGCTGGTGCTTTCCCCGGACGCGTCACCGGTTTGCCGGATTTTTCCGGGCTCGTCGCGGATGCGGGCGGAGCGGTGGTCAATGTCAGCGTGACTGAAAAGGCGCAGAAAATTCCCGGCTTGGGTGGCCTCGGCGGGGGCGGGCAAGGTGAGGGAGATGATCCGCTGTCGCAGTTTTTCCGACGTTTCCAACAGCAGACGCCAGGTCCTGATCGGTCGCCACCCAGCCATGGGGTCGGCTCCGGCTTCATCGTCAGCGCCGATGGTTATGTGTTGACCAACGCGCACGTGGTTACCGACGCCTCGGAGGTGACCGTTACTCTGACAGATCGGCGCGAATTCCCCGCCAAGGTGATCGGCATCGACAAGGCCAGCGATGTCGCGCTGATTAAGATTGCCGCCACCGGATTGCCCACGGTGCGCTTCGGCGACCCGGCCAAATTGCGGCCAGGCCAGTGGGCCATCGCGATCGGTTCGCCGTTCGGCTTCGAGAACAGCGTGACCGCGGGCGTCATCAGCGCCATCGGCCGTCCGTTGAATGATGGAAGCAATTCCAGCTACGTGACTTTCATTCAGACCGACGCCGCAGTGAACCCAGGTAATTCGGGCGGACCCTTGTTCAACATTGACGGCGAGGTGATCGGCATCAACTCGCAAATCTACAGCCGCACCGGCGGTTATATGGGCGTGTCATTTGCCATCCCCATCGATCTCGCATTGAACGTCAAGGATCAGCTGCAGAAGACCGGCAAGGTGGTGCGCAGCCGCATTGGTGTTTCAGTACAGGACATTCGCCAACAACTCGCGCTCTCATTCGGCCTGAGCAGCCCGCACGGTGCCTTGATCAGCGCGGTCGATCCGACAGGTCCAGGCGAGAAAGCGGGCCTCAAGGCGGGCGATGTCATTACCAGCGTCAATGGACGCAACATCGACCATTCCTGGGATCTACCGGCTATCGTGTCGCAACTGCCGCCGGGCAGCCAAGCCCGATTGGGCATCTGGCACGACCGCAAACCTATCGAGGTGATGGTCAAGACGGTGTTGCTGGAAGAGTCACCCGCCCAGCAGGCAAAAAGCACCGGCGAGGACGGTGGCGGCAAACTAGGACTGGTACTGCGATCGCTGCAGCCGGCAGAGCAGCAGGAATTGCACACTAAGGGCCGATTGCTGGTCGAAGATGTCACTGGGCCAGCCTTGGCGGCCGGATTGCAGCCGGGGGACGTCGTACTAGGCGTCAATGGCGTTGGGGTGGCCACCGTGGCGGACCTCAAGCGTGAAGTCGCTCGAGCTGGACATAACGTGGCATTGCTGGTGCAACGAGAAGACGCGCAGACCTATTTCCCCATCGATTTGGGGTGATTGGTTTCGTTGTACTTAAGCGCGTGTTTCAGGCCTAATCGCCGGCGTGCAAAGTACTGCCCCCCTGTTTCCGAGCCCCCTTGCCCGTGTCGCCGGCTCATCCCCGGCGACATTCCTACCGACTTCGCGCGCCGAAATGGCGGCGCTCGGTTGGAAGCAGTGCGACATCATCATCGTCACCGGGGACGCCTACGTCGATCACCCCAGCTTTGGAATGGCCATCATCGGGCGGGTGCTGGAGGCGCAAGGCTTCAAGGTGGGCATCATTGCCCAGCCAGATTGGCGCGGCACCGAAGCCTTCGAGGCACTGGGCGCGCCGCGCCTGTTCTTCGGCGTCACCGGCGGCAATATGGACTCGATGGTCAATCGGTACACATCGGACCGCAGGGTGCGTACGGATGATGCGTACACGCCTGGGGGGATAGGCGGCAAGCGCCCCGACCGCTGCGTCATCGTTTATTCGCAGCGTATCCGAGAGGCCTTTAAAACCATTCCTATCGTGATCGGCGGCATCGAGGCCAGCCTTCGGCGCATAGCCCATTTTGACTACTGGTCCGAGCAGGTGCGGCGCTCCGTCTTGGTAGATGCCAAAGCGGACTTGCTGGTCTACGGCAACGCCGAGCGGCAGATCGGCGAGATTGCCCGGCGGCTGGATAACGGCGCCGCCATGGAGGAGATAAGCGATTTGCGCGGCACCGCCTACCTACGCCGCGGCATGCCCGCCGGTTGGGTAGAGATCGATTCGAGCGATTTGGATACCCCGGGGCCCTTGAGCCCCCCGATCGATCCCTACGCCGGCGAGCAGGAGCGCAGAAACGCGCTGGCGCCAGGCGCTTCGCTCGCGACCGCATCGGCGGCCCCCGCGGCCGGTGCAAAGGTGGTGAAGTTTTATCGCAACGTGCCGAACGCGCAGCGCGAGCGCAGCGTCATTCGCATGCCCTCATTCGAACAGGTCAGTCAAGATGCGGTGCTCTATGCACACGCATCGCGCATCTTGCACTTGGAATCGAATCCGGGAAATGCGCGCGCGCTGGTGCAGAGGCATGGAACACAAGAGCTTTGGCTGAATCCTCCGCCCATTCCGTTGGCGACGCAGGACATGGATGCGATCTACGAACTGCCGTATGCGCGCCGTCCTCACCCCTCCTACGGCGAAGCGAAGATTCCCGCCTACCACATGATTCGCTTCTCCGTGGCGATTCAGCGCGGCTGCTTCGGTGGATGCACCTTTTGTTCGATTACCGAACACGAGGGCCGGATCATCCAGAGCCGCTCAGAAGATTCGGTCATTCGCGAGATCGAAACCATACGCGATAAGGTAAAAGGATTCACCGGCGTCATTTCCGATTTGGGCGGCCCTACGGCAAACATGTATCGCTTGCACTGCAAGAGTGCGGCGATCGAGTCGGCGTGCCGGCGGCCGTCCTGCGTGTTCCCGGGCGTCTGTCCGAACCTGAATACAGACCACGCGCCGCTGATCAACCTGTATCGACGCGCCCGGAGCTTGAAAGGCGTCAAAAAAGTTTTGATTGCATCGGGCGTTCGCTACGATCTGGCAATCGAATCGCCCGAGTACGTCAAGGAGCTGGCCACCCATCACACGGGCGGTTACTTGAAAATTGCGCCGGAAGCCATTGGCGAGGGACCTCTTTCCAAGATGATGAAGCCGGGCGTCGGCAGCTATTACCGATTCAAGGAGCTGTTCGATAAATATTCGAAAGAAGCGGGAAAGGAGCAGTATTTAATTCCCTATTTCATCGCGGCCCACCCGGGCACTCGCGACTCGGACATGCTGGAACTGGCATTGTGGCTCAAGAAAAATAGTTTCCGCGCTGATCAGGTGCAGGCTTTCTTGCCCTCGCCAATGGCCACCGCAACGGCGATGTACCATTCATCGAAAAATCCGCTCAAACGCGTCAGCCGCGTAAGCGAAGAAGTCGTGATCCCGAAAGGCATCAAAGTACGGCGCTTGCACAAGGCTTTTCTGCGCTATCACGATCCGGAAAATTGGCCTTTGCTGCGCGATGCCTTGAAGCGCATGGGGCGCGCAGATTTGATCGGCAACGGCAAGCAACATCTCATTCCTGCGTACCAGCCCGTGGGGCCAACCCGTTCATCCCCGGTTCGCCCGTTCCGTACGCAGCACTCTGGACTGCCCAAATCGGGACGGCCCAGCTTAAGTTCGCGGCGAGGCAGAGGGTAAAAGGGCGAACGGAATCGCTTGCCTGGCCGCCTTTGGTGCGATTAGAGTTCCGGGCTGTCTAGCGGCTTGCAGCCGCAATTCATCAACGTTCAAGGTTTGGGAGCGCGAGAACGCCCAGGGTATCCTTAAGGCGCGTGTCAAGAATGGATAAGTGGGTAGTTCATAAATTCGGGGGTTCGAGCGTCGCTGACGCCGCGTGCTTCCGTCGCGTTGCCGAAATTGTCGAGGCCTCCCCCAATCCGCGCGAAGCCATCGTCTTATCCGCTTGCCGCGGCGTCACCGATTCATTGCTGCATTTGATCAACTTGGCGGAACAGACCGATGAGGACTTCGGGCCTGCCATCGGAGCGCTCGAGGTCCGACATCTGAAACTCGCTTCCGAGCTGGTGTCGAAAAGCGCTTATGCGGGATACGAAGAGAGACTGGCGCGCGATTGCCAGGATATCGCCAGCATGCTCAATACGGTGCGGCTGATTCGATCGGCGAGCCATTCGATTCGCGATGTAATCGCCGGCTTCGGCGAAATATGGTCGACGCGACTGTTTACGCCATTCCTGCGCGAGAGAGCTCGCATCAAGGGCGAGATTCGATGGGTGGATGCGCGCGAGATCGTCATTGTCGAATGGGCCTCCTTGGGACCGGCAGTTCAATGGAGCGCGAGCGAAGCGAACATCCGTAAATTGGTTGCGCCGGATTTCGTCGGGCGCCTCATCGTTACGGGTTTCGTGGCCACCACCAAGCAAGGCAAGCAGACGACGCTCGGCAGGAACGGCAGCGATTTTTCCGGCTCCATATTCGGCGCGCTGCTCGATGCAGTCGAAATCATCATATGGACCGATGTCGATGGCGTATTGTCGGCTGACCCGCGGCTGGTTCCAAACGCCCAGGTGATCGATCAGCTTTCATACAACGAAGCCATGGAACTCGCGTACTTCGGCGCCAAAGTGATTCATCCTCAGACCATGGCGCCTGCGGTGGCGCGCGATATCCCCATTTTCATACGCAATACCTTCGCTCCGCAAAAACGCGGCACGTTGATTTGTGCGAACCCAGTTTCGGAGTTGAAGGTAAAAGGCATCACGACCATCGATCCGGTGGCGCTGGTGAACTTGGAGGGCGCCGGCATGATCGGCGTGCCCGGAACGGCGCACCGATTGTTCGGGGCATTGCGCGATTCCGGCATCTCGGTGATATTGATTTCGCAGGGCAGCTCGGAGCACTCGATCTGCTTCGCAATCCCGCAGGAACAAGCGGTGCGGGCGGAGGAGGCGGTACGCAGGGCATTCGATGTGGAGCTGCGCGACGGCCAAATACAACATGTGCAGGTATCCCTCGGCATGAGCATCCTGGCGGTCGTCGGCGATGGGATGGCCGGCGCCCATGGCATCTCGGCGAAAGTGTTCAATTCGCTTGGCGATGCAGCGATCAGTGTTCGTGTGATTGCGCAGGGAGCCTCGGAACGCAACATCTCAGTGGTGGTGGACAGCAAGGGTGCCGCCCGGGCGCTGCGCGCAGTGCACGCGGCCTTCTACCTTTCACCCAACACCTTATCGATCGGATTGATCGGGCCGGGCACGGTAGGTCGCGTGCTGCTGGCGCAGATTGCGACGCAAGTCGATCGGCTGCGAGAGTTGAATCTGGATCTGCGGGTTCGTGGCATCGCCAGCTCGAAGCGCATGTTGCTCGAGCAGACTTCGGTGGACTTGAGTCGATGGGCGGAACGGATGGCGGAGGCGGGCGAACCTCTCGACATGCAAAAATTCATCAATCACGTGCAAGCGGATTACATACCGCACACGGTGGTCATTGATTGCACCGCGAGCGCCGTGGTGGCGGATGAGTATCGCGACTGGCTGTCGCGCGGAATTCACATCGTCACACCCAATAAGAAAGCCAACAGCGGGACATTGCCTTATTACCGCTCGCTGCAAGAGGCGCGCCGGGCGGCGGGCACGCATTATCTGTACGAGGCCACCGTGGGGGCTGGACTGCCCATCATCCAAACGCTGCGCGACTTGCGCGGTACGGGTGATGACATAAGCCAAATCGAGGGGATTTTTTCCGGGACGCTGGCCTACTTGTTCAACGTCTTTGACGGCAGCGAGTCTTTTTCCTCGATTGTGCGCACCGCCAAGACCAAGGGGTATACCGAGCCCGACCCGCGGGATGATTTGTCCGGCATCGATGTGGCCCGTAAGCTGATCATTCTCGGGCGGGAAATGGGACTCAAGCTGGAAATGGCGGACGTGCAAGTGGAAGGGCTGGTTCCCGAGGCATTAACCCAGTGCAGCGTGGAAGAATTCATGGCCCGGCTGCCGGAGTCCGATGCCGCGATGGCCGCAGCCTTGGCAGATGCGCGTAATAAGAACCAGGTGCTACGCTACGTCGGGCGAATCGACGCCGACGGCAAGGCCACGGTGGGTTTGATGCGCTTGGACGGCAAGCACGCATTTGCGAATATCGCGCTCACCGACAACGTGGTGCGCTTTGCAACGCGCCGTTATTGCGAAAATCCGCTCATCGTGCAAGGGCCCGGTGCGGGTCCTGAAGTCACCGCGGCGGGCGTATTTTCGGACCTGTTGCGTTTGTCAGCCTATCTAGGCGCTCATCTGTAAATAAAGCGAGGGATTGTGCTCACCGACGTTACCGCCTTCGCACCTGCAACCGTAGCCAATGTAGGCATCGGTTTCGATATTCTGGGTCACGCGGTCGACGAGGTCGGCGACCGGGTGCGAATACGCCGAATTGAGGAAAATGAAGTACGCATCCGCTCAATCACCGGCATCGCCGGAGATTTACCGATAGAGCCGAAGAACAATACCGCCGGTCGTGCCGTGCAGGTCATGCATGAGGCGTTGGCTCCGGGCTTTGGCTTCGAATTGGACATCGACAAGGGAATACCGCTGGGATCCGGGATGGGTGGATCCGCAGCCTCAGCGGTGGCAGCCGTGGTGGCTGCCAATGCATTGTTGCATGCGCCGGCGCCCCAGCTACGCCTGCTGAAGTTCGCGATGGAAGGGGAAATCGTGGCAAGCGGTGCCGCACACATCGACAACATTGCGCCGTGTCTTTATGGAGGCCTGACGCTTACCGTCGGCATCGACAATCCGCGCGTGAAGCAAATCCCCGTTCCGCGAGGGCTGCGCTGCGTGTTGGTACATCCTCATATGTATTTGGGAACCCGCGAGGCCCGCGCCATTCTCAACATTAATGTCAGCCGTTCCGACTATGTCTGGCAGAGCGCCAACCTCGCTGGCTTTATCAGCGGCTGCTATTCCAATGATCTGGATTTGATTCGCGAATCCTTCAATGACGTGATTATCGAACCGCAGCGACACTCGTTGATCCCCGGTTTCAAGGATGTGCAACGCGCGGCGATGTCAGCGGGGGCCCTGGGTTGCTCGATTTCCGGCGCCGGCCCCGCTGTTTTTGCCTGGTCCGCCGTTCAGCATGCGGAAGCCGTGCGAGGTGCGATGGTAGCCGCTTTCAGCACGCACAACTTGGCGTCGGACTCCTGGGTATCGCTGATGCAGAACTATGGTGCTCGGGTGGTAAAGGCCTGATGTCAGGCTTGCAGTTTGTCAGCTCGCGCGGCGGTGCCCCGCTCGTCAGCTTAAGTGATGCGATCACGCGGGGGCTCGCTCCGGACGGGGGTCTGTATGTGCCAACGCGGCTGCCCAGCATCCAAGCGCTGCCGCCTAACATCTTGCCGTCGAGCCCCTTCAGTCTGCCGCAAGTCGCACGCGTGGCATTGGCCGAGTTCTTCGAGGGGGATTCTTTGAATGACGCGCTGCCGGAGATCGCGCACGCAGCGCTCAATATCCCCGCGCCGACAACCGCCGTTGCGGCTTGTCCGGATCCGTTGTTCGTCCTCGAGCTCTATCACGGCCCCACGGCCGCATTTAAGGACTTCGGTGCGCGATTTCTCGCGGAATGCCATGAACGCTTGCGACCTGCATCGCCAGCACAACCTTTAAGCATATTGGTCGCCACTTCGGGGGATACCGGCGGCGCTGTCGCCGCTGCCTTCAATGCACGTCCTTGGGCACGGGTCGTCATCCTCTATCCGAAGGGTCTGGTCAGCCCGCGTCAGGAGCGACAGCTGACGTGTTGGGGCGACAATGTACTGTCGCTGCGCGTTGCCGGCACGTTCGATGATTGTCAAGGAATGGTCAAGGAAGCATTCCGCGATCCGGTCTTAAGCCGCAAGCATCGCTTCAGCTCGGCCAACAGTATCAATATCGGACGCTTGCTGCCCCAGATGGTGTACTACATCGCATCCAGCCTCCAGATCTCTGGGCGCACGGGAGTGAAGCCTTCCTACATCATCCCGGCCGGCAATCTGGGCAATGCGTGCGCGGCGTTGTGGGCTCGCGCCATGGGCTTTCCGCTAGGGCGCATCATCTTGGCGCACAATAGTAATCGCACAGTGCCCGACTTTCTGAGCACTGGCCGTTGGCAGCCCCGTCCGAGCGTCGCGACATTGGCATCGGCAATGGATGTGGGAAACCCCAGCAATATGGAACGGCTTAAGTGGCAGTTCCCGACGTGGGAGGCCGTGCGCGAACATTTGAGCGCGGACAGCGTCGATGACGCTACAATTCGCGCTCGCATCAAAGGGGACTTCATGCAATACGGACGCGAATGGTGCCCGCACACCGCGACCGCGGCGGAAGTCTATAGCCGCTTAAGTCCCGAGGAAAGGCACAACCAACCGTGGGTTGTGGTTGCCACCGCACACCCGGCGAAGTTCAGCGAGATCGTAGAACCCCTTATCGGCAAGCCCATCGAGGTTCCGGAGAGTTTGGCCTCTCTATTGCGCGCCCCGCAGCGTCGCGGGGACATTGCGCCAACGCTTGAAGCATTGGCAGCCGCACTCGCATGACCAGTCTTGGAATCGAACCGCAGTGGATTGGACTTGCCGCCGCGGTATTGCTGCTCGCTGCCCTGGGTTTTTTTGGGTTGCGTGCTTATCAGCGCCGCGCGCGGCGAAAATCTTTGCTTGCCCGATTGGAGCGCATCGCTTCGGCGGCCGCACACCAGGTCCTTGTGCCGGACGGTATGGGCGGCTTCATCCATATCGATCACATTCTGTTGACGCCGCGCGGCGTCGTCATTCTCGACACGCGCCGAGTGCCGGGCCTGATATTCGGCGGTGACCAGATGAGCGATTGGACGGTGATGGGACGCGGCCACCGCTACACCTTCGATAATCCGCAACCGGCGCTGTACGATCGAATCGCAGCAGTCAAAGCACTGGTAGGCGAGGTGCCGGTCGAGGGGCGCCTATTGTTTTCGAATGTTGGAAAATTTACCAAAGGTATCCCCAAGTGGGTGGTGATGCTGGACGGCATGGAAGTGGAGTTTCCGGTGGTCGATCGCTCCTCTGAATCGCTCCCCGGTACGGAGCAATACGACGAGGTCTGGGGCCGCCTCGTCGCCCAGTTGCGGCCAAGCCCGCACTTGTTTACGAATCTCTAAGTCCAAAAAGCGCGACCGCGTTGCGCGTGGTACACGCTGCGACCGTTTCGATGCTCTCGCCTCGTAGGCGCGCGACCGTGGCGGCGATGTGCGGTAAATAGGCCGGCTCGTTACGCCGCGACTTGGGCTGCGGGTTCATATCCCGGGGCAGCAAATACGGTGCATCGGTTTCAATCAGCAGCCTGTCGGCCGGAATGCGCGGCAGCACGGCACGCAGTTCAAGGCTGCGGCGCTCATCGCAGGCCCAACCCGTGATTCCGATATAAAGACCCAGCCCAAGGTAGGCTTCCAGTTCGGACTCGCCCCCCGTGAAGCAGTGCGCCACCCCGCCTGTCAGCCTACCCTCGAACTGTCGCAAGATGGCGGCAAAATCGCTGTGGGCATCGCGTTGGTGAAGAAACACGGGCTTGCGAACTTGCACCGCGATCTCCAGTTGTGCAACGAAGGCCTCGCGCTGGGAAGAGGGCGGCGAGAGATTGCGAAAATAATCCAGGCCGCATTCGCCCACGGCAACGACGCGCTTCAGACCTAGAAGCTCGATGAGTTCGTTTCTATGCGAAGGTGAGAATGACTGCGCATGATGAGGGTGGACGCCGGCTGTGCTCCACAGGCGCGAAGGATGGGCGGCCGCCAGGGCTGCGGCCTCCCGTGATGCGGCCAAATCCGCGCCCGTGATGATTTGCCGGCGTACGCCGGCCTGCAGGGCACGCGCCATCACGGCGTCGCGGTCCTGAGCGAAACTGTCGTGGGTTAAATTCGAACCAATATCGATCATATCCAGGCTCAAGATTTCAAACCTCGTGTGCTATCTTCGATTCCTATTGTAAAGCGCGAGTACCGGATGCCTATCGCCAAATATATTCTCATCGCCACGATGCTGATGGTCGTAGCCGCGGTCAATGCGCAAGAGGGCGGCGATACGCAGGCGCGCATCGACTACGCCTACCAGACGGAAGATGGCAATAGCCTTCAGAATCTCATTCAAAATTTGACCGCCCAAGTCAAGAGCGACGACGGCGACAGTGCCTTACGCTATCACTTGGCGCACGCGCAATACCGGATGGGGCAGCTTTCGCGCGAGCGCAAGCCCCGCGCGGCGGAGGCGGCATTTTCAGACTGCATCGACGAGCTAAAGCCGGTGCTCGAGAAAAACGCAAGGTCGGCTGAAGCTATGGGGTTGCAGTCGGCCTGCTATTCGGGGCTGGCGGACCTCAAGTCCCTGGAAGCGGTATTGCTGCGCTCTCGGGCGGCTGATCGTTTGAAAGCGGCCCTGAAGCTGGAGCCTCATAATCCGCGGGCGCTGCTGCTGTCGGCCACACAGGATCTGCACCACGCCAAAGCCGGCTCTGCGGAGAGGCAGCGGGGGTTCGCTGAACTGCAGGCGGCGGCGCAATCGTTCGAACAATCTTCCGGCACCAGCATCGAGACACCAGGGTGGGGGCACGCCGAGGCGTACTTGGCATTGGGGAAGGAACTGCAAGCCCGAGGCGATCATTTGGGCGCACGTAACTGGATCGAAAAAGCGCTGATCGCAGCTCCGGATTACAAGATAGCGCAGCGCCAGCTTGCGCTGTTGGTGAAGCCTTAGAGCAAACGCGTTCGGCGCGCGGGCGGCCTAACCTGGTATCATTCCATGCGATGAAGCCGCATGGCACGCAGTTATCTTTGTTCGAGACCCGCAGCTCGAGCGACCCTTTCGCCGTTCGGGTTAGCCCGCGCGCGCGCCGGCTCACCGCTCGGGTACATGTAGGAGGGCGCGTCGAGATTGTGGTGCCCATCGGCGTGAACGCGCACGCGGTGCGTGACTTCGTGCAGCGTTTCACCCCTTGGATCAATCGCAAAGTCGCGGCGATGCGCTGCTTCGTGGCTCCGATGGAACCTGTCCCCCCGGCAATCGACTTCGCTTTTACGGGCGAACACCTCGCAGTCGAGTGGCGCCGCGGCCCGACGCGCAAACTGCAACAGCAGGGCGCCGGCATCGCGGTGCAAGCGCCGGACGATTCCACTGCGAGGGCCCTGCTGCAGCGCTGGCTGAGGGCTGCCGCCGAGGAACGTTTGGCGCCCAAACTGCTGCAGCTGGCCGGTGAGCTGAAATATTCCGTGTCGCGCGTAAGCATTCGCTGTCAACGTACCCGGTGGGGTAGCTGCTCCACACGCGGCACAGTGAGCTTGAATTGTTCGTTGGTGTTTTTGCGGCCGGAGGTGGTGCGCTACTTGTTCATCCACGAGCTGGCGCATACCAAGCATATGAACCATTCGCCAAGCTTCTGGCGTTTGGTGGAGAAGCTCGAGCCCGACTATCGCCGCCTCGACCGCGAGCTGTTGGCGGGCTGGCGCACCGTACCCGCCTGGGTATTCAAGACTTAAGATATGAGCGAGACACCGCCGCGCGTCAAGCCGTTCGTGGACTTAAGCGACGAGCAAGTCCATTGGGATTTAAGCGAGGCCTTGAGCTACTCGCAGTATCTTAATTTGGACAAGTTGCTCTCGGCACAGCACCCGCTGTCTTACCATCATGATGAGATGCTGTTCATCATCATTCACCAGGTTTCCGAGCTGTGGATGAAGCTGTGCCTGCATGAGCTCAACGCCACCATCGATTGCGTGCGGCGTGACGACCTCGGGCCGACCTTTAAAATGCTCGCGCGCGTTTCCACCATACAACAACAGCTGCTCCAATCATGGGATGTCTTGGCCACGATCACGCCGCACGACTATTCCGCATTTCGCAATACGCTGGGGAAGTCCTCCGGCTTCCAATCACCGCAATATCGCACGCTTGAATTCACTATCGGCAATAAGCACGCCGAAACCATCAAAGTGTTCCGCAATGATCCGGCGGTCTACGAGTCGCTCGAGCGCGCGCTGCGCGCGCCCAGCCTTTACGATGAGGTACTGCGGCTCTTGAGCCGGCGCGGATTGGATATTCCCGCTGAGGCCATTGACCGAGATTTTACCCAACCCTATGAGCCCAGTAAGCAGGTCGCAGCGGCATGGCTTAGCGTCTATCACAACTCCGTCAAGGAGTGGGACTTGTACGAGCTGGCGGAGCGATTGGTCGATCTTGACTACAAATTCCAGCTCTGGCGATTTGCCCATGTGAAAACGGTGGAGCGAATCATCGGTTATAAACGCGGGTCCGGCGGCACCGGCGGCGTGTCGTACCTCACCAAGGCCTTGGAGCTGAAGTTTTTTCCAGAACTTTGGACCATTCGCACTTCGATGTAGGCAACACGGTGGCGAATATCCAAGAGCAACTGCAAAACGTCAATGTTATCTCGAGCGACCTGCTGGCGACGCCGGAAGAGGTCAAGAATCGATTGCCAATAACCCAAAAAGCCGCAGACACGGTATTGCGGTCTCGAGAGGCGGTGAGGGCCATCTTGGAGCGGCGTGATCGCCGCTTGCTCGTGGTCGTGGGACCTTGCTCGATTCACGATGTCACGGCCGCGCGCGAGTACGCCGGGCGGTTGAAACAATTGGCGGCGGAGGTCGGTTCCACGCTGCTTCTCATCATGCGCGTGTACTTCGAAAAGCCGCGCACCACCGTCGGATGGAAGGGATTGATCAACGATCCCGACCTGGATGATTCCTTTCACATTGAAAAGGGCATTCTGCTGGCGCGCGAGCTGCTGCTGCATATTGCCGAGCTGGGACTTCCCGCGGGCACTGAAGCGCTCGACCCGATCATGCCGCAGTACTTGTCGGAGCTGATCACCTGGACGGCCATCGGTGCCCGAACAACCGAGTCGCAAACGCATCGAGAAATGGCTAGCGGCTTATCAACTCCGGTGGGATTCAAGAATGGCACGGATGGTGCGCTTGCTGCCTCTATCAATGCACTCCAATCGGTGCGCCGTCCGCATCATTTTTTGGGTATCACGCAGCAGGGCCAGTCCGCGGTATTTCGCACGCGCGGCAACCAACACGCGCACATCGTATTGCGAGGCGG
Source organism: Steroidobacteraceae bacterium (assembly GCA_036401515.1). Classification (GTDB taxonomy): domain Bacteria; phylum Pseudomonadota; class Gammaproteobacteria; order Steroidobacterales; family Steroidobacteraceae; genus Bog-1198. Next base: position 25,259 of record DASWUU010000310.1, read on the forward strand.
CGGCGGTCGGGTAAATTACGATGCCGTTAGCATCGCCGTGGCAGAGCGGGAATTGACCGCAGCGGGCTTGCCGCCAACGATTGTGGTCGACTGCAGCCACGGCAATTCCAATAAGGACGCGGAGCTGCAACCTTTGGTGGCGGAGAATTGCGTCACGCAGATCGTAGACGGCAACCGCTCCATTGTCGGCCTCATGCTCGAGAGCCATTTGCAGGCCGGCAGCCAGTCGATCCCCAAAGATTTGAGCAAGCTCGTTTACGGCATGTCCATCACCGATCCATGCATCGATTGGGCGAGCACCGAGAAGCTGTTGCGCAAGCTGGATCGCTCTTTGCAGGGCGTGCGACGCTCAACCTAGCTCCAGTTCGAGACTGCGATATTCCATCGCGCGGCCAGGCGTCGTGCCGCGTTGTCGCCGTTCACCAGTAGTGCGCGATCGGCCTGACGCAAGTGATCTACATCCGACGCTGAATTTCCATAGGCGATGATGGGAAGATTGCGGTAGTGCCCGCGCAGCCAACTTAAGCAAACCAGTTTTTCCTCGCCTCGCCGGTTGGCTGTTTTCAGCCGGCCGTCCAGGCGGTCCCCCTGCCACTCGAGTTCAGTACAGAGAGTTCGTTCGAATCCCAGCAGCCGGCCGATGAGCGGCACATATAGATCTGGGCTTGCAGAAAGCAGAACCAGATGATCACCCGCGGCGCGATGTGCCTCTAGGACGGCGAGGGCCAAGGGGCGAAAGCGCTGCTTGGGCTTAAGTTGCGCGACGAAGGCGTGCGCCCACGCGTCGAGCACGTCGCGCCGCTCGCCGCCCATGATCATGCGGATCATGCTTGACTTTAACGCTCCCCGATCACGATCCCGCCAATAGCGGAAAAGTGCGGGGGGTACGCGCCAGAGTTTCAGGATTTTATGCGGACGGCCGCGCAGGAAGCCCAAAAGAAAAGGCAGCAACGTGTCGCGCCAAGTCAGCGTGCCGTCCAAATCAAATAGCGCGACCCAAGGGGTGGGGGTGGATTGGGCGGTGGATTTGGCTTTCTTTTTATTCAAGTAAATGTCTTTTTATATAACAACATAAACAACATACATGATGTTAAGTAGAGAATAGCCCAAGCCTGTGCTCAAGGACAGGAGCATGGTCCTATAGAGCGGCCGGCCCTGGCTAGTCTGCTCTCGCGCCACTGCTGATATTGTCGCCCTATGAGTCCGTCCGCAGTGATCGTGGGTGCAGGTGCCATCGGCGGGTGGATAGCCGATGCGTTGGATCGGGCCGGCTGGAAGGTATCCCTGGTCGCGCGGGGCGCGACCCTTAATACGCTGCGCGCGAAAGGATTGCGTGTAGCGCGTGGCGGCGAGGTCCGGCTCAGCCGCCCGCGAGCAGGATCTGCGCCGGAACTGGGCGTGCACGACTACGTGTTTCTTGCCGTCAAGGCACATCTGTTGCCGGAACTCGCACCGCATTTGGTTCCTCTCTTGGGTCCGGGGACTGTCGTGATCAGCGCCACCAACGGAATCCCGTGGTGGTTCTTCCACGATTGCGGCGGGCCGCTCGAAAATCACGGCCTGCAGTCGGTGGATCCTGGCCGAGAACAAGAACGCGCTTTTCCGCGCGAACGAGTGTTGGGGTCGGTGGTGCATGCGTCCGTGCGCGTGCTATCACCCGCGAACGTGCAAGTCGTGGCAGCCGATCGCCTTATTCTCGGCGAGCCAGAGGGACCCGTCTCTCTGCGCGTGC
>DASWUU010000311.1:0-2974 GCA_036401515.1 Steroidobacteraceae bacterium
ACCGCTCGCGCGCGGTCCAAGAAGTGCTGGGCCTGGCGGCCGACGAGATTGAATCCACCGTCGAGGCCTGGACGGCACGGATTCATCCGCGTGATTTCGTGGCGGTAAAAAAGACGATCGCCGTGGCGCTCATGAGCGGCCGCGGTTGGACCACCTCGTACCGGATTCGCGACGCCAAGGGCCGCTACCGCTCCATCCTCGATCGCGCACTGATTCAGCGTAACACCGCCGGGGATGCGGCGCGCGTGATCGGTTGCTGCGTCGATGTCTCGGAAATCAAGCGCCTCACGGACATTCTGGATGAAACCCAGCGCATCGCCAAAATCGGCGGCTGGGAATACAGCTATGCAACGCGGGATCTGACCTGGACCGATGAGATGTTTCGCATCTATGACACCCACGCTGCGGAGTTCGAAGTCTCATGGGAGGCGATGCTGGCGCAATGTGTGCCCGAATCCGGCGAGCAGCTGCGCGAGGCTTTTGCGAGGGCGGAGGCAGGTTCGGGGCACGTCGATCTGGAAATCGAAATCAATTCGCTCAAAGATCAGCGCCTCTGGGTCAGGATCATCGGGCATCTGGAAATGTTGGGCGGACGACCGTTCCGGGCCTTCGGTTCGGTGCAAAACATCCAAGCCAAGAAGTTGGCGCAAATCCAGCTCGAAAACACCACCGGCTGGCTGAAATTGTCCATGAACATGGCGAACATGCATGCCTGGCGCTGGGACCGGGCGCAAAATGCCTTCGAATTCGCGAATCTGGACGAGCCGCAGGTGCATCTGCCGAGCGTCTATCCGGATATGGAGGCTATGCTGGCGAGAGTGCACCCGAAGGACCAGAGCGCGGTCCGGCGTGCCATCGAGATCGCGTTTTCCGGTCCCAACGAGGTGCGCCAGGAATTCGAGCTCTTAGGAGTAGACGGGCGCTACCGCTCCTATGCCACGACGGCGCGGCCGCTGTTCGAGGGTTCCGTGCCGCGAGGGCTGGTGGGGGTCATCCAAGACGTCACCGCACGGCGCGATTCCGAACGACGCTTGCGCCGCTCCGAGGAATTGCTGCGTGCCACCACGGCGAATACCGCCGACATGCTGGTGTTGCTCGACACCGCCCTGCGCGTACGCTTCATCAACAAGGGTGTCAACGATTTGACGGCCGAGCAACTCATCGGGCGCGACATCGGCGCGCTGCTGCCGACGGCCGCGCGCCCGGGCGTCGTGCAAAAACTCACGCGCATATTGGAAACCGGCCAAACCACCACGTTTGAGTTTGAATCCTCGGAGACCGGACAGGCGCATTATTTCGAGAATCGCGCAGTCTTGGTGCGCGATCGAGGCGTCGCGACGGGCATTTCCATTTCCATGCGCGACATCACGGAACGCAAGGGGCTGGAGCAGGAAATCCTCGATGTCTCGGGGCGCGAACGCCAAAGTATCGGCCGCGACCTGCACGACGGTTTGGGCCAGGAACTGACCGGCGTGGCACTGATGTTGCGCGGACTGGCGGGGAGGATCAAAGAGCGCTGCCCCGACGTCGTTGCGAACGTCAATGAAATCGTGGGTCATGTAAACCAATCCATCGAGACGGCGCGCTCCCTGGCTCGGGGGCTGCTGCCGGTGCGCACCGAAACCGGAGGCTTGAGTTCGGCACTGCGCGCCCTGGCGGCGCGAAGCCGCCACTTGTACGGCCTGGAAGTGCAGTTCCACTCGCACGTCTCGCGCAATTTCGCGCTGACGGAAACCAATGCCAGTCACTTGTATCGCATCACCCAAGAGGCGCTGACCAACGCGTCGCGTCATGGGCAGGCCAGCCTGGTAAAAATTTCCCTGACGACGAAGGACCGGGGATTTACGTTGCGTATTACCGACAACGGCGTGGGCCTGTCGCAGGCCACGCCCTCCGCGAGCGGCATGGGCCTCAAAATCATGAAATATCGCGCCGATATGATCGGCGCCAAGTTCGACATCGCTTCCAATGAGCCAGGTACCGTGGTGACCGTGGCGGGTTAGCCTGTAGGATGAGTTACAATGTCATCACGCCATTGCAGGAGGATATAGTCATGGCAGCGAGCAGTGCATGGATTCGATCATCGACTTCCCAATCCGGTATGACCACGGCCAAGCGCCGCGTGCGGCGCGTATTGATCGTCGATGATCACCCCATCGTGCGCCAAGGACTGCGGCGCATCATGGAAAACGAAGAGGATTTGGTCGTCTGCGGCGAGGCGGAAACGGCGCGCGACGCCCGCATCGCGATCAAGGAATTGAATCCCGACGTCATGATTGCGGATATCAGTTTGAAGCAAAGCGATGGCATCGAGCTGGTGCGCGATGTGCGCGCCCACTATCCGCAATTGCCGATCTTGGTGCTGTCGATGCACGATGAAACCATTTACGCTGAACGCATGCTCTCGGCCGGCGCCAATGGTTACATCATGAAGCAGGCGGCGAGCGAACAGTTCTTGGTATCGCTACGCCGGGTGCTGGACGGCGGGATCTACGTGTCCGAGGCGGTCGGCAACAACATGATTCAGAAGTTCGCGGCCGGCGGTTCTTATATCTCGGCCAATCCCATTGATCGGTTGAGCAATCGCGAATTGCAGATTCTGCACATGATCGGCAAGGGCATGAGCACCCGCGAAACCGCCGAATCCCTAAATCTAAGCATCAAGACGGTCGAGTCGCATCGCCAGCGCATCAAGCGCAAGCTCAATTTGAATACCGGCACGCAGCTGGTGCAATACGCAGTGAATTGGTTCACCGGACGCGACAGCATGCCTGGTGCGCCGGCCCCGAGCGAGGCGGCTAAACCGTCTTAGTTGGCTCGCTGCCCGCGGCTTGCGGTGACATCGCGCACGCAGCCGGCGAAATGCGTGGGATGGCCCACAGCGTTGCGCTGCGCTGCACCGCGCAGATGCCACCATTGGCTTTGGCCCGGCGCGAGCTGCACCTGAAACTCCGCATCGAGCGGGGTCTGCTCC
>DASWUU010000312.1:0-15981 GCA_036401515.1 Steroidobacteraceae bacterium
TATTCTCTCCCTTGGTTAAAAACGATCCCAAGCTCAAAGCAAGCAAGGTGCCGCGCGTTCATCCCCACGCAGCCGATGCTGTTGTGAAATGATTACAACACGCCACTCGGTGGTTGCCAAGCCGCCAGGCGGTGCCGAGAACAGTTAATTTCCTGACGTGAGCTGAGCGCGGAAGGCTTGGCGCACCGCGAACGCCGCAAATAGCCGCCCTTGATCGGAGGCGCCTCTTTTTGATTCGCGCTCATGCCGCGCATGCGCCGTGTGGGGGCAAAGCAACCGTTCGGTAAGTCGGAGCGCTGGCGAGGATTTAACAGCCCGCCAGCCGATCCGAAGTGTCATGCTCTGTACAATAGTGCCTTTCTATAAATCTCGGAGGGCGTCGATGGCGACTCGCAACGTGTTGATTCTAGGAGCATCTTACGGCTCACTGCTAGCGTCCAAGCTCATGTTCGCGGGCCACCGCTTGTCTCTTGTCTGCCTGCCGGCTGAAGCGGAACTGATAAACAAAGAAGGCTTTCGAGTCCGAATGCCGGTAAAGGGCCGCAAAGATGCCATCGAGATCGACTCGCGCCAGTTGTCGGGCACAGTCACCGCCGGCGGGGCCGCCGATTTTGACCCTAACGCCTTCGAGCTGATCGGATTGGCGATGCAAGAGCCTCAATACCGCTCCCCCGGCGTGCGCGAACTACTCGAGGCGGTCGCGAAATCTCGGGTTCCTTGCATGTCGATTATGAACATGCCGCCGCTGCCTTACATGAAACGCATTCCGGGCCTGGATCATAAAGCGTTATCGCCCGCCTATACCGACGCGTCGGTCTGGGACAGTTTCGATCCGGCGCTCCTGACGCTTTGCAGTCCCGATCCGCAGGCGATCCGCCCGCCCGAGGAGAAAGTCAATGTGCTGCAAGTGACTCTTCCGACGAATTTCAAGGTAGCGCGCTTCGATGATGAGGCCCCAACTTCCCTGCTGCGTGAACTGGCCCGCGACATTGAGGCCGTACGCTTCAAGGCGCCTGAAGGCCCGATCGAATTGCCGGTGAAACTCAAACTGCACGATTCCCTATTCGTGCCGCTCGCCAAATGGGCCATGTTGCTGGCCGGCAATTATCGCTGCATCACGATTTCCGGCATGCGCACCGCTCAAGAAGCGGTACATTCCGATCTCGATGAGTCGCGGTCCATCTATAACTTCGTCAATGACCTGTGCATTCGATTAGGCGCGGCGGCCACGGACCTGGTGCCTTTCGAAAAATACGCCGCGGCAGCACAAAGCTTAAGCCGCCCGGCGTCGGCCGCCCGCGCGCTGCAGAACGGCGCCACCAACATTGAACGTGCCGACAAGCTGGTGCAACTCATCGCGAGGCAAAAGGGCATGAGCCACCCGGCAATCGATAACATCGTCGCGCTTGTCGACGGACGCTTGCAAAGCAACCGCAAGAAAGCGGCGTGATCCACGCCGACTGCCCTCATCAGAACTTTTGTTCCGGTTTCATCGCAAAGGCGCACACGGCGCCGACCACCATCAGCCCCATCGATCCGATAAACGGCCAGTCCCAGTTGCCGGTCTTGTCGATGATCCAGCCGCCGACCACGGGGCTCAATATGGCCGCGAGCGCTGACCCTGTATTCATGAGTCCGCTGGCCGAGCCCGAGTATCTTGGCGCGATGTCCATGGGGATCGCCCACATGGGACCGATGGTCATTTCCGCAAAGAAAAATCCCAGACTTAAGCACAACGCCGCTACCGTTGAGTCGTGCACGAACAGGATGGGCAACAGCGAGGCGAGCGCAGCGAGGTTGCAGACCACGACCATGTAGCTGCGCGCCTTGGTGCGACTCTGGTTTCGGGTGAGCAGCCAATCGGTCACGTGCCCACCGAGAGAATCACCAAGCACGCCGGCGAAGAACACGCCCGCGGCAAAAACCGCCGAATGTTTGAGATCCATGTGGTAGTTGTGCAGGAAGTATTGGGGAATCCAGGTCAGAAAAAGCCACAACGTCCAGCCATAGCAGAAGTAAACCAGGGTCACGGGGAGCATGCGCCGGACAAGCGGCCGCCAGGGAACCGCCGGCGCTTCCTTGACGCCGACGTAGTCGGGCAAAACCTCAATCTCGCCGGCGGTAATCATCGAATGATGGCGCGGGTTGTCGCGAAAGTACCATACCCAAATCATCGCCCAAATGAAGCTCAAAACACCCACCACAATGAATGACCCGCGCCAGCTAACCTCAACCATCAGCCAGGTAACGATGGGCGGAGTCGCGGCGTTACCGATGCGCGCGAACGCGTGCGTAATGCCCTGCGCGAAACCGCGTCGGTTGGTCGCGGTCCAGTTGGACATCGCTCGGGTCGCGGTGGGAAAGGTTGCACCCTCTCCCAATCCCAGTAAGACGCGCGCGACCAGCATCGATATAAGACCGGTGGCAAAACCCGTCAGCACGGTCGCGCCAGCCCAAATGATCGAACACAGGGTCAACGTGCGCCTGGGACCGAAGCGGTCCCCCAGCCATCCGCCGATCACCTGAAAAATAAGGTACGGATAAGCGAACGCGGAAAAAACAAATCCAACCTGCGTATTAGAGAGATGAAATTCCTTGCCGAACTCGATCGCCGCAGTACTGACATTGACGCGATCCATGTACGTAATGAAATACATCACGCATAGCAAACCCAACACACGGGTCGTAGAACGTTTCAACACATCGGTTTCCTTGGCGTCTATTCATGTTTCCGATTAGGGTGTGCGGCTGCCGTTACATTACAATATTCACTCTGAAATCCCAGCGCAAGCGGTGAACTGACTCCATGAGTGAAACACGTACTCGCGCCGCGGCACTCGATAGCTCCGCTTCAAGAGATTTGCGGTTCATGCTGTCGCGCCGCCTCAAGGCGGAGACCGAAGGGGAAGTCCAGTTCGATGCGGAGTCGCGCGGACGCTACTCGACCGATGCCTCCATTTATCAAATCGATCCGGTCGGAGTTTTCATCCCTCGGCAAGAACGCGACATCGCAACCGCGATCGACATCGCTCGCGAGCTCGCGGTGCCGGTGATTGCGCGGGGCGGCGGAACGAGTCAGTGCGGTCAGACCGTCGGCGCGGCGCTGGTGATCGACAACAGTAAGTACCTGCGCGCGCTGCGCGATTTAGACACGGCCAATCGCCGCGCCACCGTGCAGCCGGGAATGGTGCTTGACGATCTCAACGCGGTGCTTGCGCCGCACGGGCTCTGGTATCCCGTTGATATTTCAACCAGTGCGCAGGCGACCCTCGGCGGAATGGCGGGCAACAACTCCTGCGGTTCGCGCTCCATCGCTTACGGCAACATGGTGCACAACGTTGCGGGCATCAGTGCGTGGTTGGCGGACGGGACGCTGGTCGAGTTCGGACCGGTGGCCACTCTGGGGGTACGCGCGCGCGGCATCGCTGACTTCGTGCGCAACCTCGCACAGCAACTGGCTCCCGAAATCGCCGCGCGTTGGCCAAAGGTAATGCGCCGCGTTGGCGGTTACAACCTCGACATTTTTGACAGTCAGAGCGAGCGCCCATATACGCCGGACGGCAGCGTCAATCTTGCCCACCTCCTGGTCGGGTCGGAAGGCACGTTGGCGTACACCCGAGAAATCACGTTGCTATTATCGCCATTGCCGGGCGCCAAAGCGCTCGGCGTCGTCAACTTCGCAACAATGCACGATGCGATGGACTCAGCGCAGCACATCGTCAAGCTCGCTCCGACTGCCGTCGAGCTGGTGGATCGCATCATGGTCGATCTGAGCCTCGCCAATCCAGCCTTCCGTCCTGTCATCGAAACAGCAATCATTGGCCGCCCCGCCGCGATTCTGCTGGTCGAGTTTGCGGGCGAGGATTCGGGAGGATTGCGACGCAAGCTCGGTGAGCTTGATGCCTTGATGGCAGATTTGGGAATGCCCGGGAGCGTTATCAAGATCGCCGATGAGCAGGCGCAAAAGCGCCTGTGGGAGGTCCGCAAAGCGGGACTCAATATCATGATGAGCCTCAAGGGAGACGGCAAACCCGTGAGCTTCATCGAGGACTGCGCGGTACCGCTTGCGCATTTAGCCGAATATACGGCGGCATTGACCGAAGTCTTCCAGCGCCACGGTACCCACGGCACTTGGTACGCTCACGCATCGGTCGGCACACTGCACGTGCGGCCTATTCTCAACATGCGCGAGGACGGCGCCGCCAAAATGCGTGCGATCGCCAACGAGGCGTCAGGGCTGGTACACAAATACAAGGGCGCCTTCAGCGGCGAGCATGGCGATGGCTTGTGCCGCGGAGAATGGATCGAGTGGCAGTTTGGCAGCGCCGTAACCCAAGCATTTCGGGCAATCAAGCGCCACTTGGATCCTAGCAATCTATTTTGCCCCGGACGCATGGTCGATCCGCCCCGAATGGACGATACCTCTCTGTTTCGATTTCCGCCCGAGGCGGCGCCGCGGCCTTATCGCACCATCGCCCTAACCCCGGTGCTCGATTGGTCGGCCTGGAATGTACAGAATGATGCGCTCACCGAGGCGACGAGCCCGCCGGGGAGCGGCCGTGATTCTACCGGCGGCTTCGCAAAGGCCGTCGAGATGTGCAATAACAACGGCCACTGCCGCAAGTTCGATGCCGGCACCATGTGCCCGAGTTATCGCGTCACTCGCGATGAGCAACATCTGACGAGGGGGCGAGCCAATACTCTGCGCCTCGCCCTATCAGGACAGCTTGGTCCTAACGCCTTCACCAGCGAAGCCATGTACCAGACGCTCGAGTTGTGCGTCAGTTGCAAAGGATGCAGGCGTGAGTGCCCTACCGGCATCGACATGGCGAAAATGAAAATCGAATTCATGGCCCATTTCAAGGCGCGCCACGGTTTCACGCTGCGCGATCGGTTGATCGCACGCTTGCCGGAGTACGCGGCAATTGCCAGCCGCATGCCGTGGCTGTTCAATCTACGCGATGCGCTGCCAGGGGCGGCGTGGGCAAGCGAACGGCTGCTGGGCTTGTCGGCGCGCCGCTCGCTGCCGCGCTGGCGGCGCGACACCTTTTGGCGAGATGCGTCACGGGCACCGTGCGATTCCGCTGCCGCGTGCATCGAGGCAGGAAGCCGCGGCGGGAAATCCGCGGTGCTATTCGTCGACACTTTCAATGGAACCTTCGAAGCGGAAAACGCGTTCGCGGCGCTGCGAGTCCTCAAAGCGGCAGGCTATTCGGTTCATGTGCTGGCGAAAAACGACGGCCATTACTGTTGCGGGAGAACCTATCTCGCAAGCGGTATGATCGACGCGGCCAGAGCGAGAGCAGCAGCGCTCATTGACGCGCTCCTGCCGTTTGCGGAAGCGTCGATTCCGATCGTGGGCCTTGAGCCTTCATGCCTGTTGACCCTGCGCGACGAAGCGCTGTCGATGGGCCTGGGGAATCGAGCCGAAGTGGTATCAAGTCAAGCACTGTTGTTCGAGGAGTTCATAGCGCGCGAGGTATCAGCCGGCCGTTTCACTGTCACGCTACGTCCTGCAAATGCGCAGGTGCTAGTGCATGGGCACTGCCATCAAAAAGCGTTTGGTGCGATAGAACCGACGCTCGAGGTGCTGCGGCTCATCCCGAATGCCAAACCAGAATTGATTCAAAGTTCCTGCTGCGGCATGGCAGGAAGCTTCGGTTACGAGGCGAAACACTACGCGGTCTCGATGCAAATGGCCGAACTGGCGCTTCTGCCTCGCGTGCGTGAAAGCCCGCACGCAATCATCGTTGCCGACGGTACGAGCTGTCGCCATCAAATTCGCGATGGCGCGCTGCGCGAGGCAGTTCATGTCGCACGCTTGCTAGACCAGCTGTTGCTACCGCCTACTGCGTCCCCCTCTTAGCGGGAGCCGCCAATCCCCTTCTAATCCCCTTCGCGTGGTGCGATTCTAGGCTTTGGTGGCGGCCGAGGGTTGGATGGCGTCGGCTCTGGCGCTTTGGCCTTGCCTCCTCCCGGCGCGTGCAGATCCGACGGCACTGAATGCGTTGTGGGGTGACCGCTGTGATCCAGCTTTTCGCGCTCGTCGTTAACCATCCGGTTCGGCATGATCCGCATGCTCGCGCTTAAACCGCACGGCGTCAGCGGGACGCCACGCGCGACCGCCTGTAAGCGACCGCTTACGGCGGAGCGGCGCGGACTATAGGACCCCTCCTATAGGGCTTCGCGTGTAGCGGCGGATTTCAAATCGCCTCGGTGCCGCCAAACTGGACATTGCGAACTAACAAAGGGCGCTCCATGGATATCGAAGCACGCCTGCGAGACTTGGAATCGCGGTATCGATCCACGCTAAGCTCGACCGTCGCGGCCAAGGCGCGTTATCTGGCGCTAGAAGGGGATTGCAGCGCCACGGCCGCAGCCATCGTACGTTCCAAGAGCGCATGGGAAAATCTCGAGGCCCGCAAAGCGGGTATTGCTGCGCAAATTCACGCGCTCGAAGAGTTAGTACAAACGCTCGCTTGACAGGACGCCTATGCCCAATAACCCGCGAGCCATCGCCTCCCTCACCATTTCCTTCGGTTTAGTCGCCATTCCCGTAAAACTTTATTCAGCCACCGTGGCCTCGGAACGCATCTCTTTTAACTTACTACGCAAGAAGGACGGCTCGCGCGTAAAGCAACAGTACCTAGCTGTGAATGACGGAAAACCTGTGGACCGTTCGGAAATGACCAAGGGCTATGAATTTGCGAAGGATCAATACGTCATGTTTTCCCCGGAGGAACTTAAGGCTCTCGAGGACACAACGACGCATTCCATCGACATCGAACAGTTCGTACCCCTCGATAGCGTCGATCCCGTCTACTTCGATGAGACCTATTACCTGGCTCCGGACAAAGGGGGCGCAAAACCTTATGCGCTCCTGGCGAGTGCCCTTCGTAAGTCGAAGCTGTGTGCCGTGGGGCGATGGGTATCTCGCGGAAAGGAACACATCGTCATCATTCGGCCCATCGGTGATGGCTTAGCAATGCACCAGTTGCATTTTCAAGCGCAGGTGCGCGATATCAAGGACTTGGGCGTCGATGCTGCCAAGGTTTCCGACTCAGAGCTGAAGCTCGCCGATCAACTTATAAATCAGCTCTCCGCAAAGCGGTTCGATCCACACCAGTATCGGGACGAATTCCATGGCCGTGTTGAAGCCGCCATTCAGAAGAAGGTGCAGGGCAAAGAAATATCACTCGCCGAACCTCCTGTTCCCAGCAACCGCGGAAATGTCATCGATTTGATGGGCGCCTTGAAGGCAAGCCTTAACGCGCGTGGCGCCGACACGGCGGAGTTGAAGGAGCGCCAGCCTGCCAAACGCGCGACGGCCGCGCACCGCAGAGCGGCGCGACGCTAGTGCACGCCTATCGCAACAAGGACCTGCAGCGGCAATTTCGGCTCCCGGCGTCTGCGCTTCAGTCCCTGGTGCGGGCACGCCTGATTCATCCGGTGAAAGTAGGCCATCGCGCTCGTTATTCGTTTCAGGATCTTCTCGTGTTGCGCATGGCGAGCGCACTTTACGCCGCTAAGATCCCCCAAAAGAAGATCGATGCCGCGCTGGCCAATATGAGATCCTTGCTCCCTGGCGCGACTCTAAACGCGCTCTCGGTTAGCCGCCTCGAAGATGTCGGCGCCGCTGAATATCGCCGTCTCAGCGTCTATCAGACGAGTCACAACCCCAAGCATCCGGTACACCTCGCCCACCGGCACTTTCACCGAGCAATAGTTTTGGAACAACGCGATCCTGAAGCGGCACGCGCCGCCTACGAAGCAAGCTTGGCGGAGGACGCTCATCATGTCGAAGCAAGAATTAATCTAGGCCGACTGCTGCATTTGAAAGGAGAGCACAAGGCCGCCGAAGACATTTACCGAGCCGGACTCACCGCCAATGCTGTGCTTTCGTTTAATCTGGCGCTGCTGCTTGAGGACCTGGACCGTGAGAGCGAAGCAATCCTGGCATACCGGGAAGCGCTGTCGCACGATCCCGGACTTGCCGAGGCACATTTCAATCTGGCCAGATTGCACGATCTGGCGGGTAGAGACCGAGACGCCTTTCGGCACTTACTGACTTATCGGCGACTGATCCGCGACACTCCGGGTGAGCGTCGCGGTCGTCGACGCACTGAGGTATCCCAGCAATGGCGCAAAGAGAAATGACCTCGCAAATAAGCTCGACGCGGGCCTCGTTCAATCCGCCCGCCGAAGCGGATTGGCATCGCATGATTTCCGAAGCCGCTTATTTTTTGGCGCAAAGGCGCAGCTTCAAAAACGGCAGCGCACTGGATGACTGGCTGGCGGCTGAAGCGCTAATCAAATCTCAGCTCTCTGAATAAGCCTCATGAGGCGCAAGACTTAGGTTCCACGCGACATAACGCCCAACGCAGTACGCGGTCACAGTTCGACAAACGCAGATCGGATCGGCGCAAACACCACCTTTGCGACGCTAGGTTGACTGCGTCTCACAGCGGGCCCGCGAACTGTGCACGAGATATCAGCCGCTTCGCCGCCTTACAGATAAGGTCATCCCAGCAAACTGGTTAAGGGATATTATGTCGAAAGGTTCGAGGCAATCAGGCACTCATCGGTGCGACCTAGATAGGTATTTCCCGTGAAGCAGCTGGGGCCGGTACGGGCTGTGAACGTTCCCGGCTTTGTGCTCGCTATCCTCTTTGTCGTACCCAGCGCAACACTACTTCTCACGCTTGATGGATCGTCTATTCCGCTTGCGAGAGTTACTCTATGGGCCGCTGCTCATGCACTGGTCATCTTCTGCCTCGCTTCGTTGGCCCTGACAACTTGCATGCTGTTGGCTCGCGTGCTTAAGCGCCGCACGCTGGCCGCTTATGCGCCTTACAAGGAACTCATCGATAATGCGGCCGACGCAATCGTCATGGTAGACCCGAAGACTGGCCGTCTTCTGTATGTGAATGCGACTTGCGGGGACCGGCTTGGGCTCGCCGAGGATCAGATTTCGAACATGTCGGTATCCGAGATTTTCGTTCTCGAAGAACCCATCGAAGAACTCAACGCACGCTTTGCCGACGTTCAGCCTACGCCGATTAATCTGCGCCATCGACATATCGACGGCAGCGAGACTGATGTAGAAGTGCGATTTAGCACGCCGCAATTTCTGGGTCGGCCGGTGTGGGCGTATACAACGCGCGATGTATCCTTGCAGAGAAAGGCGGAGCAGCAGCTAATCGAGAATCAAACCCGCCTTGATCGAATCGCGCACCATGATCAACTTACTGGGCTGCCCAACCGGCATTATATTTCAGCATTCTTGCCGGGCGCCATTGAGAGCGCCAAGGCCGCTGGATCCATTATCGGCATTGTGTTCATTGATTTGGATCGATTCAAGAATATTAACGATACACAGGGGCACGAAACCGGAGATAAGCTCTTACAGGTAGTCGCTCAACGGCTGCGCGATTGCGTACGCGACAACGATGTCGTGGTGCGCATGGGCGGCGATGAATTCGTCATCGTGTTTCGGAACATAAAGTCTTACGAAGAAGTTAGCCGCAGCGCCAACCGAATCATAGAGTCCTTGAGCGAACTCGTCATGATCGATGAGCGCCAGCTACAGACCTCGGCCAGCGTTGGCATCAGCATATACCCTCGAGACGGCTCGAACATGATGGAACTGTTGAAGCATTCCGATACGGCGATGTATCAGGCAAAAGACCGCGGACGCAACAACGTCCAGATCTTCGACCCAATCATGAACAAGAAACTGAAGCACCGCGTGACGGTCGAGGCGATGCTTCGGGAAGCGCTGCGCGAGAGGCAGCTCGAAGTCCATTACCAGCCCTTCATCAATCTCAGTACCCGGAAAATCGTCGGGCTTGAGGCGCTGATTCGTTGGCGTCACCCTGTGCGCGGAATCATACCAGCCGATTGGTTCATACCGGTCGCAGAGGAAACCGGCTTGGTGTTGCCCATCGGCGATTTCGTTTTGTGGCGCGCCCTGCAAGACATGGCCGCCTGGAGAGGCGCAGGCGCGTCATTGGTGCCAGTCTCCCTCAATGTCGCCGCCTCACAGCTGCTGCGTGGGGATTTTCGATCCAAAATCACCACGTTGCTTGCGAGCCAAGACATCGAGCCCAGGTATTTGCAGCTCGAGATGACCGAACGCGCAATTTTCGATGTCCGCGCCCCGCAGGTCGGCGAGAAATATCGCGACACCATCGGCAATCTACGAGACCTCGGCATAAAAATAGCGATCGATGACTTTGGGACCGGGTATTCGAGCCTTGCCTATCTCAAGAACTGGCAGATCGATACTCTTAAAATAGACAAGAGTTTCATTCGAGATTTGGGAACCGACTCGAGCGACTATGCAATTGTGAGCGCCATCATCGCCATAGCGCGGCATTTGCACATAGAAGTAATAGCGGAAGGCGTCGAGGCCTATCAGCAGGCCGATATCTTGCGCAACTTGGGATGCCACCAAGCGCAGGGCTTTCTCTTCGCGCGACCGATGCCGGCCGCGAAATGTCTAACGATGCTCCGCCAAGCCCAGGTAACGGGCTACAGCGATGATGACATGCTGCCTACCCTGGCGTTGACCGGAGACTGAACCCCTAAGCGTTGCCGTCAGCACCCCGTGACGATTGATTCGCGGGTTTCACGCGCAGCGCTTCCAGGCGGTTGGCGTTCTCACCCTTATCAATTTCGCCCATGTAACGAGCAAACTGTTCTTTGTAGCGCTGCGTAAGCTTATCTTGGTCAGCACTGGACAGCTTTCTCCTGATGCCCAAGAACCAATTTCCCTCCTCCTCATAAACATGGTGTGCGACAGCGCCACGGAGGTGCTCAAGCTTGTCCAGATATTCCTGACTCATTGGGGGTATATCCTGCAGTAGTCCCATTTGCACCTTCGCGGCCGACTGCTCGGTGTACGCTTTCGTGGAATGGCCTTCTTCGTTGGCCTTCACCATTGCCGGATACAGCACGACTTCTTCGGCGATGGAATGCCCCGTGAGCAGAGTGGCAAGTCTCTTTTGCGCAAGTACCCTGCTGGCGGAGTCGGCGGCGGCTTTGACAGCGGCAAACGCAGATTCGATCTGCACGTGTTGATCGAGCACCATTGACAGCCAGTCTCCGCTGATGGCCGCCGCGCGTGCCTTCGCTCTCGCCTGTGCATGCTCCTCTTCGCTCTCGGGTGGCGTTACAGCCGCCACTACTTTGTCTAACAGTGACATGGCACCCTCCTTCGGTTTATGGAAATAATCGGGCTCAAACGAGCGGCGGGTCCCGGTCCCGCTCCGGATGCCGGTGTCTCGCAATAGCCGCGATAAAACTTCGCACACTGCTGCCCGCGTCGGCACCTACGACAAGGCCTGGATCTTTTGCCCCGGAGGGCAGCGTGACCGAAATTCCCGCCTCCTCCAGGAGCCCGGTTGCATTGCCCAAGGCCAAGATGCTCTTGCAGTGACGATACTGTTCCTTGATGAATTCCGTGGTGTGGCCGTCGGAGGCCAAAGCGCCATCGCCCTCCGCCCCCGAGGGTAAAACGACCGCGTCAAAAAGCACCGATGGAGAATTCTCAAGTGTCGCATCGACTTCGATGCTCTCATCATCCGCACCCGCTATTGTTCCGAGACGGCTCGCCAGAACCCGCGTCACCGCTCCGGCTTGGTTAAGCGTCTCGATCAGCGCTGAGAGGCCGGCAGTTTGGATTCCATTTGCGGCCAAAATCGCGATCTTGCGAGTGGCAATTCCTCCTTCTCCCGGCAACGCCAACAACGATAGCGGCGCCGAGGAAGCTATCTCTGGCTTGGGGGGAGACTTGAGCGCTCGCGGCATGGGCGCCGGGAGGTCAATCCCTAAGCCCTGAGCCACGGCCTTGGCGAGCTCTTTCGATACATTGAGAAGCGACGAAACCATCCTGACGCGGATTGCAGGCACAGTGACTTTGCTGAGTTCGAAACGAAAGCCCCCGGCGATGTGGGCTTTTTCTACCGCACTCTGACTTTCGTAGAAAAGCTGCGCCTGCGCGTAGTGTTCCGCAAACTTCTCGGGCTTTCCCCTTACTTTGTCGATCGGCGTATTGTTTGGCTCAATGGAGTTTGGGTAGGAGACGAATCCGCTGGCGCCCGCTTGGAAAGGACACCCACCGCCAAGCGAGTTCGGCTCGTACGCCACGCGGCCGCGCGCGATAGCCTGACGATGTAGTCCGTCGCGTTGGTTGTTGTGCACGGCCGCAATGGGAGCATTGATGGGAATCTCATGAAAATTGGGGCCGCCCAAACGCGTCAACTGGGTATCGACGTAGGAATGGATTCGCCCATGCAGAAGCGGGTCGTTGCTGAAATCGATACCCGGAATGACATGTGCCGTACAGAAAGCAACCTGTTCGGTCTCCGCAAAGAAATTGTCCGGATTTCGGTTCAATACCATGCGCCCGATCGGTTTGACCGCAACCAGCTCTTCAGGAATCAACTTGGTCGAATCAAGAATGTCGAAACTGAATTCTTCGGCTTGGGCCTCGCTGAATGTCTGAATGCCGAGTTCCCATTCGGGGTAATGGCCGGACTCGATCGCTTCCCATAAGTCCCGGCGGTGGAAATCCGGATCCGCTCCCGCTATTTTGACTGCCTCATCCCACACCAGGGAATGGGTGCCAAGCTTGGGTTTCCAATGAAATTTACAAAACGTGGATTCGCCGCTTTCGTTCACCAGCCGGAAGGTATGCACTCCAAAGCCTTGCATCATCCGGTAGCTGCGGGGGATCGCCCGGTCGGACATCACCCACATGAGCATGTGAGTCGATTCCGGCATGAGCGAGACAAAGTCCCAAAATGTATCGTGAGCGGAAGCGGCCTGAGGCATCTGGTTGTGCGGTTCGGGCTTCACCGCGTGTATCAAATCCGGAAATTTCATCGCATCCTGAATGAAAAATACTGGGATGTTGTTGCCTACCAGATCCCAGTTGCCCTGGTCAGTGTAGAACTTCACGGCGAACCCGCGCACGTCGCGCGCCGTGTCGGCAGATCCTCGTTCGCCCGCGACCGTTGAAAAACGCACGAATACGGGGGTAATCTTTCCGCTGTCAGCGAACACCGTAGCACGAGTCAACGCAGGCAGCGGCCCATAGGCCTCGAAGAAGCCGTGTGCTGCTGAGCCGCGCGCATGCACAATGCGTTCAGGTATGCGTTCATGATCGAAGTGTGTGATTTTTTCCCGCAGAACGAAGTCTTCGAGCAGGGTCGGGCCCCGTAGCCCTGCTTTGAGGGAGTCTTGATTGTTCGAAACCGGCACCCCCTGATTTGTCGTGAGGGTCTGCCCTGAGGAGTTCACTCGTTTGCTCGTTAGCGATCCGTCCAGCGCTTGGACACCGAGAGCGGGAGCACCTGTCTTCGCCGTGTCATTGGTTTCGCTTACGGTGCCCGCGCCCACCGTGGGCGATGGCATATCCTGGTGAACCCCCTCGACGGGTGCGAGGGCATTGCGAATACCGTATTCGCTTGGCTTGTTGGAGTTGAAAGGTACGCCGGCGCTTAAGGCCTCCTGTTCGGCGGCATGTGTGGCCAAGTCGCCACTTTGCGACCCGCCCGGGTGTGACGGGCCGCTCACCGTCGTCCCAATGGCCGAACCGCTGCCCTTCTGCGGGCTTTTCGAGCGCACTGCACCCTTAGCCTTGCTCTTTTGTGGAGTCATTGCGTTATATTCCTAGTGTTCAACAACAAGTTATTCCGAGTGCGGACGTTTACACGCGTGCCTGGATCCCGGCAGGTGGCTAAGCACAAGACTTTTTGTAGTCGCTCGCCTACGCGGAACCCCTGCAAAATGCTAGACTTGCGCGTAGCAAGCGACTGCGTGTACTTTGTAATACAAAGTCAGAGTCTTCTCCGGCCCCATCCGTTTAAGACGGGGGCTTCCAACTGCAAAGGTGAATTTCTGGTGCTGATCAATTTATGGGAATGGTTCGTAGAAGTCGGCTACGCCATTGCCTCCATCGCGATGCTCTACAGCCTTGTTGCTGCTGTCGCCGTACGCATACCCATTCGCTCGCGTGCGGGCCGGCCATTCTCGAAGCTACCCGCCGTTACGATCCTCAAGCCCTTGTGCGGCGCCGACGCGGACACGTATGAATGCTTACGCTCCTTTTGCGAGCAGACTTTCCAAAATTACCAAGTAGTGTTCGGCGTCAATGATGCCAATGATGCCGCCGTAGCCATCGTGCGGCGATTACAGCGCGAATATCCACAGTGCAATTTGGAACTCGTGATTGAGCGCCGCTCGCATGGCAGCAACCGCAAGGTCAGCAATCTCATCAATATGCTGGAGGTCGCCCGTCACGAGTATCTGGTTCTTTCCGACAGCGATGTTCGGGTAAAGCCGGATTACCTCGAGCGCGTCGTGGCCCCATTGGTCGATGAACGGGTTGGCATAGTCACCTGCTGCTATCGCGGTGTTGCCCGCGCCGGTGTCTGGTCCATCCTAGGATCGATGTTCATCAACGAGTGGTTCATACCCTCGGTTCGCGTGTCAGCGATGATGGGATTCCGAGCCTTCGCGTTCGGCGTGACCATCGCGATCCGGCGTGACGTGCTTGATAGGATTGGAGGGTTCGCGGCGATTTCGGGGCAGTTGGCCGACGACTATCGATTAGGCGAACTGACGCGCCGCTTAGGTCTGCGCACTGTCCTTTCGGACGTCGAGGTCGAAACCATGGTTGGCGAGCAAAGCGTCGCAGAACTGATCTCGCATGAATTGCGATGGCGAAGAACCATTCGTTTTCTGTCCCCTTCCGGCTATCGATTTTCGTTCTTCACTTTCGGATTGCCCATCACAGCCTTGCAGCTTACCGTTACAGCCGCCGCCCCACCGGCGCTGATTATTTTTGCCATCACCGCGTTGGCAACTGCGAGCTTACACGTGGGCGCGGGCCCCCTCAGGTCGCCTTGGGCGAGATTGCTTCTCATGCCTTTCAGAGAGTTGCTGCATTGCGCCCTCTGGGGTTGGAGCTTCGCAACGCGTCGCGTGCAATGGCGACGTGATCTCTTTCTTGTAACGCCTGACGGATCGGTCCAGCCGGTTGCGAGGATCTAATAAGTATTTAATCGTGACGGCCGATGATTTCGGCTTGCACGAATCGATTAACGAGGCCGTTGAACAGGCAAGTCGCGCCGGAAGCCTGACCGCGGCGAGCCTGATGGTCTCCGCCGCAGCGACAGAAGATGCGGTGCGGCGCGCGCGATCGCTGCCCAATTTGCGCGTCGGTTTGCATATCGTGCTCGCGGATGGCTGGTCAACCCTCGACGCCCAATTGATTCCAACAATCGCCGATCCTACCGGCCGCATGGATGGCGACATGTTTGCCCGAGGGGTCCGATTTTTTTTTCACCCAGCGGCACGTCGCCACCTCGAGGCGGAGATCCGCGCGCAATTTGCAGGTTTCGTTCGCACCGGATTGGTTCTCGATCACGTGAACGTGCATAAGCACTTCCATCTTCATCCCACCGTCTTGAGCATTTTGCTAGACGTGGGCAGGGACTTCGGTATGCCGGCCATGCGCGTACCGGATGAGCGGGTATGGTTTGCAGCACGAAGCGCAGGCGCCATACAGGGTTTGACGCAGGCGTTGCTGACACCCTGGATTTCGTTGATGAAATATAGGTTGCGCCGAGCGCGGGTCTTCCACAATGATCGGCTGTTTGGAATTTCAGCGTCCGGCTCTATTGACGAAGCAGGATTGCTCGCGATTTTGGCTCAGTTACCGCGCGGCGTCAGCGAAATCTACTTACACCCCGCGACGCGCTCCGGATCCGTAATCGCCCCCTCGATGGGCCAATACCGGCACGCGCAGGAGCTGGACGCGTTGTTGAGCACTCGAGTGCGCGCGGCACTCGAGGGGTGTGCGCTGCGAGGGGGCTATACAGATGTACGTCGAGCGATGGGTGTGGCCCGCGTCTGACAGTCGAGGCGGCTAAAGTCCGATGCAGTTTTGCGGGACCGATGCCTATGATGCCG
>DASWUU010000313.1:0-11478 GCA_036401515.1 Steroidobacteraceae bacterium
GCCGCCGCGAACAATGCGCAAGCTCGACAGCTTGCAGAGTTCGGGCCAGAAAAGGTCAATGCCTATGAACTGGGCTCGAAGTGGACTTTTGCGGAAGGGACCGCAGAACTGAATGCAGCATTATTTCGCACGGATAGCAAAGACCTGCAGGTCACGGCGCTCATTCCCGGCGGAGTCTTAACGGCCTTTGCCGTCGAGAACGCGGCCTCGGCGAGAAACCAGGGAGCGGAGGTTGAGCTGAACTGGCGGCCCATTCAGAGCCTTGTTCTCGGCGCGCGAACCGCATATCTCGATGCAAAGTATTCGAATTTTTCCGATTCGCAGTGTTTTGGGGGAGAGACCGCCACGCAAGGCTGTGTTAATGGCGTGCAATCCTTAAGCGGCCAGCAACTACCATTCTCACCCAAATTCGCGGCCACCTTGGATGCCGAATATACCTGGCATCTGGTTGGCCAATGGAGCATTGCCGCGTTTGTCCAGGCATCCTATAGCCAATCCTACTGGACTGAATTCGTGGACGATCCCGCGTCGCGCCAGGGGAGTTATACCAAGTACAACGCTCGCCTCGCCCTGCGGTCCAATCACCTGGACCTTGCGCTGATTGGGCGCAATCTTTCCAATGTGTACACTTTTGCGGGCGCATCGCAAATTAACCCGGCTGCGGCCGGCGGCACCGCCGATGCCGCGACGATTGATCCGCCACGGGAACTCATTCTGCAGCTCAGATACCATTTCTAAGGGATTTGCAGAAGCGTAAGAACTCTCATCATATCGCTGCGCAAAGGCTTAAATGGAGAGCGCGAATGTCGTTTGATGGCCCCTTGCTTTCGATGCTGAGCCTCTGCGCTTTATTGACGAGCGGGGCATCGCTCGCAGCGACGGGCGCATCGCCCGATACCGCGGTCAGCGAAACGGCCTCCTATCCTGCGCCGCGGTTCCCCGCTTGGTTGGTCAGTGCTTCGGACGAAGAGTTGCTTGCCGCCGCGCGCTCGGCGGTTCGTCAGACCAGCGGCCGATCTCCACTGGGTAACATCGCGCCAGGAGAAACGGTGCATGTGTTTCTGACTGCGGATCAGGACCCCAAGGTCTGGGATGCGATTCAGCGCGCCTGGGGGGAGCGGGGCGTCAAGGCCGTAGCGGTCCCCGGCTGGGAATGGTCGGGCATGACTCGCGAAGATTACGAGGCGCGCGCTGCGCGCAATAAAATGGATGGCTCGAGCGGCTGGAAGGAGTTCGGTGTATTCGAGCAGGCTTACGTGCGATTTTTGCCCCAAGCCGTGCAAAAGGAGTTCGCGGATCCGATGACCACCACCGCCATGATGGGCGGTCTGGATATGCGCACCACAGATAAGATGGCGGGACTTGAGCATCCGAAAATCGGCACCAATAAGCTGGAACTCTTTCTGGATTCGCGCCCAGACATTCAGCGTTTTTTTGCCTTCGCCGGCGGGGGGCCCTTCGTGCGGCGCGCGATCGGCGCGCGACACGCAAGCAAATTCCGCGGTAATTGGATTTATTTTACTCGATTCGATCTCCAGAGCCATGCCTCGGCGTTTCCTTCCGATCTTTGGCGGTTAATAGACGAGGAGATCGTTCGCCCCATTTCCTATATTGCTGAAGGCACCTTTCGCGACCCGCAAGGCACACGGCTGCATTGGCTGCTGACACCTGAACAAAGCCAAATTTGGGAAATAGAAAGCGGCTTGCACAGCTATGCACCGGGGCATCTGAACATTTCTCCAGCCGGTACGCACGCGACTTGGACGGAGGGGGTGCTGGCGGCCACGGGCAATCACGCAGCCTATTATCCGCAGATGATCGTTCACATCACCGAACACGGACGGGTAGCCTCCGTGCAGGGCGGAGGCAAGGCGGGCGATCTGTTCCGTGCTTTGCTCGAGAATCCGCTGTTAAAGGATGCCAAGTTCCCTTCTTCTTCTGAAAATGGGTACTGGTTTTTAGCGCAAGACGGTCTTGGCACCAATCCTAAATTGGTGCGGAACATGGACTTCTTGATCAACGGGTCGATCGAGATGCCGAACCTGTCAGAGCGCGACCGCGCCGGCATTCAACACTTCTCGTTTGCCAGCCCCGTTGGTCCGAATCCGGATCCGGATCCGACCACCAGCAAGCAAGATCTGGCCTATGCGCAGTCGCTCAATCTACCTATATCCCATACCGCCCACATGCATGTGTATTTCGGAACGGCCAAGTGGAAGCTTCGCGATACCGGCGAATGGATGACGGTATTGGACCGCGGGCGGCTCGCTGCTTTCGATAATCCCGAGGTCCGCGCGCTGGCATCACGTTATGGCGACCCGGATGTCATCTTCAGCTATGACTGGATACCGTCCCTTCCCGGCGTAAACGTCCCGGGCAATTACGACAAAGATTTCGCGCCTGATCCGTGGAGCTGGATCAAGGCTGAATGGAGTCGCATCCTAAACGGCTCATATAAGTATTACGTCAAAAACTACGACATGTTCGTGCACAAGAGCCCGTAGCGGGCGATAACGCTCCGGGTTTGTCGCGAATCGCGCTCGTTAATCACCTGATCGCTCCCCTAAAATAATGAGCGAAATCCTGTTTTTCATTCTCGGTCGTAAAGTGGCATGGGTGTATGGGGCCACAGCCCTGGTCGCGGTAGCGGTGCTCTCGGCACTCTACGCGGCCTCCTCATTTGGTCTTGAAGCATATGTGTCCGACCAACTCGCGCGTTTACCGTGGGACATTGCGGTCATCCAACAGGGTGCCATTGCATCGAGTGGCGCTCTGCATGACAGATTCAAAGCGATTCCGGGAACGGCCCGGGTTGAAGCGGTGGGGATCGTACGCATTCAATACGGTAATCGTGCCGTCGGGTTCACCGTCGATGGAAAAATATTGCCGTCGCGTTGGCTGACGCTGGTATCGAGTACAGACCCTCACTTATTGCCCCCCGAGCTGCGGGGGCATCGAATCGAAGCCCCGGCAGCTGCCGGATCCGAATCAGTGCTTGGTGTGCAGGCAGCAATGGTTTCAGGAGCGCGCGGCGTCCCCGCACAGGGCGGCATGCACGATGGCAGCGAACTGCAGTTGGTAACAATCGCTCGTGCAACGACGGGTGCAACCGCGGATGCGGATGAAGCGGAGAATCATCGCGCGAGACCTATACTCGCACCCGGCGCACCGCACACGCTCTTCAGCGCGCGTGTAAGCGGATCGCCGAGCCAAGTCGACCGTGAAGAACTCAACAAATGGGCGCTCTCAACCTTGGGCTCGCTGTCCTACATTCCCGAACAGTCCGTTATCGTGGCGGTCCCGATGCCGGTGTTCATGAGCCTTACCGAGTTGCTTGACCAGTCGTTTCTAAATTTCCAGGGGGTAGACGGTCAGTCAGCGGCATCACCCTATCTGCCCGAGGTTATCCACGTTATCCGGTTGCAGCGTGGGGGCCGGCTCAGTGCGTGGGATCTGCGTGGCGCGCTTGAGCAGCTGTTACCGCTGATGCGCCACATTGGCGATACATCGCGAGAACTCACTTCATTTGTATTCGTTAACAGTCCTCTTAAGCGAATGTTGACACGCATGTTTGAAGTGTCCCGCCTAATCGGCGTGGCGACCATCGTGGCCGCCATTCCTTTGCTCTGGCTGTCTTGGACGATGAGCCAACATCTTAGCCGGCTGCTCGTGACGAATGCGCGCCGCCTCATCGGTCTTCTCATCCTTCGCGGTATACCCGCACCGGCGATACGGCGTACCGTTCTGTGGGCGCTGCTGATGGGTGGACTCGGCGGCGGGGCAATGGGCTTGGGTTTGGGTCTAGCTCTCACCCTCGCTGCTTACGCGCTGCTGGGACATTCCCTTCCCGCATGGCGGTTTTGGGAAAGCGGCATTGGCTATTTCGTAGCCTTCTTCGTCCTGGGGAGTGTGTTGGGCCTGCTTTCGGGACGAAAAATGCTGGCTCGGATCGCTCGACTCACACCGCGCGAGGCCGTGGAACGGACCGGGCGCATCGATGCGGCAACGAACGAGCGTGTGTCTGGGGCGTTCGTGCTCTTAGCCGTGATCGCGTTCAGTCTTGGACTCTACAAAATCTTAGCGTGGGCGGCCGGCGAACCTTCGGTGCCGGCATTCTTATCGGCGCACCTGCCATCGCGTGTACGACCCTTCATCGGCACGCTTGATGCCGCACTCACCTTCGTGGCGGTGCCCTTGCTGCTTGCGGGCCTCGCTGGGCTGCTTCGATGGCGCTTGGGCTGGTTCCAGTGGTTCATGAACGTACTGTCCAGGCCTTTGCTCGGCCGCCTGAGCTGGTGGATGACCGAGCATCTGTCATTACAGCGTTCACGTATCGCCGCGACTTTCTTTGTGACAGCGCTCGCCACGGCTTCCGCACTTTTACCTCAGGTTGCGGCCGATAGCTATTACGGGCGAGCATTGCGCGGAGTGTACGAGACAGTCGGAAGTGATTTGCAAATAGAGTTCGACCTCGCAGATATAGCGGGCGACGGCGGTCCGAAAACGGTCGCTGCCTACCAGCGCCTTATTGCACCCGAGCTTGCCAGTATCGGTGCGGCGCTCGCCGCACAGCCTGGAATCGCAGTCGTTGCAGGCATTCAGCAGTATGTGATCCCCGGTGTGTATTTGCCGGCGCAAAGCGGGCTACTACTCGACTTAATCGCGGACCCCGCAGCTTACGATCGTGCCATTTACCGGTGGGAAGAATTAGGGCAGAGCCGCCCTCTATCCACCATTATTCGTGGATTTTCGGGTGTTGATATCGCCGCCTCGGCGGGTTTTTTGGCGGCTCGTCACCTGCAGCTGCACCAGAAAATTACACTCGGTTACGATCTTGAGGACAAGCCGATTGAAGCGCTGATCGATGATGTGGTGGGATTGTTACCCGGACAACCCACACGCACCGTGCAGGCCCGCGAAGGTTATGCCGATGCAGAACTCGATTACTTGAATTTCGCCTTGGGTACGGATGCTCGCATTGCCTCGTCGCTAGAACGATTCATGACGCCTCCCTTGAGCGCATTGACCGTTTTGCCATCTCGAGTGGCCATTTTGGCAAAGTCTTCGCTCGAGTTGGACGATGGCATGATCACGCGACTTGTTGCCAGCCTGCCCACACCACCACAGGAGGTGCGATGGCGCGCGGGGGAGCGTGCGCGAATCGGTCGTGACATGTTTGCCTCATTGGCGATCGAAAACATGAAGGTCCTCACCGTTGGTGGGCTGATTCTGGCGGCAAGTGGAGTCTTCATCATCGGACTCGCAAATTTCATTGCGGAGCGGCGCACCCTCTCCTTGCTACGGCTGCGAGGCGTGCCGCCGTGGCTTCTGCTTAGAGTTTCCTTGTCCATGTTTCTAGTGCCAGTTGCCGCCGGAATTGCCTTTGGCGGCGTGCTCGGGGCGGTTTCCGGTTTCGGTGCCGCTGAGGAAATTTGGGCGCTGCCCAGACTGTACGGCGCGGCCGGCTTTCTGCAAAATCACTTGGTATTCTCCACGCGCGCATGGTGCGTCCTGGCGGGGTTCGCCTTGGTGTTAGGCGCCGTCGCCTTAGGCTTCGCGCTGTCGCCCCTTCGCCATTCAGTGCGCGAGTCTTTCAAGGAATAGTCATGAAGCCGACCGTGGGTTTATTCATTCGTTTCGGTTATGAGATTCGCATCGCCGGCCTGCGGAAAACCTACCGCGTTGCCGCGCAGGAGTTCACCGCTCTTAATGGGCTCAACTGCCTCATTCCCGCGGCGCGGATGACCGTGGTGGAGGGACCGAGCGGTTGCGGCAAGACCACGCTCATGAACATCGTCGGGGCGGTAGACTTTGCCGATGGCGGCAGCATAACGGTGGGCTCGCACGATTTAGGGCCGGAGCGAAACGAGCAGAAACTAGCCCGTTATCGGTTGACGGAAATCGGATTTGTCTTCCAGGCCTTCAATCTTATTCCCGGCTTAAGCGCTCTCGACAACATTCAGCTCCCCATGGCAGTGCTGGGACGACCGCGCGCAGAACGAGCGGAGCGCGCGCACGCTCTGTTGGGTCTTATGGATATGGATAAAAAAGCAATGAAGCGACCCGATGAACTCAGCGGCGGCGAGCAGCAACGTGTCGCGATTGCCTTGGCGTTGGCCAATGACCCTCCGGTCATTTTAGCGGATGAGCCAACGGGAAATCTCGACAGCGCCAATGCTGCCATTGTAACGGCACTCCTATACTCATTGGCCAATGACTTCGGAAAGACGGTGGTGGTGTGCACGCATGACGATTCTGTAGGACGCCGAGGGGACCAGCGCATCAAAATGCGCGATGGGGAGGTGCTCGAGGTGGCCACATCCCGCGCTTGACCAGCACCGCCGCCTCACCTATTCTCCTCTGGAACACCGTATACCGAATACACAAATTTTGAATTTAGCTCAAGCCTTCGGGCAAGGGTTGGCCAAATGCACTTTCGGTTGATTGTTTTGCATTGCGCTGCAGCTTTACTGGTGCTGTGCGCGCGGCCATGTGCCGCGCTCGGCGTGCAGAACCCGGGTCCTGCTATCATTTATTTCAACGGCAAGATAGTAACCGTCGACAGCGCTTTTCACATCGTCCAAGCCGTCGCAGTGTATGACGGCAAAATCGTGAACCGCGGCGACAATGACCAGGTAAAGGGGTTGGCGGATCGGGCAACTCGTCTCATCGATCTTCACGGTAAGACGGTCCTGCCTGGATTTTACGATGCTCACGTACACTTGCGGATCGGGCCTGGGCCGGATGTCCTCGATTGGCGCGCAGTCAAGTCGCGTGAGGTGCTCGATCAGGTATTGCGAGACGCAGATGCGAACGCCAAATCCTCGGCATGGATTCAGGGTATTCTCGGCTTCGAATGGTCGGAGAAAAATCTTCCCGACCGATGGATTTTAGACCGACTCGCTCCGAATCATCCCGTGGTGGTGATGGCAGGGGCGCACCTGATGCTGGTCAACACGGCGGCACTGCGCTTGGCCGGCCTGGATGACAGCACGCCCGACCCACCTGGCGGAAAGATGGTTCGTAACGCCGCGGGGCATCTTAATGGCTGGTTGCTGGATGCGGCGTCATGGCGGCCGATCTGGGCTCGACTGCCGTGGGTGTTCCCGGATACTGAGACAGCGATGCGCGTGGTGGAAGCGCAGCTCAAGCTGTGGGTGTCCAAAGGTATCACCAGTGCCAATGTCGCGGGCGTGCGTGCCTATGATCGCGAGGATCCATATCGGTATTTTGATATGCCGGCCATGGGATGGATTCAACAACTCTATACATCGAGCGCGCCAACTCTTCCCCGACTTACGCTCCAAGCCCGGCTTTACCCGGGGTTTGAAGAGCACACCGATCCGAACACCGAGGGGGTTCAAACCTCCATCAAGGAGCTAGAGGCCTTTGGCGTGCACACTGGCTTCGGCAATGACCGGCTGAAGGTGGGCGCCGTGAAGTTAAGCTTGGACGGAGGAGATGCCGGTTGGACCACCGCGGCGTATCACAATCACGAAGATTATCATGGAGCCGTTAGGATCCCGGAACAGGCGCTTTATGAAGTGGCGAAGCGGGCAAAACAGCTCGGCTGGCAACTCGGCATTCACGCGATGGGTGACGCCGCCGTGGAAGAAACGGTCAACGTCCTCGCAAGAATCTATCAGGATTTAGGTCCGGGCGACTACCGGGATTATATCCATCATGTCGCGGTGCTGCCCAAGCCCGAGGTTTTGCATAGAATGGCAGCACTTCATATCGCAGTGTGCAGCCAACCCAATTTCGTCACCTTCAAGCCTCTTCTCGATGCGCTAGAGGGTGAACGGCTTCAGCATGTGAGCCCGCAGCGCTCATTGCTGGCAGCTGGGATCAGGGTCGGCTACGGTTCCGACAGCGTGCCCTACGATCCGCTGTTTGGTATTTGGAGCGCGGTGACCCGAACCGGTATCGATGGCGAAATAACGGGGCCCGAGGAGCGGGTAACGCTAGAACAAGCGATTCGCGCCTATACCTTAGGTGCGGCGTTTCTGACCTTTGATGAACAAACTCGCGGCTCGCTTGAGGTGGGAAAACTCGCCGATATGGTCGTGCTCGACCGCGACATCCTCAGCATTCCTAAAGCTCAAATCAAAGATGTTCACGTCGAGATGACCATCATTGGCGGGCAGATAGCCTATTCGGCGGGCCCGCGCAACGAGACGTCAGGCAACACGCGATGACGCATGAACCCGGCCAAGAGAATGTTCGGATCTCTCGACGGGATATTTTACGCACGGTACTGCTTGGCAGTTTCGTAGGCCCGCAGTGGGCCGATGCTGACGCCGCCATAAAGCCCCACGCGATCACCGAGGACTTCAGTGTTTGTCATCGGGTGCGCGATGGCGTCAACTTCAATATTCCCAAACCCTCGAGGCGATGTGATGTGGTTGTGATCGGCGGCGGCCCAAGCGGCCTCATCGCCGCCTACCGCTTGCGGGATCGTGATTTGTTGATGCTCGAGAAAGAAGCTGTCGTTGGCGGTAACGCGCGCGCTGACTATTGGCGAGGGGAACCCTACGCTGCGGGTTCGCATGCATTTTATGGCGCCTCACCTGCGGCACCGCTCTATGAGGAACTCGGCTTGCAGCCTGTTAAATTAGACATGCACCGCGCGCTGATCGTAGACGGCGAGCTCATCGACGATCTGTGGGGTGCAGGACTAGGGCGACTTTATTCTAAGTCCGAGGAGAAGCAAGTGCGGGCGGCACGCGCCGGGTTGTTGGCTGTCGATGCGCAAAAGGCCAAGAACGCCCTCGACAACGTGCTTTTCTCGAGTGTGCTGCAACCTTATGGCACCGCCGCAAAGACATGCTTTGATCGCTTACTGCGCTACTTTGCAACCGACTCCGAAACGTGTTCAGGCTACGGCGGCTTGTTATTCGCGCGAGCGCTGATGGGGGAAGGCTTTGGCCCTCTATACCCTGAAGGCAGAGCAGCCGGTGGCGTGTTTACATTTGTCGGCGGGCTGAGCGCCGCGGCCTTGGCGTTGGCCGGTAAGATCGATGCTGCCGGGGAGGGCCGTGTCGTTACCCAGGCTACGGTGTACCGAATCGCTCAAGACGAGCGCGGCGTCGATGTGAGCTACATGCGGGGCAGGGAACAGGTCACCGTTCGCGCCAACTCGGTGATCGTCGCGGCGCCAAAATTTATCGCTCGCTATATGGTCAAAAACCTTCCTGCCGATCAAGAGATCGCGATGGGCCGAATGCTCTATGCTCCATATCTCGTCGGGACCGTGGGTTTTGATGGCGTCATAGCCTCGCAACTAAAGGCGGCTTCGGTCGTCGGGGGTCCGATTTCAAGCTTCATCGAGGTTAGCCCAGCGCCTGGCCGCCAGCTTTTCCGCATTGAAATGCCGGTTCTTCCACAATTGCGACATCAATTGTTGTCTGAGTCCTATTCAAGCTCACTCGCCGAGGCCATCGGCGATTTCTTTGAAAACTTATTTCCCGGCGCGCGCCGCCGTATCGATGAAATTCGGATCTGGCGGCGCGGGCATAACTGGTTCATTCCCGTACCCGCAATGGTCACAGGCTTTCAGCAGATCGCCGCTCGCACCTTTGGGCGCATCCATTTCGCTAACGCTGACAGCGCGGGGCCCATTTCCGATTTCGGATGGGCTATGCAGGCGGCCGATACGGCCGTAGCCAAAGTAGCGGGCGTTGCGGAACAGCAGTTTTCAAGTTGAGTGTGCAATGGAAACCTACACATTGTTTTTGGATGGCCGCCGCATCCGCATCGAGTGTCCACCGGATATGCCGTTGCTTTATGCGTTGCGCGGTGACCTTCGGCTCAAAGGACCGAAATTTGGGTGTGGACTGGCTCAGTGCGGTGCCTGTACGGTCCTCGTTGAGGGATCTGCGGTCAGATCCTGTGTGATACCGATGGCGTCCATAAAAAATAAAAAAATCCGCTCACTCGATGGTCTGGGAACACCTAGCGAGCCCCATCCCGTGCAGCGCGCGTTCCTGGAAGAGCAAGCGGCACTGTGCGGTTATTGTACTAACGGGTGGATCATGACGGCGGTGGCTGCTCTTGAAAAACAGCCGCGAGTAAGCGATGCGGACATCCGCGCCATGCTCACCGGCTTGAAATGCCGTTGCGGGGCGCATATGGCCATGCTGCGCGCCATTCGGCGCGCCGCCGATGAGATGGCCGGCCAATCGTGAGCGAGCGAGCTGTATCGCGTCGTGAAGTGCTCAAGGGCAGCGTCGCGCTCGCGATCAGTGCCGGCAGTATGCGGATCATTGGAGCGGACTTTGAACACGTGCCGTTGGCGTGTGCGTCACTCGGCACGGATGCACGCGACACTGCGGCAGATCTCTTGGATACGTGGATCGTCGTGCACCAGGACGGGGCGGTGACGGTGTACTTTGGCAAGACGGATCTGGCGCAAGGCGTCGATACGGCGATCGCGCAGGTTGTGGCCGAGGAGCTGGACGTCTCCGTCGATGCCGTTTCGGTCGTAATGGGTGATACCGCCTTGACACCTAATCAAGGCGGCCTGAGCGCGAGTACCGCATGCAGCGCGGCCGCGAAGCCGCTGCGCAACGCCGCAGCCGAAGCGCGCAGGTTGTTGATCGAAGCTGCTGCCGCTCACTTTGGAATCGCCTCCGAGGGCTTGTCGGCCCTCGATGGTGTCGTATTCGTTACAGAATCTAAGGATCGGCGCGTCTCGTATGGACAATTGATCGGCGGCAAAGGATTTGCGGCGAAGCTTGAGTGGAACCGTCGCGAGGGGAACTTCCTCGACGTCGTCGGACGTGCGAAGCCTAAGGACCCTGCCTCATATCGGGTTGTCGGCCAGCCGGTTCCGCGTAAAGATTTGCCCGGAAAAATCTTTGCATCGACCGAATTCTGTCACCACGTGTCGATACCCGGGATGCTGCATGGACGGATGGTCCGTCCGCCGGTCGCGAATGCGATACCCCAGAGCGTTGATGAGGGATCACTCGATAAAGGCAGGAGCGAACAGGTCGGGCGGGTTGGTAATCTGCTCGGTGTGGTGGCGCCGACCGAGTGGGGCGCGATCAAGGCAGCGCAGCGGCTGCGCGTCACATGGTCGAAGACGGAGGCTCCTTTTCCGTCAATGTCCGAGCTTCATGAGCACATTCGTCAGGCCGCGCCGGTTACCGGTAATGCCGCGAATGCATTCTTCGGTAAGACCGTACCGTATGATCCGCTACCCACCGAGCGCATCATTGAAGACTCCGCGCGGGTATTGAACGCCGAGTACGAACTGCCATTTCAGTCGCACGCACGCATGGCGCCTTCGGTGGCCGTCGCCGACGTGAGCGCAGAATGTGCATTGATTTATTCCGACACTCAAAAGCCGCACGCGATGCGCGCCGGACTTGCCAAGCTTCTGGGGCTGCCGGTGCAGCAGGTGCGCGTGGTGTGGAGGCCGGGGGCCGGCTCCTACGGTCGCAGCGACGCCGACGAGGCCGCCTTTGAGGCGGC
>DASWUU010000314.1:0-2695 GCA_036401515.1 Steroidobacteraceae bacterium
AAGGACTTGGTTGCTCGTGCCAAGGGTGCTCTAGTATTCCCGAAAGTCACGAAGGGCGGAGTCGGCGTGGGTGGTCAATTCGGCGAGGGCGCATTGCTCGTCAATGGACAACCTGCTGGCTACTACAGCGTTGCCTCAGCCTCGGTCGGTTTGACGCTTGGCTTGGCGAAACATAAGGAAGTCATTTTATTCATGACGCAGGAAGCGTTGGACAAGTTCATGAGTAGCCATGGCTGGACTATCGGCGCCGATACCGGCGTTGCAGTTTTGTCCAAGGGTGCCGGCGGCGAATATGACACCCAGACATTGCAACGACCCATCCTGGCTTTCGTCTTTGGTGAAAAAGGCCTGATTGGCGATGTTTCACTGGAAGGTACCAAGGTCACCAAGCTGGACAAGTAACAAGTCAACAGACAGGTAATGGGTGGGCGGGGACCTATACTTAGGTCCCCGCGACTCCAGCTGTCTCGCCGTGGGCCGGCGATCCCAGGTACACTGCCGCGCTGGGCCCCGATGGCGAAATTGGTAGACGCAACGGACTTAAAGTTATTGAGCGGCAGCCGCGGAAACGCCCTGCCGGATCCCGTCAAAGTCGGCGAACCCCTGGGGACTCCCGAGGCAACGCCGAGCCAATCCGGACACGTGCAGAACGGCCGGCAGGTGTAGAGAGTGGACGGCGGGGACCTAAAGGCAGTTTTTTACGAACACCCACGGTCGAGGCGCACTCCAGACTCCAAACGCGCAACTGCGCGGCGGCGAAAGTCGTAGCGGGTAAGAAAATCCGTTGGCCGCAAGGCCATGCCGGTTCGACCCCGGCTCGGGGCACCATCTTTCAGAATCGTTACAGCGAGACGCGATCGGGAGCGGGCACGCACCAGATATCGATCGGGCCACGTCGCCCACGCAATTCGAACTGCGGAAGCTGTAAAAATGAGGCGAAACCCACGCTTCCCTCGTTATCGGGCGAATCACGAAGCGCCGCGGCCACCGTACAGGAAAACAAAACCTCGCCGGCGCGCGCTCGGCTGCACAGTCTCGCGGCTACATTCACGGTGTCGCCGACCAAAGTGGTGGTCTTGCGTTTCGGAGGACCTAACAGGCCAAACGCGACCTCACCCAAATGCAGGCCTATGCCGACCCCCGCCTCGATGGACAGTTCGCTGCGCCATCGCTCGGCAACCGGCATGAAGCCTTCCAGCATGGCGTGGCCGGCGGCAATCGCCTTGGCCGCTCCGTTGCCACTTTCTGGCTTGCCCCCAAAACCGGCCATAATTCCATCGCCGGCCATGTGATATACCTGCCCGCCAAACCCGTGGACCGCGCCCCCCAGAACTTGGAAGAATTCATCTAACAGCGGTACCACCCGAGCGGCAGGTAAGCGCTCGACCATCCCGGTATAGCCTCGCAGATCGGCAAAAAGAACCGTGACACATGCGGTCTCTATCGGATTCTGCTGCCGAACGCGCGTGACGACCATCGAGCCCGCCGGCCGCAGACGCGTACTTCGAGGTTCATTCATGCGATTGATTATGCACTAACTGAGCCGGCGACTTCACCTGCCGCGCCGCCTTGCTAGAGAGCAGGCGGTTGCCGCAAGATCCAGCCGTTTCCATCGGGGTCCTTGAACGTCGCGAAACGGCCCCACGGCTGCTCGCCGATCTCGGTGAGCTCAAGCCCACGCCCTTTAAGATCGCGATGATCGCGGTCAATGTCGGTGACATTCAGCATGACACCTTGTAACCCGCCGGGACGCATGGACTCGAACCAAGATACCAGCGCAATCGTCGTCGAACATCCTTTGGGTGCGAGCTGGATCCATTTGCCGCTCGGACCCATGGCTTCCTCGCGCAACAATTCAAACCCCAAGATGTCCCGGTAAAACAGCTTGGCGCGTTCTTGGTCTGAAACGGGAACGGAAATGATCTCAAAGGAAGTGATGCTCATGAGGCTCCTATCAGAAGGGATAGTTGAGTCCGGTGAAGACGGCAGGTCCCTCACTGCCAAAGCCTATGTCGACATACCCCACGACGAAAGGTCTGGCAATACCGCGGAAACCTGCCCCTACCACCGGGTGCACGTGAAAAAGTGGATTCGTGTTGGAATGCGCGAAGACCCGGCCGAAATCAACAAAGGGCGCGACTTCGATATCCAGTTTGGTAGTGACCGCATCGAAGGTGAATACTTTTCGGCGCAGCTCGACGGTGCTTGAAAACGAATCTCGATCATAGAATCGACCGTCGCCGAAGCCCCGCAGCGGCTGCTCGCCGCCGATCTGGACTTGACCGCCTCCCAGACTGCTCAAGGCCCAAAACGGCACGTCTTTCGCGGTAAGCAAATAACGCAGCGACAGGTGCGCCGCCAGCACGATGTCCGGCGCAACCGGCCAGACGCCGCGACCGTCGATTCCGGCCTCGCTATAGCTCGAATCGTTGAACACGCCCTGCTTGGAAGCAGCACCGGCATAAACCACCCATTTCATGCCGTGCGTGGGGATGGTCGTATCATCGCGGCTGTCGTACACCAAGGAGATCCGGTTGAGCAATTGTGGGTTGGTACCCAGCGTGCCGGGGAATCGCGTTTGGATCGAGGGAACCCCCGTCAGCGTGCCCGGCAGCACGTCGATCACTTTCTCGCGCGCGGTGTACAGGATCTGCCAGGCATGACTCAAATTAAAGCCAAGTTGCACCTGCGCCAT
>DASWUU010000315.1:0-34631 GCA_036401515.1 Steroidobacteraceae bacterium
CGCGTGGTTTTTTTAGCGCCAACCTTTTTAATGGACAGCCGCTCTCCCGGTTCCAAAGACTCCACCAGCTTTACGAATTTCGTGACCAACAACTTGATGTCTCTCTCGCGGCTACCCGTGGCCATTTGATCTTCTCCTGTTAGCTCCCGGCTCATTATGGCCGTTTAACGATGCGGCAACATGTGAATCGGCGCGAACGTAGGCCCCATCCGACATCGGCTTGCCGTCATAAGGCGATGCAAGGGTTACAGGTGACGGGCCAATATTCGCTGCTGATCCCTCGAGCGTTAAATTCATGACCACCTTAAGCAGAAGAGAAGTGCTCACCGGCGGTGCCGCGCTAGCTGCAGTCAGTATCGAGCCGCTCATGGGGCGGCAGTCCGACGTGCCAAAAACACCGGCCGCGGCCAATCTTCCGCTGCACCTCACCGTCAATGGCAAGCCACGCGAGCTCAATTTCGATGTGCGCGTTACGGTGCTCGACGCGTTGCGCGAGCATTTGCTTTTGACCGGCACAAAAAAAGGTTGCGATCAGGGTCAATGCGGCGCTTGCACCGTCCACATCGACGGTGAGCGCGTGCTCTCTTGTCTTACACTTGCCGTCGCCGCGCAGGGCAAGAACATAGAAACCATCGAAGGCGTGGCCGGCAAGGGCCACGCACTGCATCCCATGCAGCAGGCCTTCATCGATCAGGACGGGTTCCAGTGCGGCTACTGTACTCCCGGCCAAATCATGTCGGCCATCGCGTGCGTCAAGGAGGGACATGCCAAGACCGACGCCGACATTCAAGAGTACATGAGCGGCAACTTGTGCCGTTGCGCGGCTTACCCGAAGATTGTGGCGGCGATCAAGCAAGCTCGAGAAAACATGGAGACAAGTTAGTGCGCCCTTTCGTTTTTGAACGCGCCGCTGACTTGCCGCAAGCGGTCAAGCTCGGTGCCGCAACCGGTCAAGGTGAGACCGATGCGCCGACGCAATTCCTGGCCGGCGGTACCACGCTCATCGACCTGATGAAACTCGAGGTTTTGAGGCCGCAGCGAGTTGTGGATCTTGGACCGGTCCGCGCCTCGTGGACCGGAATTGACTTTACGCCCAGTGGCATGCGATTAGGGGCGTTCGCGAAAATGTCCACTGTCGCGGACGATGCGCGGGTGCTATCGCAATTTCCGGTCATCGCGCAAAGTCTGCAGCTTGCGGCCAGCGCGCAGATACGGAATATGGCCACGCTCGGCGGCAATGTCCTGCAGAGGACGCGATGTCCTTACTACCGCGACCCAAGCTGGAGCGCTTGCAACAAACGCGTCCCTGGGTCTGGCTGCGCGGCCATCAAGGGCTTCAATCGCAATCACGCCGTGCTCGGCGTCGATGACACCTGCATCTCTCAGTACCCAGGGGATTTCGCGATAGCACTGATCGCGCTGGACGCCCAAGTGGAGTTGACCGGACCCGAAGGGTCCCGTCGGATCCCCTTCGCCTCACTGCACGCGCCGGTCCAGTCCCAACCACACATCGAGACCACGCTGAAACCCGGTGAACTCATCGTTGCATTCCAGATACCTGCCGGCGCTTGGACGCGGCGCTCGCTCTACCTCAAGGTGCGGGATCGGGCTTCTTACGAATTCGCGATTGCTTCTGCGGCGGTTGCGCTCGCGTTGGACGGCGAAACAGTGCGCGAGGCGCGAATCGGTCTTGGCGGCATGGCATATCAGCCCTGGCGCTCTCAGGATGCGGAAAGAATGCTGGTCGGAAGGCCGCTTACCGAATCGGGTGCGGCTGCGGCAGCCGCTGCCGCGCTCAAGGGTGCCATGAGCCATGGTAACAATGACTACAAGCCTGAGTTGGCTCGGCGGACCATCGTGCGTGCCCTGCTCGAGGCCAAAGCGTTGCAGGTCACCGGCGGGGCGTCATGATGCAAGGCAAGGAAAAATTATTCGGAAGACCCACATCGCGGATCGATGGGGTGGCGAAGGTCACCGGTGCGGCCCGATACGCCTCTGACGAACCGGTGGCCCATCCGGCTTATGGGTATTTCGTCACCAGTTCCATCGCGCGCGGCAGCATCAGCGCTTTCAAGCTCGAGCGCGCGAAGGCGGTGCGGGGTGTACTCGATATTCTGACTTACGAGAATGTGGGGAATGAGACTCAACCGCCGAAGGGTCCGGACGGGGGACCGACCACGACGACGCTCGAAAGCAATCGAATTTGGCACGACGGACAGATCATTGCGGTGGTCGTGGCCGAAACGTACGAGGCAGCACGCGAGGCGGCAAACAAGGTAGACGTAACCTATGCTGAGGAACAGCCAAGCGCCTCTTTTGATTCGCCGGGCGCGGAATCCCAGCCGCATAAGCCGCAAAGAGGGCCCGACCCGAAAAAGGGCGACGCAGCCAATGCCTTTGCGGCCGCAGCCGTAAAATTCGAGGCGAAATATGCGACTCCGACTCAACATCACAATCCCATCGAGCTTTTTACTGCGACCTGCGCGTGGGACGGCCCGAAGCTGACCATTTACGAGCCTTCGCAATTCATGTGGGGCACCAAGAATTCGGTTGCGGCACAGATCAAGATTGATCCTGATCATGTCCGTGCTATCTCCCGCTATATTGGCGGAGCATTTGGTTGCAAGGGTCCGAATCCTCGCACCGCTTGGGTGGCCATCGCCGCGAAACGCGTGGGCCGCCCAGTCAAGCTCGTGCCGACCCGCGATCAGAGTTTTACGATCGCGACATATCGAGCGGAAACGCGTCAGCACATCAAGCTGGGCGCAAGCGCAGATGGTAAGCTCACGTCGTTATCGCACGAAGGCTGGGAGGTCACCTCGAGGCCCTCAGGCTATAGCGTCGCCGGCGTCGAGAGCACGGCTCGCATGTATGCGTGCCCGAATATCGCCACGGCGGTCAATGTGGTGCATGCGGATCGCAACACGCCGGGCTACATGCGGGCACCGCCCGAGACCCCTTATATGTTCGCACTTGAAAGCGCCATGGACGAACTGGCCTATGAACTCAAAATGGATCCGATTGAGTTGCGTCGAGTGAACGACACGCAGATGGACCCGGTCACGGGATTGCCCTTCTCTTCCAGGTCTCTCATGCAATGCTTCGATCAGGCGGCAGCGAAATTCGGCTGGGCGAATCGCGACGCACGGCCTGCCTCAATGCGCGACGGCGAATGGCTGGTGGGCTTCGGCTGTGCCACCGCGTGCTATCCCAGCAACATGGGTCCCGCGGCTGTCCGCCTGTCGTTGACGCCGGATGGCAAAGCGGATGTCGGGCTGGCCGGCCACGAGATCGGCACTGGCGCTTATACCTTAGTGGCTATTGCAGCGGCTCGCTCTCTCGGAATCAAGGTAGATGATGTAACCGTGCGTATGGGCGACAGCGATTTGCCGCCCGTCATGATTGCCGGAGGCTCCAATAATGCGGCCTCTGCGGCCAACGTCGTTGTGAAGGCATGCGAAGAGTTGAGACGGCGCATCGCGAGGGCGGCCGTCACATCGGCGGACAGTCCCTTTCACGGGACTGAGGCGGACAATTTGAGTCTCTCCGATGGAAAGCTGGTCGACCCCACCGGCAAGAGCGAGCCGTTGTCCAAGGCCGCAACGCGGACCGGCCATCGACTGGAGGTGTATGCCGAAAATATTCCGGAAGGCCTACCGGGCACGGCTGTTGCCGACATGAGCAAAGGCAAACCGACGATGTTGGGCGGGGCAGGCCGCAAGGATGTCTCTGCTTTCGCGTTCGGCGCGCACTTTGTCGAGGTGCGGGTGCACAGCCGAACGCGTGAAATTCGCGTTCCGCGGGTGGTCTCGGCGTTTGCCGCCGGCACGATCGTCAATCCAAAGGCGGCCTATAGTCAGTTCATGGGCGGCGCGATCTGGGGCCTGTCGTCCGCATTGTTCGAGGACACGGAGATGGACTTAGGTTCCGCCCGCTACATCAACGATAACCTGGCCGACTATCTGATTCCGGTGAACGCAGATGTACCCTCAGTCGAGATCATCATGGTTTCGGAAAAAGATGAGCGCGTAAATCCTCTGGGGATCAAAGGAATCGGCGAGATCGGAATCGTGGGAATGAATGCTGCGGTGGCGAACGCGGTTTTCCACGCCACGGGCAAGCGAGTGCGCGAGCTACCCATCCGGGCTGAAAAGCTTTTGTAACTACAGACGCCGCGATGGCCCGCGACTTCAAGTCAGGCTGTCGGTTGATCCTTGAGCCGCTTTTACCCTGCGTTTCATCGGGGGCACCAGCCGCTGCAGGCCTTTGCGCTTGTTCGGCGTTTGAT
The DNA here is from genome assembly GCA_036401515.1 of Steroidobacteraceae bacterium. Classification (GTDB taxonomy): domain Bacteria; phylum Pseudomonadota; class Gammaproteobacteria; order Steroidobacterales; family Steroidobacteraceae; genus Bog-1198. Next base: position 4,289 of record DASWUU010000315.1, read on the forward strand.
CGTTAGGGCCGAGGAACTCCATCAATGCAGTGCCTCTGAGCGCGTGTTCCGCCACCACTTTCAAGGCGACCAAGGCTGGCGTCGCCAGTATGACGCCGGCGATGCCCCAAAAAAGTCCCCCAAACCATAAGGCCAGGAAGATGAGCAGTGGATTCACTTCGAGACGCCGGCCCACAAACAAGGGCTGAATAATCTGACCCTCGACGGCTGCCAATGCGGTATAGCTCACCGAAACCGCCGCAACTTGACCTAACTTATCAAAGCTAACCGTTGCCACCAATGTCAGCAGGATCAGCGTGGTTGCGGGACCGGCGTAGGGGATGAAGTTCAACGTTGCTGCGACGATCCCCCATAAATACGGCGTGGGCATTCCTAACATCGTCATGAGTCCGGCGGTCGCGAGTCCTAAGCCGATGTTGATGATGGCAGTAGTCACATAGAATCTGCCCACTTCCTTGCGCACCTTTTCGATCACATCGAGCACGTGGGCCGCGTTCAGATCGTCCACGAACGCAGCCGTCATGCGCGCGATCATGGGGGGGCCGCCCGCCAGTAAGAACAATGTCACGATCACGAAGGTCAACACGCTCACCATGATGCCGCGCGTTGCATCGAGAATGAGAGCCGGCGAACCCTCGTTCGGGACGGCCGCGGGGGCGGCTGACGGCGCCGCAGTACCCGGCGCGCCGGTGATGGTGCCCGCGCTCGCTCGAATTTCCTCGATGCGCGAAATGAATTTCGCCGCGGGCGATAACTTGCGCTTGATGATTTTCATGGTCGCAGGAGCGGTCAAATACCACTGCTGGGCGGGCGCCCACATCAAGTCGACCAGGCCCGCCGATGCGGCCAGAAATGCGATCAATATAACGGTGGCGCTCAGGCTGCGCGGGATTCTAAATTTCAGCAGCGCTTCCACCAGGCCCGATAGCACCAGCGCCGCAAGCAGCGCCAGCGCAATGGGAATGAACGCCTGATGAGCAACATACAGAAGCACGCCTACAGCGCCCAACACCAACAGCTTAGCCGCAGTGAACTGGCTCACATGGATGGCGGAGGGTCGATCCGTGGACGGCGTTTTGATCATAGTCGCTTACATCGTACCTATATTGGCGGCCGCCATAGTCGGTCGAAATCACAGATGGTATTGATTCTGGGCTCCCTCAGCCAGCGGTGCAATATTTAACTTGAATCGTTATTGACTGTACTTATGTATTTTGGTACCTTGGTACCATCTAAATACAGGATCACTAGCATCCTTGAAATTGAGCGAGTCCAGACTGGTATCAGAATCGAGAAACGGCTTTTAAAGGTGCTGAAAGCATTGGCCGAGCTCAAAGATCTAAGCTTGGGCGATTTGCTCGAGGGCATTGTGCTGCACGCGTTCGAAGGGAAGAGCGCATTCTCAAAAGAAACCTTGGCGCAAATTGGCGAGCTAAAAAAAATCTACCATATGCCGCTGCGCGCCGGGGACAGTCATAAACTGAAGGAGAAGTCCGCATGAAAAGGCATTCAGAGACACCGCTGCATACCGGCGATATCTCACGACTTCAATTGTTGGGTCGGGCATTGTTTCAACCGCTCAAGGAGCCAACGCCCCGCAGGGCCCGGTGGAGTTGCGGTGAGGTAGACAGCCGACATCGGTAAAATCAACCCTTCCGCCGGGATATCCTCGATCGACAGCATGACGAGCCGCCCCTCGTGGAGGTCTTGTTTCACTGCATCTAAAGGCATGCCGCCCCACCCAAGCCCCCTTAGAAGAAATGCGTGCTTTGCAAACAGATCGCCAAGCCGCCAGGTTAGCGGCGAAAACACGCCGAATTCTCGTCCCGCCGACAAGTCAGAGCTATCTGTAAGCACCAGCTGGACGTGCACGGCGAGCTCGGTTCTTGGAATCATGCCCCGGATTGCAGCGAGGGGGTGCTCGGGAGAAGCCACCATTATCATGACGACGCCTTGCAATCGTTCCGCCGTCATCGAGGAAGGCATGACAGGCAGCGAGCCGATAACACCGACGCTGCATCGGCCGTCCAGCACGGGCTTAACCGCGCCGCCGAGCGCCTCGACGTAGAGTCGCAGAGTAGTGCGCGTAAATCGATCTCTGAACTCTCTTGCAGATTCCGCGATCGCCTCAATCGGAAAAAGAACATCCACGACCGCCGAAAGTTCCGGCTCTAAGCCACCGGCTATACCTTTGGCTCGCGCCTTCAAGAGATCGACGTCGCGGACGACGCTGCGCGCATCGCCGAGAAGAAGCACCCCCGCCGGCGTCAACTTTGGATAGCGCCCCGAACGCTCGAACAGGGCTACGCCGATCTGGGCCTCCAAATTACTGACCAACTCACTGACCGCCGATTGGGCGCGGCGAAGTTTGCGCGCGCCGGCCGAAAAGCTGCCCTCGTCAACGGAGGCAATGAACGCCTTCAACTGATCCAGCGAAACGCCATCGAGCACGGTGCGTCCTTATATCGTAACTTGAGATAGATTCTATCGCATAATGACGGCTATTCAGGTACGTCTGAAGCTGAACACGCAGCTCATCGTGATGGTGGGCGCGGCTCGGTATTAACCACGCTGGTCATCATGGCGGTGGTCGCCACGCTGATGGCCGGGCCGCTGTTCAAGCCACTGCTCTCCAGAGCCAGCCCGCCACGCGATTCCTCTGGGCATAGAGGCTTGACGAGCCTGCAAATGAAGTTCAGTTTCGTAACTTGGCTTCGGACAGCGTAAGGCACCGTTTCCTGTTAGAGAGGGTGACATGGCGAGGAAAGTGAATCTGGATCGCCGCCGTTTTTTAGTCGGCAGCGTCGCTGGGGTCGCGGGTGCTGCGGCGGCGGCCATCCATGATGGTGAACTCGGTGCTCCTCCGCAAACCATCCACGGTTCGGTCCCATGGAAAGAAGGCACCGCGGACGCGCCCCCCGGTGTATCCGGTTCCGGTTATGTATTCTTTACAGCTAGCGAGGTGGCGTTCATCCAAGCTGCGGTGGGACGCTTGATTCCAAACGACCCGATCGGTCCCGGTGCAGTCGAAGCGAATGTCCCCTTTTTCTTGGACCGCCAGCTCGCCGGACCTTTCGGACGCGGCGATCATTATTATCTCGGGGGACCTTGGCCCAAAGGCACCCCAGAGCAGGGTTACCAAAGCCGCTTCAATCCCGCGCAACTCTACCGCGCCGCCATCGCTGAAATCGATCGCTACGCCAGCGCAAAACTCGGGTCTGCCTCCTTTGCCGCGCTCACGGCTCCCGATCAGGACAAATTCTTGAAGGGCCTCGAGAGCGGCGAGATCACGCTGGAGGGCAGCATAGACGGCAAGTCGTTCTTCGCGATGCTCCTCCAGAACACCAAGGAAGGTTATTTTTCAGATCCGATCTACGGTGGCAACAAAGACATGGGGGCTTGGAAGATGATTGGCTTCCCCGGCGCGCATTACGATTACAAGGAGTGGGTTTCGCGCCATGGCGAGCGCGTTCCTTATCCTCCCGTCGGCTTTAAAGGCCGGCCCGGCTGGACGGAGAGCTAAGGTGGCCACCACGCTCAAACCGGTTGACGCCGTGTTAGTGGGTTTTGGCTGGACGGGCGCGATCATGGGACAGCAACTATGCGACGCGGGCTTGAGCGTGGTGGCGCTGGAGCGGGGGCCCTGGCGAGATACCGCCACTGATTTCGCCGCAGGATTCGCCCAGGACGAACTGCGCTATATGTGGCGCCATCACCTATTTCAGAATCTCAGCTACGACACACTCACGATCCGGAACAACATGGATCAGGAAGCACTGCCCATGCGGCGGCTCGGCTCTTTTCTGCTCGGCACCGGTGTCGGCAGCGGCGGCGTGCATTGGAACGGTCAGATTTGGCGATTTTTGCCTACGGATTTCCAGACCAAGAGTCACAACCAACAACGTTACGGCAAGAAATCGGTCGCTGACCTCACGGTCCAGGATTGGGGCATCACGTACGATGAGCTTGAGCCCTTCTACGATCAATTTGACCAGCTATGCGGCACCAGCGGCAAGGCAGGCAACCTTCAAGGAAAAATCCAGCCTGGAGGCAACCCGTTCGAGGGAGCTCGGGCAAACGAATATCCCACCCCGCCCATGGCTCAGACCTATGGCCCAACCCTATTCGGCAAAGCTGCGGCAGAGTTAGGCCGCCATCCCTTTCCGCACCCGACCGGCAACATGTCTCAACCCTATACGAATCCTCTCGGGGCGCAGATGGGTGCCTGCACCTACTGCGGTTTCTGCGAGAAGTTCGGCTGCGGAAATTATTCTAAGGCCAGCCCGCAGACCACTGTCCTGCCCTATCTATTACGCAAATCGAACTTTACCTTGAAAACCGAATGCGAGGTCTTGCGGGTGGAACTCACACCCGACAAACAACGTGCAACCGGCGTCACCTATGTCAACAGCGCGGGCGAGGAATTCTTTCAGCCAGCCGAGATGGTGATTCTCTCCGCCTACGTTCTGCAAAACGTGCGGCTATTGCTGCTATCCGGCATTGGCAAGCCTTACGACCCTAAGACGGGTGAGGGGGTCGTCGGTAAAAACTATGCCTACCAGACCATGTCCTCGGTGAATGTGTTCTTCGATGACAAGATCATCAATCCCTTTATCGGCGCGGGCGCGCTTGCCACGGTGATCGACGATTTCAACGGCGACAATTTCGACCACGGCGGCTTAGGCTTCATCGGCGGTGCCTACATCGCCGGAATGGTCACTGGGGGACGCCCCATTGAAATGATTTACACGCCTCAGGGTACGCCCGCGTGGGGGCTTGAGTGGAAGCATGCGGCAGCGAAAAACTATTTGCGATCCTTCTCGTTGAGCGTGCATGGCTCGTGCATGAGCGCGCGCGGCAACTATTTGGATTTGGATCCGACGTACCGCGATATTCATGGCCGGCCGATGCTGCGCATGACCTTCGATTTCACGCCAAACGACCACAAAATGTCCGATTACTTGACCGATCGTGCCGCAGAGTTGGCAAAAGCGATGGGGCCCCGTGAAATCAAACTCAACCGGCGCATAGGACCCTGGAGCGTGGTTCCCTATCAGACTACGCACAATACGGGGGGCGCTATCATGGGCGACAATCCCGCGAACAGCGTTGTCAATAAGTATCTGCAGTCATGGGACGTACCCAACGTTTTCTCGATGGGCGCCGGTGCGTATCCACAAAACGCCGGCTACAACCCGACGGCGACGCTTGCCGCGCTCGCTTATCATTCTGCCGACGCCATCAAGTCGCAGTATCTCAAAGCTCCCGGCCCTTTGGTCAGAGCGTAAATCCCATGAGCGGTCTCCGGCGCTTGCGAATTTTGCTTCTCGGTGGTTCTGTGTCGGCGATCCTGGGCGCGGGGCTGGCGTTGAGCCAAATGCCGGCCCTGCCCGCGCACCTCAGTTCCGCGGTTACTCCCATCGAACTTCTAACCAGGAAATTCGACGACTCGATGCCCAACGCCGCGCAGGTGCGCCGCGGGCAATATTTAGTGGCGGCGGGAGACTGCATGTCGTGCCATATTCGCGACGGTGGAGAGCCTTTCGCGGGAGGACTGGGACTGAACACTCCGTTCGGCGTGATTTACACCTCGAACATCACGCCCGATAAAGAAACCGGCATCGGCGCGTGGACAAGCGATCAATTCTACCGTGCCATGCACGATGGCAAAGATGACGAAGGCGAGAACTTATATCCCGCTTTCCCCTATCCATGGTTCAGACGAGCCAGCCGCGCCGACATCGACGCGATATATGCGTATCTTAAGACGGTGCCGGCGGTCAAATATACGCCGCCTAAGAATCAACTGCCTTTTCCGCTCAACATTCGCGCCAGCGTCGGGATGTGGAATTTACTTTATCTCGACAGCCATGATTTTCAGGCCGATCCCGGCCAATCGGACCAATGGAACCGCGGTGCCTACCTGGTCAATGGTCTCGGTCATTGCGGCGGTTGCCATACGCCGAAAAATACGCTTGGAGCCGACAAATCCAAGCAGGAATTTCACGGCGGCAAAATCGACAATGGCATAGCACCGGATCTGACCGCCAATATGCGCACTGGATTGGGCAACTGGAGCATTGAAGATATTGCCGAATACCTCGCTTCAGGGCGCAACGCCCGCGCCGCTGCGGGAAGCGGAATGGCCGACGTCATCACCTTCTCCACATCCTTGATGAACGACGCCGATCGGCGTGCAATTGCGGTCTACCTAAAAAGCCAACCCGCTAGCGCCACGATCGCCGCCTCGGCGCCAGATTCGGGCGCGATGCGCCGGGGCGCAGCAATTTATTCGGATGCGTGCGCCTCTTGCCATTTGGAAAACGGGGTCGGCCAGTCGCGGGTATTCCCCCCGCTGGGCAACGACGCAATGCTCCAGCAACAGGATGCCACCGGCGTTGCGCACTTAGTCTTGGCGGGCACGCAAATCGGCATCAGCTTGTCGCGCCCCTCGCCGTTGAGCATGCCGAGCTTTGCCTGGAAGCTCACGGATCGAGAAATTGCGGATGTGTCTACATTCATCCGCAACAGCTGGGGAAACCAGGCCGCCGAGGTAACGGTGTCCGACGTGACTGATTTGCGAAAACGGCTGGACTTGCGCAATGTACACCTGACGGTCAATTCAGGTGATCACGAGCAGTGATGCGCGAAATCACAGTTGCGATCTGATAGGCAGCAGGATCAATTCAGCGAGTTGCTGGCCCCACGGTCTGCTCTGCCACGCTTGATAGGTGTATCGCGTCGAGGACTTCAAGTCGTGTTCGAACACTTGCGTCATTTGCTGTGCGAAGGCTGCATCATAAACATTCAAGCTTGCTTCATCATTGAGCTCAAACGAGCGCATATCGAAATTCGTCGACCCTATTGACACCATGTAATCATCGAAGATCAGCATCTTGCAATGCAGCATTGTCGGCACATAGACATAAATCTCTACGCCGCTCTTCAGGAGCCTCCCCCAGGCCCGCTTCGACGCTCTGCGCACCGTCTCGGAATCGAGATACTTGTCGGGGACCAGCACGCGTATCCGAACGCCTCGGCCGCGCGCGCTTTGCAGCTCCCCGATCATGAGATCGTCTGGAATGAAATAGGCCGCTTCGATATCTATTGAGCGCTCCGCGGCCGTGATGGCAAGCAAGTACATCAAGCGCATGCTGTCCATGCCCCCGTCCGGCGAGCTGGTGAACATTTGCATCTCCTGCCCGCCAATCGGGGAGAGGGCTGGAAAGTACTCATCCCCGTGCAGAACGCAGCCGGTTGTTTTGATCCAATTGTCCAGGAAAGCCGCCTGCATCTGGGCGACGGCCGGTCCCTCGACCTTGAAGTGCATGTCGCGCCAATGACTCGGATCTTGCGCGTGTCCTCCCCATTGGTCGGCGATGCCCACGCCGCCGGTAAAGCCTACTGCCCCATCGACGATCAGCACCTTGCGGTGCGTGCGATTATTCAGTCGTCCCAAGCTGAACCAACGCAACGCGTGGTATCGTTCAATTTCAATCCCGGCATGCGTCATTCTTCCAATGAGTTCCCGGGATAGTTTGCTGCATCCAACCCAGTCGAGCATGACGTGCACGGTTACGCCCGCGGCGGAACGTTCAATGAGCGCGTTGGCAAACTGCTCGCCGATGTCTCCGGTCCAATAGATATAAGTTTCGAACGTAATGGTGCGTCGTGCCTCCCGTATGGCCGCAAGCATGGCCGGAAAGATTTCATCGCCGTTCTGCAGCGCTGTGACTTGGCTGCCAGGCAAGATCGCTGGCCCGAGCAGCGTTGCCATTTCACGCTTCAGCTGAGCATCACGAATTCCGTGAAGATGCTTTACTTTATGGTGGGGCTCTTTTTCAGGTGTGCGGAGATTTGCAAAAATAAGCACCACGATCAAGGTGCATAAAACAGAAGCAAAAATTGTCCACATAGGATTGAGCATCGCCTCAGCATGGCACGAATCGCGCGCCGGCGGGATTACCGGATTCCCTACGGACGCTAGCTCGTTGCACCGACAGAGTTATCGGGGCGGAACGTCCAAGCTGCTGTGTTTGGCAGACTCATGTACTTCGCCTCCATCGCAGGCCAGAAATTTTCTTACTTCCCGCGCAGTTCGACTTAGACTGTACGATTCGTAATCGCATTCGCGGGGCCGCCATGAGAAGTCTTTGGACAGCGATGATTTCGAGTCTCCTCTGGTCGGGGCCTGCGCTCGCCCAGTCGGCCCCCGAAATACCCTTCGATTCTACGCCCGACTTCTTCAAGCTGCCCGAGGGAACTTTCTTCGGGGAAGTAACCGGAATCGCCGTCAACTCCAAGAAGCACGTGTTTGTCCTGTCTCGAGGCAACACCAGCGGCCCCGCTTACGGAGCGGCCGCGGCCCAGTTGCTCGAGTTCGATCCGACCGGCAAATATGTGCGGGAAATTGGCAAGAACTTATACGCTTGGTCGTTCGCCCATGCCGTGAGAGTCGACCGATACGACAACATTTGGGTTGCCGATAAGGGTTCCGATATGGTGGTGAGGTTCGACCCACACGGGCGCGTGACCCGGGTGTTCGGCCGAAAGCCCGAGGCGGCGGACGAGAGTGCGCACCCACTTGATCATCCGAAGCCTCCCTTGCCGCCCATCGACGGTTTGTTCCGTCAAGTGACCGACATGACTTGGGACTCCGAGGATAATCTTTATATCAGCGACGGCTATATCAACTCACGAGTGGCCAAGTACGACAAGGACGGAAACTGGGTAGGGACGTGGGGCGAGCCGGGTTCTGGACCTGGTCAATTCAATACCTTGCACTCGATTGCGATCGATTCCCAAAATCGCATTTATGTGGCGGACCGCGGCAATGTACGTATCCAGGTGTTCGACACTGGCGGCAAGTTGCTGAACACGATCAAGATCGACATGCCTGCTCCGCCCAACAGTGCTGTCGCCATCGGCAATCGACCGACAGAAACCAGCCCAGGCAGCATGCACGCCGGCGCGCCCTGGGCATTGTGCATAACGCCCGGGCCTGTGCAATATCTCTACGTGTCTGATGGTTATCCAGGCCGCATATATAAGCTCTCGCTCGAGGGCAAGGTACTAGGCTGGCTGGGTGGAACGGGCAAGACCTTAAAAAAATTCGGCTGGATACACGAATTAGCGTGTCCGTCGGAGAACGAAATTTACGTCGCCGAATTGCTGAATTGGCGCGCGCAAAAACTCACACTTCACCCGTGAAGGCCTCGCAGTCGGCGGCGCGGTCGGCGGTAAGGCCCACCGCTCCGTTGGACAGCTCGGAACGCACCCGCGGCTGAATCCGCGACAACAGTTCCAATAGGGCCGCGGAATCGACCGGTTTGACCAGGTGATAGTCGAACCCAGATTCGCGCGTCCGGCGCACTTCGCCTTCCGTCCCCCATCCCGTCAAGGCAATAAGCGTGGCAGGAGCGGTTTGCGGATCGGCGCGAAGCCTCCGGGCGATTTCGTGACCATCCATTTCAGGAAGTCCGATATCGCAAATAATAACATCGGGGCTAAACTGCTTGGCGACATCCAGTCCGGCTTTGCCGCTGTACGCCACCCGAGTTTCGAACCCCTCCAAGTCCAGCAGCATTTTCAAAACATCCGCTACATCAGCGATATCGTCGATAGCGAGCACGCGCAGGCAAGGCTTGTCAGGCGCCTCGCGCGGCGCGGCGAGCGCTGGCGCTGTTTCCGGGGCGCCCACCACAGGCAGTCGAACCGTGAACGTACTGCCGCGACCCGGGCCTTCGCTTGCCGCAACCACCTCACCGCCATGCAATTCCGTCATGCGCCGCACCAGCGATAGACCGATACCTAAGCCGCCTTGTGCTCGATCAAGAGTTCCATTGACCTGGGTAAACATATCAAACACTTCATCAAGCATGTTGGGCGGGATGCCGACGCCGTTGTCTTGCACGCATACAAACGCATGTATGTCCGTGCGCCACAGCCGGAGCCGCAGTTGTCCGCCGTCCGCCGTGTATTTGGCTGCATTGTTGAGCAAATTGATAATCACCTGCGACAGCCGAGAGGCATCGCCATTGACCCACACTGGTTCTGGCGCAATCTCGGCCTGAAAATCATGGTGTCCCGCGGTAATGAATGGTTGACTGGCCTCCATGGCCAGCTCGGCAATCGCGCGCAAATCAACGCGGTCGCACTGTAGAACGACTTTTCCGCTGGAGATTCGCGAGACATCGAGCAAATCGTCGATCAACCTTACCATCTGCGACAACTGCCGCTCCATAATGGATCTGATCATCGGACCCGCCGCGACCTCCCCGCCAGGGCGCGCAAGCGCTTGCAGGCCGGTCCGAATCGGTGCAAGCGGGTTGCGCAATTCGTGCGCCAATGTCGCCAAAAATTCATCCTTGCGTCGATCTGCATTTTTGCGGTCTGTGGCATCGAGAGCCACAATCATCGCGCGCGCGTGATTTTGCAGGAGGCCGTTGAGCACGACGTGATGGCGCTGGCTCACCCATCTGACGCGGCCATCGGGCCACACGACCCGGTAGTCGATGGCAGCCGGATCCTTGCACGGCCAGTCTCCGGCTTGCAGTAACCGTCGTGAAACGTCATCGCGGTCATCGATGTGTACTACTGCTAGAAATTCCTCTTTGGACAGGCTCCGAGCGTGGTCGCCGACCCCGAAAAGTCGCGCCGCTTCAGCGCTCAGGTGCACCTCGCTAACCGCGTAATCCACTTCGGCCAGTGCCAGGCCAGCCACCTGTACGCCGAGGGACATGCGTTCCGCTGATTCACGCAGCGCGGTGTCCGCCGCCTGCAGCGATTCCAGTTGATCGCGAATCTGGTACTGGCGGGCACGTCCGCGAATAGCGGCCTCAACAGCGCTCACGAGCGCCCGGCTCGAGGTGGGCCGGTCCAGCAGCGTTAGGTTCGTGAGTTTTTCAAAACAGCCCTTGTCAGCCGGTGATTTGCTCTCGGATCGGCTCAACAGAATGACGGGAACATCCGACCAAGGCGGCTGCCTCTCTAAGGCATCCACGATCGAGCATAAATCCGGATCATTGACCACCGAATCGGTCAACACCACAGCACCGACCGAGGTACTGATCTGCGATGCCAGCAGGCGCGCGTTGCCAACTATGTCGCACTCCAGCCCCGCGTTCCTCAACAGTGCACAAGTTACATCGCCGTCGCGGCGAGTCGGTGGCAGTACCAACACCTTGCGTTCTTTGTTTTGGGCCGACCGCGCGGACATCTTTAAGTCCGCGCCTCACCGTTCGTGCGTTGGCTCTCTGAGTTGGCTTCGGTCGGCACGCCGGTCAAGACGCCCCGCAATTGCAGCAGCGGCGCGCTCAAATGAATCCCGTGGCTATCGAATGAGAGTTCGCGAATGGACTCTTCATGGGCGCCCGTGCGTTTTTTGAGCACTGAAATCGCTTTTTTGACTTGCCCCGCATGTTCAAAAAATCGCAACATGACCACGGAATCCGCAAGATAGCTGGCATCCACCGGCGATTGCATGGACGATCCCATGATGCCGTTTTGGGCGACTACAATAAAAGTCGCGACACCACGGTTGCTCAGATACGCGAGCAACTCGTGAAGTTGAGCAGTTAACAATCTGTCAGCCGGCATCGCGTTCAGATAGCCGTTAAGGCTGTCGATGACAACGACGCGCGCGTTGTTGTGTTCGACACTGTCGCGCACTCTGTAGGCAAACTCCCCCGGCGAGATTTCAGCCGGATCAATTTGCTGCAGCATGATCTGCCCGGCGCCTAAGCCCTCGTGGATGTGCAGCCCGAGACCTTGCGAGCGTACAGTGGTCGCAGATTTTGTCTCTTCAAACGCAAATATCGCCGCATGATCGCCGCGAGCCGCCGCCGCCACGGTGTACTGCAGGGCAATGCTGGACTTACCGCTGCCGGGGGGGCCAATCAGCAAGGTGCTCGTGCCGCGCTCGATTCCGCCGCCGAGCAGCGCGTCCAGATCCGCGACGCCGCTTTCGATGAATTCCCTCCGGCTGGATAGGGGCTGTCCTCCCGCTGCCAAGCGTGGAAACACTGAAATCCCGCCTTTGCGCACCACAAGGTCGTGAAATCCGCTGACAAAATCGCTGCCGCGAAATTTGAGCACTTGCATTTCTCGCCGTGCGCGGCCGTACGCGGGTGCCCGGGAGTCGAGTGAGATCACCCCGTGTGCGATGCTCTGAAGCTGCAGATCGGCGGAATCCCCGGTCCGATCGTCCAACATGAGTACGGTGCAATCCCGGCCCACTAGAAACTGCTTGAACGCAAGGATCTGCCGTCGGTAGCGCAGCGAACTCTGGGCGAGAAGCCTCAATTCGGACAGCGAATCGAATACCAGGCGCTGTGGCTTCACGCGCTCGATCGCTTCAAGAACTCTACGTGTGGTCTCCGTGAGGTCAATTTCGGAGGGGTGAAACATTGTCAGTTGACTCTCGCCATCGAACTCGCGCTCGTCCGCGATCAACTCCACAATTCCGATATCCTGCAGCGACCACCCGTGCGATCGGGCGCCCGCCTCGAGTTCCTCCGCTGTTTCCGACAGTGTCACGTACAGGCATCTCTCGCCGCAGCGGACGCCCTCCCGTAGAAAATGCAGCGCCAGGGTGGTTTTCCCGGCGCCGGGATTGCCGTCTATCAGATAGAGGCGCGACGGAATCAGCCCCCCGTGCAGGACCTCATCGAGCCCCGGCACTCCTGTTTTTGACCGCGGTGCCTCTTGCGTTGTCATCACTCATTCCTAAGTTATAGCGCTTTTTGCGATCATACTGGCAAATGCGTGCGGTAAAATCCGTCCGATTCCCCGCAGGAATAGTCCTACGCGAGATAGTGGCTGTTCTATCGCGAAGCCCTGCCATTCGATGAGCCGAGGAAGTCATTCCGCGTTATGATCAGCGAGGGCATTGCACTGACATCAGTCTCTAACGACTATAATTCACGGTTCTTTTAGCGAGAACAAAATACTTTTTTCTGCCACACCGGTTCCAGAGAGTCCCAAGGAGCCATGGCGGCGTACCGGCCCCTCGGTTGGAGCGAGCAGTTGAGCACTTTGCCACCCCCGAAGGTGACTATCGTGGGCATTGGCGCCTCCGCAGGTGGGCTGGAGGCGTTCCATTGTTTTTTTGAGAACATGCCCGCGGATTCGGGCATGGCCTTCGTGATGATTCTGCACTTGCCTGCCGACCGCAAAAGCTTGCTTCCCGAAATACTGTCCCGATGGACCTCGATGCGGGTTGTGCAGGCGCGTGATGAAACGGTGATTGAGCCCAATTGCGTCTATGTTCCGCCGCCTCACGCGGTCCTGACGCTGAACGAAGGACGGCTCAGGGTACAAGTACCTACAGCGGAAGACGCAAAGTCATACCGCCCGATAGACGATTTTTTTGCCTCCTTGGGAGCATCTCAGGGAGAAAGTGCGGTAGGCATCGTTTTGTCCGGAACCGGTAGCGACGGTGCCTTGGGGCTCAAGGCAATCAAGGAATGCGGAGGCCTTACCATCGCTCAAGGCAGCGATGGCACCAGGCTGCAATACGGAGAAATGCCGGCCGGCGCCATTGCAACCGGGTCGGTCGATTTGGTCGCCAGCGTCGATGAAATTCCCCGCCATCTGTTGCGCATGAAAGGCATCGAACTTCAGGACCTGGTATCCATAGATGCGTCCGCAAAGACCGATGCGGCACGCCTGGAAATTTGCGGCATTCTTAGAGCGCAGTTGGGTCACGATTTCAGCGGCTATAGAGACAAGACTTTTCTGCGACGGGTCCATCGGCGCATGCAAGTGGTCAATGCGACGACCCTGGACGAGTATGTGGCGCGTCTACGCTTGGACCGGGAAGAGGTCGTCCTTCTATTTCGGGATCTGCTGATTCGCGTCACCAGCTTCTTCCGCGACAAAGAGACGTTCGAAACTCTCGCAGCCAAAGTGATTCCGCGGCTATTTTCCCGCAGAAACGCTGATAGCACCGTGCGGGTTTGGGTACCCGGTTGTGCGACCGGCGAAGAAGCCTATTCCCTGGCCATCTTGTTGCGTGAGCACATGGACGGTTTGGGCGGCGTCCCTAAAGTGCAAGTATTCGCCACGGACATCGACACATCGGCCATTTCGACCGCCCGAATGGGGCGTTATCCGTCGGTTCTTTTGGAAGGACTGTCGGCGGAGCGTCGGCAGCGCTTTTTCATCGCCTCGCACGACAGCTACCTCGTGGCAAGAGAGATCCGCGAGCTTTGCACCTTCTCGGCGCACAACGTGGTGCGTGACCCACCCTTCTCCCGCATGGATATGGTCTCCTGCCGCAATTTGCTCATCTACATGGATACCGCCCTGCAAGCCGAAGTGATTCCCGTATTTCATTATTCCCTGATGCGGGGAGGGATTCTATTGCTGGGAGCCTCGGAATCCGCGGCTCAACACGGCGAATTATTCGAACCGCTCGACAAAGCCGCCAGGATCTTTCTGCGCCGCGACGTCAAAAGTCCCGCCTTGAACCTGAACCTGCACGAGCCCGACCAGACGACGCGGCGCACCCCGCGACATCCGCTGACCCCGCGGCCCTTGCCCGGCGAAAGTCCAGGTGATGCGAAGCCGGCGTCATCGGCCTCAATTCATCCAGAGGCGGCTACTGAGCCCCACCCCGCGGCCAGTACAGCCGCAGCTCAGAACGAATCGGGAAACTCTCAGCCAGGCCTGCTCCGCCGCTCGATTTCAGCCCTCTTTCCCCACTCGAAACGATTGGCGCGATCTCAAAGCGATTTGTTCAGCACGCGTGAGGAACTGCAGTCGCTCTCGGAGGAGCATCAGACTGCCCTGGAGGAGCTTCGCAGCGCCAACGAGGAGCTGCATTCCGTCAACGAGGAAATGCAATCCACGAACGAAGAGCTGGAAACCTCGAAGGAGGAATTGCAATCACTGAACGAAGAGCTGCACACGGTGAATCTACGTTTGACAGAAAAAGTCGAGGAGCTGGACGAAGCTAACAGCGACCTGCGCAATCTGTTTGAAAGCACCGAGATCGCGACGATTTTCATCGATCGGCACCTGATCATCCGCAGTTTCACTCCTGCCATCGCCACTCTTTACAATCTCATTCCAAGCGATGCAGGCCGTCCGCTGACGGATATCGTCAGCCGGCTCGACTACGACTCTATGAGCGAAGACGTCAATCGTGTGCTCGAAACGCTTCAGCCGCTCGAAAAGCAAATCGCGAGAACCGACGCGGCGGTGCACTACATCATGCGCATCTTGCCGTATCGTGAACCGGATAGCACCATTAGCGGCGCCCTGGTCACCTTTGTCGATGTGACCAGCATTGTGCAAGCCGAGACTGCCTTGCGTGAGGCCGACTTACGCAAGGATGTTTTTCTGGCGACGCTGTCGCACGAGCTGCGTAATCCCTTGGCGCCGATTCGCACAGCGGCTCGGCTGCTCGATGCGCCGCGACTGGCGTCGGTCGACTTGGCACGTGCGCAGGCCATTATCTCCCGGCAAGTCTCGCATATGAGTTCGTTGCTGGATGACTTGCTCGATGTGTCGCGGATCACTCGCGGGGACTTCGTTCTTAAAAGGGAGTATGTCGATCTACAAACGATTCTGGACGCCGCGGTGGAAGCGGCGCAACCGGCGATCGATGCGAAACGCCACGTTTTAAACGTGGAGCGCCCGACTTCGCCCGTCATGCTGGAGGTCGACCCGGTGCGCATCACCCAGGTGGTCAGCAATCTATTGACCAATGCCGCGAAATACACGCCGATTGGCGGCACCATCGTGCTCGGAAGCCGTGTCGACACCTTAGGCCTCGACATCTTCGTGCGCGACAATGGAGTTGGGCTGGCACCGGAGGCGTTGACGAGGATATTCAACATGTTTACCCGGGTCGACTCGGATACTGATCGCAGCGAAGGCGGCTTAGGTATAGGGCTTGCTTTGGCCAAGGGCCTGGTGGAATTGCACGGCGGACGCATCGAGGCGCGCAGCGCTGGTTTAGGGCTAGGCAGCGAATTGACTTTTTCGCTTCCCGCGTCGCTCCTGCAGCACTCCCACATCGGGCTTGAGGCGTGTACCCCCGCCCCAACTGTGCCCTTGTCGCTGCGGGTTCTTATCGCCGACGATAATCGTGACGGCGCGGAAACCTTAGGGATGTTCCTAGGCTTGTCCGGACACGATGTAGTCCTCGCTCATACCGGAGCCGAAGCTCTGGAGGTTGCATCGAGATATCGGCCGGATGTCGCCGTTCTCGATATCGGTATGCCGGTGCTCAATGGTTACGAGGTTGCAAAAAGCATTCGGCGGGAGGCCTGGGGGTCGAACCTCACCCTGATTGCCGTCACAGGTTGGGGCCAAGAAGATGACAAGCGCGCCGCGTATGCGGCGGGATTCGATCACCACCTAACCAAGCCTGTGGACCCCGAACAGCTCGAGCGTCTGATGGCGGAAGCAAATCCGGGCTAGCGTTTTTCCGGTGAGCGCCGTTAAACATCCGACGCTGGTGCTTGCGACCACAATTTTGGCATCGGGTCTCGCCTTTGTGGACGGATCCGTGGTGAACGTGGCCCTCCCCACTCTCGGAAAAAGCTTGAATGCGGGTGCCGGCGCGCTGCAGTGGGTGGTGAATGCCTATCTCCTGCCTCTCAGCGCACTGCTGCTGCTGGGAGGTGCCGCCGGCGATCACTACGGGCGCCGTCGGCTGCTGATCTGGGGAACGGCAGCATTCGCGCTCGCCTCCGTGGGATGCGCGTTGGCGCCGAGCCTCAACGCGTTGCTGGCCGCAAGACTCCTGCAAGGCATAGGTGCCGCCATGCTCATGCCTAACAGTCTTGCCCTTCTTGGACAAACCTTTTCTGGTGTATCCAAAGGCCGAGCGATCGGCATATGGGCCGCGACGGGCGCGGCCATGGGCGCAGTGGGTCCAGTGATCGGCGGATGGCTCATCGATCTGGGAAGCTGGAGAGCCATTTTCCTGTTGAACTTGCCGCTGGCATTAGGCGCAATCGTCCTGGCTTGGCGCTATGTGCCCCAAGACCGTGACACCGACGCCTTCCCGCTCGACATGGTCGGCGGAATATCGGCGACGTTCGGCCTTGGCGCGTTGACCTGGGCCCTTACCATTGCTTCGAGCACACGCGGTTGGACCCGCGACGCCGTCCTCGCCGCTATTGCTGCAGCGGGATCGCTGTTTTTTTTCCTGCAAACGGAGCAGCGGCTCGGCGACCGGGCGATGATGCCTCTCGGGCTATTCGCCTCGCGCAGTTTCGTAGGGCTGACGCTCTTTACGTTGCTGCTCTACGGTGCACTGGGTCAGTTGTTCGTTCTCGTGCCGTACTTGCTGATCAAAGCCGCAGGCTACACGGCCACAGCCGCCGGAGCTGCCCTGCTGCCGTTACCGCTGGTACTTGCCGTCACCTCACCCATCGCCGGAGGGATCGCCGCACGTATAGGAGCGAGGCTTCCGCTGACGATCGGTCCGCTCGTCGTGGCGGCAGGTTTCCTGCTCTCGCTGCGTATCGACCGCAGTGCCAGCTATTGGCTCGACGTGCTGCCCATGATTTTCGTCATTGCGCTCGGCATGAGCGCAGCCGTGGCGCCGCTGACCACAGCAGTGCTCAGTTCGGTCGATGCGCGACATACCGGATCCGCCTCGGGACTCAATAGCGCGGTCGCGCGAACCGGTGGCTTGGTCGCCACCGCGTTGCTCGGATTGGTGCTCGCGGCAGTCGGCGATCGGCTTGTTGCCGCATTCCACACGGCGATGATCGTGGGGGCGGTTGCCTGCATCGCCGCTTCGCTGAGCGCCCTGATATTGCTTGACCGCAAACTCATCGCGCCTCGCTGAGAGCGCAAAATCGTGTCTTACGTATAAAGGGATTTTTGCCTACATACAAACGGCGCTCAGGGAGCCAGCATCGCGCGCTTCTCGTCTGACAAGAGGGAATCGGCCCATGGATCAGATTTTAGAACGCGCGCGCGGAGACAACACGCAGAAGGACGAAAAGTGGTGGCCGGAGAAGCTAGGCCAGCCGGCGGCCACCGGCGCACAATATGGCAGACGCTACGCATTTTTCCGCGAGCTGCACCGACTCCTCGTGGAGTCATACGGCAGGCTGGCGATGTATCACACGGGGGACCTGCAAATCAGCGGCATATGCCCCAACAGCAGCCGCGCCATGTCACTCACTTTTTACAGCCAACGCGGCCTGATTGATATCGAGGAATTAAAGCAAATCAGCTAGTTACCGTAGGAAAGACCTTACAGCCGAACCAACACCCTGGGAATTGAGTAGCGGCGGCAAGCGGGCCATTCTGGCTCGCAGGCTAGGCCCCGAAGTGGGTGCGGACAATGCCAACGGGCCAACGCCGCAAACTTTCAATAAGTCTAACGGGGAACAATGTATGCAAAAGCTATTAGTGTTGATGGTCGCTTTCTCCGCGGTTGCCGTGGTTTCTGGTTGCAACAATGCCAAATCGCCCGACGCGGTTGCCAATGATGTCGCGTCGGCCCAACAAAAAAGGGCAGCGGAAGTTGCCGATGCGAGGAAGGACGCCACAAAGGACGCTAACAAAGCGGAGGCCAAGGTCGACGACAAGACCAATGATCTCAACACCACCAATGCCAAAGGGGCCTACGATGTGGCCATGGCTCAAGCTGACGGGGATCACAAGGTAGCCATCCAAAAGTGCGAGGCGGCCTCCGGTGATGCTCAGAAGGCGTGCAAAGATCAGGCCGATGCCAAGTACGATCTGGCCAAAGCAAATGCAAAGGCAATGATGTCCGCGCAAAAACAGTAAATCCTACTTCAATTCAGCATATGGACCGAGCACCACCGTGAAGGCGACAGCGCCAAGCGGTGGTGCTCCGTTTAATCACACACCAGCCCGCGCCCGCGGGGGCCTCGTGCATGTTGTCGTTGACACGCCGAAAGGCAGCGCCAATAAAATCAAATTCGATGTGGATCTTCAGGCATTCAAACTGAGCCGAGTGTTGCCCCTCGGCGCTCACTTCCCTTTCGACTTCGGCTTCATTCCGGGCACCGTCGCTGACGACGGAGACGCTCTCGACGTGATTTTGATCGTAAACGTTCCCAGTTTCGTCGGCTGCCTGATGAAAGCGCGCCTGATCGGCGTAGTGACGGCCGAACAGCGCGAGCAGCGCCGCACTATACGAAATGATCGATTGATTGCGGTCCCCGTTACGCCCGTCAACAAACCCAAAGTCCGGCGCATCGACGATCTGCCTACTCAGCAACTCGACGAACTCGAGTCATTTTTCATCAACTACAACAAACTTCAGGGCAGACAGTTCAGTCCCTTGGGTAGAAGGGGCCCAGAGGCAGCCGAGCGATTGTTGCGTGCCGGAATCCAGCGTGCGCAAGGTGAGACCCTGGCGCGGTCACGCTAATGGCCGAACGCCAACCGTCCGGAATCCCGGTTCGCCTCGCTCGTGACGCGTTGATTGAGCAGCTGGACCCTGTAATTGGTGCCTTGCAACGGCGCAAGCAGGAGGACGAGGCCGTGCACGAAGCGCGAAAGGGAGTCAAGCGCTCGCGCGCGATCCTGCGCTTGCTTCGGCACGTCATCGGGGATCGCGCCTATCGGCGGGAAAACACGCTCCTTCGAGATGCTGCACGGCCGCTGACTGCATTGCGAGATGCGAAAGTATTGATAGAAACCCTGCAGCAGCTGGTGCGTAAATCCGCTGCCCCTGCCGATAGGGGTCTGCGATTGCCCCTCGCCGGACTGCTAAAGGACGATCTTGATCGTTGCCGCGAACGGCTCTCGCCGCAGCGCGCACGCGATATTTCGGCAAGGCTCAAAGACGTGAGGCGGCGGATTGAGGATATTGATGAGAAAACTCTGAAGCGGAAGATTACCCGAAAAGACATGGACCGCATCTACAGGCAAGCCCGCACGGCGTTTGCCGACGCGAGAAGGAGCGGAACGGATGCCCATTTGCACGAATGGCGTAAGCAGGCCAAATATCTTTTGAATCAAATCGAGCTGGTGCGCGAATTTGGGGTACGACATCTCGCGAAATCCCGTCGGCAAGCAGATCGCTTGGATGCAATCCTGGGTGCTGATCATGATTTAGCAGTTCTTAAGAACAAGATTCGCGGGTTTGTGGCAGCCGGAAAGTTGCATCGGCCCAAAGGGGCTCGCGACGAGGCCCCCGATGGGCTGGAAAAGCGTCTTGAGCGTCGGCGTTCGGTTTTGCAAAAAAAAGCGAGGAGGCTTGGATGGAGGCTTTTCGCTGGGAAGCGCCATCTGATCAAGAAGTGGCAAGTCCAAACCGTGACGAGGCGCCAAACCTAGAACCGCGCTTCAAATAGTTTTCGAAAGTGCATCCGATGAACGGCCGGACTCGAAGGTATGGACTTAGTCCCACTTCGTTTACGGACAAAGGAGTCCTTTCGATGAGCAAGTATAATTACCGACCACTACTGATAGGCGTACTGGCCACCTCGGTCGCCGGCGGCGCGCTGGCATCAAGCCATCGCGAAGCACCGTTCATCAGCACCCGTCCCAGCGTCGATGGCACTGATTTCTACATGTTCAACAGCTACGAAGCAGGGCGAGGCGGATTCGTGACGTTGATTGCCAACTATGTGCCGCTCCAAGACCCGCAGGGCGGGCCCAATTATTTCAATTTGGACGACAACGCGCTTTATGAGATTTCGGTCGACAACACCGGCTCTGGTAAAGCCAATTTGACGTTTCAATTTCGCTTTACGACCACGATTCAGGGGCTGGCGGTGACGGCCGGCACTAAAACCGTGCCCGTACCCTTGATCAATATTGGGCCCGTCAGCGCCACCAGCATGGGTGCGCAAAACGTTTCACAGTCCTACACCGTGACGGTGGTGAAGGGCGATCGGCGCATGGGCACCACCGCCGCCATCACGAACCTCACCACCGGAAGCCCTACCTTTGCCAAGCCTCTGGATAACATCGGCAATAAATCGATCCCGAACTACGCAGCCTATGCCGCTACCTTCGTCTATCCGGTTTTGATACCCGGCTGCGGTCAAGGCAAGGTGTTCGTCGGCCAACGCCAGGACCCGTTCTTTCTGGATTTGGGGGGCACCTTCGACTTGGTCAATTACAAGTACCCGGTCGAGCAGCTGGTGCCCGCGGGCATGAGCACGCGAAACTTCGCCACCAATTCTCTGGCAGGTTTCAACGTGACCTCGCTGGCCCTCGAGGTCCCGGCGTCTTGTCTGACGAACGGCGCTGATCCGGTTATCGGAGGCTACACCACCGCGAGCTTGCGTCAGGCATCGGTTTTGAACCCGACGCCTCAGAGCGCGAAGAGCGTCGCCAGCGTGGGCGCGGCCACCTCGCCAACGGGAGCTGAGTTAGCCGGCGGTTCCTGGTCCCAGGTTTCGCGTCTGGGCATGCCCTTGGTAAATGAATTGGTAATCGGCTTGCCGGATAAGGATCGATGGAATACGACGACGCCGGTTCAGGATGCCGAATTTGCGGATTACGTGACTAATCCTTCTCTACCCGTTTTGGTACAGGCACTGTTTGGCAGCGCGGGCGTGAAAGCGCCAAACGTGTATCCGCGAACCGATCTGGAATCAGTATTCCTCACCGGAATCGCCGGGGTGAACCAGCCCGCCAAAGTGCAGGCGCCCTCGGAAGAGTTGCGCTTGAATACCAGCACGGCCGTCACACCCTATCCCATGCAGAAAGATCTGGGTGTGCTCGCCGGCGATTTGGCGGGCTTTCCCAACGGTCGACGGCCGATCGACGATGTGGTGGATATCACGCTGCGTGTTGCCATGGGCGTGCTGTTAAAACCGTACGACGGCAGCTCGACTGACCCCGATCCTGCTTCTGACGCGTCCCGGCAGCTGGGCTATACCGATGGCGTTCAAGCCAACCCGGCGAACTTTCTCACGGCGTTTCCTTATTTGAATACGCCGATTGCCGGCTCACCCAACTTTTGAGGCCCACTGACATGAAAGACAGAATGCTATGGGTGATGGGGGCTGCATTGACTTGTGCGTCACTGGCGGGCTGCGGAGGAAACGATAACCCCGGGGCACCCCCCGTGACCATGACTCCACCGCCCCCGATGACGAAGGATCTGGATACCGCCGCAGTGTTGGCCATCGTGCGAACGCAGACCTCCGAGACGACCGATCCATTCGAAGTGGATAACGGCGTCATTGCGGTGACCCCGGTTGGCGACGAAACGAGTTCGCCCATCGATGTCAATACCACGTGAGCAGACGCATCAGCCTGTCCCGCGCATCGCGGGGCAGGCTATTTGCCTGCTGTACGGCGTTCGTGAATCTGGCCTCAGTCTGTGCACACGCGGACCCTTATGTGCCGCGCAGCGACGATGTGGTGCTCGCGGAGCTGCCGGCTGGAACGCGCTTCGCGGACGTGTCGGCACGGCAGCTGGCGCGTGCCAGGGTGGATGTGGCCATTCCCTTGGCCCAGTTTTATATTCAGCAATCCCGACGCAGCGGCGACTTGCGATTTCTCGGTTATGCTCAGGCGGTTCTCGCGCCCTGGGTAGCCCAAGCCCCGCCACTGCCCGATGTGCTGATCCTGCAAGCGACTCTGCAGCAAAGCCGCCATGAATTCGCGGCGTCCCTCACTACGCTCGACCGATCGCTCGCAATACGGCCCAAAGATCCGCAGGCCCTACTGATCCGCGCCACCGTGCTGCGGGTGCTCGGCCGCTATGCCGATGCGGCTATAGCTTGCGAAACATTTTCAGGCATTGTCGAGCCGCGGCTCGGCGCGCTCTGCACTCAAAGCCTGCGTGCATTGAGCGGTGAGGCGGACTCTGCCTACTCCGCACTGGCGCAAGTCTCATCGCAAGGATGGCTCAATTCTGAAAAATCCTGGCTCTACTCCGAACTCGGAGAGCTGGCGGTGCGCCTGGGACGCGAGGAGGACGCGCAGCGCTGGTTCGAGCAAGACTTGAAGCTCGTCCCTGGCGATTTCTACGTCCGTGCAGCCTATGCCGATCTTCTTTTGAACCAGCATCATCCTGCTGACGCATTGGCCTTGTTGCAAGGTCAGGAAAGCATCGAACCGTTGTTGCTGCGGATCGCGATCGCACAAAAGCAGCTTGGTGACCCGCAGTCAGCCCAAAGCCGCGACCGGCTTCGAGCAGCCTTCGCCGCCGAAGAGCAGCGCGGTGAGACCGTGCATCGGCGCGAGCAAGCCAGATTTTTGCTGGAGGTCGAGAATCAGCCCCAACAGAGCTTGGAAGTGGCGCTCGAGAACTGGAGCGTGCAGCACGAACCGGACGATGTGCTCATTCTGCGCAATGCGGCTAAAGCCGCCGGCAGTCCAGAAGCCGCCGAACCCGCGCTACGGTTCGCGCGCGCCAACCGTCAGAGCGACGTGCGGGACCTGCAATGAATACTGCGCACAAAGCCGCTTGCCTGTTGGCGCTGCTGTCGGCAGCTGGCTCTGCGCACGCGCACATTGCCAGCAACGGTTTTCTCAATATCAAAGTCGACGATGCTCACATCTCCGGCTCCATGGAGCTGGCAATTCGAGACGCGGAACTTGCGGTCGGGCTGGATCACGACGGCAACGGCAAAGTGACCTGGGGGGAACTGAGGTCGAGTCAAATGGCGTTGCAGAATTACGTCGTCGGGCACTTACGTCTTGCCGGCAATGACGAACCATGTCCGCTGGCATTCGGTTCCGTGGAGGTCAATGAGCGGGTCGATGGCAGTTACTTGTGGCTGCCTTTCGCTGCCGATTGCCGCGCAGCGCTCGAACGCTTTTCCATCGATTACCGCATGCTCGATGCCGAGGACCCTTCGCACCGCGGCCTGCTCACCCTCACGTCCGTCGGCGCGGCGCAAACAGCCGTCTTGGGAGGGGCAGCGCAGCCGCGGCAATTCAAGCTTAAAGATCCCGTCGCCTGGTCCGCATTCATGGAATATCTGCATGCAGGCATCTGGCACATCTTAAGCGGCATCGATCACTTGCTATTTCTGTTGTCTCTACTCCTGCCGGCCGTGCTTATGCGCCGGCGTAAACGCTGGGAGGCAGTTCCATTCGCAGCGCCCGCCTTTGTCAACATCCTCAAAGTCGTAACGGCATTCACGCTGGCGCACTCGATCACGCTCTCGTTGGCCGCCTTCGATGTCATTCGGCTGCCATCCCGGCTAACTGAGTCGATCATCGCGGCGTCTATCATCGTCGCCGCGCTCAACAATATTTTCCCGAAGGTAACAGAGGGGCGGTGGCGCATCGCCTTCGCGTTTGGTCTGCTGCATGGCTTTGGATTCGCCTCCGTTTTGGCCGAGATGGGTTTACCCAAGGGCGCTAGGCTCATATCGCTGGTCGCATTCAATTTAGGCGTCGAGGCCGGGCAGCTGGCCGTGGTGCTCGCCGTCATGCCTGTCGCGTATCTCCTGCGATCGACGGCTTTTTACCGGCGTGCAGTCATGCCTTGGGGCTCCTCCGCCATCGCCTGCCTGGCGCTGGCATGGCTGGTGCAACGCGCCGTGCTGTGAGTCGGCAGCAAGTCCGCTTGCGGGCCCTGCCCGCTCGAAGCACACTGCGCCTTTGCAATAACAATCGCGAAGAAACATAGGCCATGAAAATTGCGACCTACAATGTCAACAGCATTAACGCACGGCTGCCCAACCTGCTGCGCTGGCTGAGCGAATCGGCACCGGATGTGGTCTGCTTGCAGGAACTAAAGTCCCCACAAGACCGCTTTCCCGAAGCCGCGATTCGCGACGCCGGTTACGGTGTCATCTGGCATGGCCAGAAGAGCTGGAACGGCGTCGCCATCCTCAGTAAGAACTCGGAACCTCAGGAAATAAGACGGGTGCTGCCCGGCGACCCGGAAGACATTCACAGCCGATACATTGAAGCCACCGTTGGCGGCATTGTTATCGGATGTCTGTATCTACCCAACGGCAATCCGGCACCGGGGCCAAAATTCGAATACAAGCTTCGTTGGCTGAACCGTCTGCTCGCGCATGCTGCCGAACTGCTTCTGTCGGGGGCTCCGGTCGTGCTGGCAGGCGATTACAACGTGATACCGACCGAGGCCGACGTCTATAAGCCAGAACGCTGGGTTGACGACGCGCTGTTCAGAACCGAAGTTCGCGAAGCATTCGCGCATCTGATCAAGCATGGGTGGGTGGATTCGATTCGCACTGTGCATCCCGCTGAGACGATTTATACGTTCTGGGATTATTTCCGCAACGCCTACGGCCGAGACGCCGGATTGCGCATCGACCATTTACTCTTGAGCCCCGCGCTCGCGGGCCGACTGGCAGGCGCCGGCGTGGACCGAGAGGTGCGCGGTTGGGAAAAAGCCAGCGACCACGCACCCACTTGGGTTGATATTCGAGACTGATGTTCGCTTGTAGGATATCCCCTACTCCTCTTGCTCTTTCGAGAGTCTGTTATTCCTCGACGCGCTTGCTATTCATAGAACCTAGCCCGCATGTTTTCGCACCCCATTTATAATTCCTAGCGCAGAGGTCTTAAATGCCGTCCGATACGGAGCAAAAAAACCCTAAGAACGGCGACGAGAAGCAAAAAGACGAAGGCGGCGATAAACAGCAAGAGGAACCGCAAAAGCCGCGCAGCAAAAAGCCCCTGATCATTC
Organism: Steroidobacteraceae bacterium; assembly: GCA_036401515.1. Lineage (GTDB taxonomy): Bacteria > Pseudomonadota > Gammaproteobacteria > Steroidobacterales > Steroidobacteraceae > Bog-1198. Next base: position 29,874 of record DASWUU010000315.1, read on the forward strand.
TCGGCATCGCGGTCGTGGTCGCGGCGATCATCGGCTTTTTCGTCTGGTTCGCGCACCGCAACCAAGTTTCCACGGACGATGCCTATACGGACGGCAACGTAATCGCCATGGCGCCGAAGGTATCGGGGTATGTCGTCGAGCTGCGTATCGATGACAACAGCTTCGTGCACAAGGGGGATCTGCTGTTACGCATCGAGCCTGAGGACTTTCGTACTACCGTTTCCAATGCGACCGCGCAGATCGCGCTTGCCAAGGCGCAACTCAAGTCGGCGGAGACTGCGCTGCGCATTGCACGGGTCCAATATCCGGCGCAATTCAGCTCTGCCAAGGCGCAAGAACAGGCGGCCGCCGCAACGCTGGCCCAAGCCGAAGCGGCCTACGCACGTCAGCATCAGGTTGATCCGCGCGCCACTACGCAGGAGAGCATCGATACCGCCACCAGCCAAGAGCTCAGCTCGAACGCAACCTTAAGAAGTGCCAAGGCTCAAGTTGCTGTCGCCGCTCTGATCCCTGAGCAGATTCAACAGGCCATGAATGCAGTGGCCGAGCGCCTCGCTCAGCTGCAGCAAGCTGAAGCGCAATTGGATCAAGCCAATCTGAACTTGGGCTATACGGAAATCCGCGCGCCTTCCGATGGTTTTGTCACCCAGCGCAGCGCCCAGTTAGGCTCTTATCTGACGGCAGGACAAACCATGTTTTTCATTGTCACTGAGGAAGTTTGGGTAACCGCCAATTTCAAAGAGTCGCAGATTGGGCGAATGCGTCCGGGCGATAGAGTCGATCTGGACATTGATGCCTATTCGGGATTCAAACTCCGCGGGCACGTGCAAAGCATTCAGTACGGCAGCGGCTCCCGATTCTCGGCCTTTCCAGCCGAAAACGCGACCGGTAACTTCGTAAAAATCGTGCAACGGGTCCCCGTGAAAATCGTGATCGACGAGGGCTTGGATCGGAATCGGCCACTGCCGCTCGGTCTGTCGGTCACTCCCGTGGTACATTTTCCGTGACCGATGAAGTCTCATCCGGCGGTGCGGGCGCGTGGCGTCCGGCTCACAACCCTTGGCTCATCGCGGTGGTGGTCACCCTGGCCGCCTTTATGGAGGTGCTCGACACCACCATCGTCAACGTCGCCCTGCCGCACATCGCCGGCAGCTTATCCGTCAGCTATGACCAAGCGACTTGGGCATTAACCTCGTATCTCGTATCTAACAGCATTGTGCTTCCCATCTCTGCTTTCTTCGGGCGGCTGTTGGGCCGTAAGCGCTACTTCGTCATTTGCATAGCAGCCTTTACCGTCTGTTCCTTTCTGTGCGGCATTGCCACCAACATCGGCGAATTGATCGTGTTTCGCATCTTGCAGGGCTTCTTCGGCGGCGGTCTGCAGCCAAATCAGCAGTCCATCATTCTCGATACGTTTCCGCCGGCACAGCGCGGCCGGGCGTTCTCCCTGACGGCGATTGCCACCGTGGTCGCTCCGGTACTGGGCCCGACTGTCGGCGGATGGATTACCGACAGTTATAGCTGGCGTTGGATCTTTTTTATCAACATACCGATAGGCGTCGTGACCACCTTTGCCGTCATGAGCCTCGTGGAAGATCCGCCATGGGTCAAGAAAGCGAAGCAATTATCGATCGACTACATGGGCATTGGTCTGATAACGCTGACCTTCGCTGCTTTTCAAATCATGCTCGATCGCGGCGAGGACGCAGATTGGTTCGCTTCCAACGTTATCCGAACGTTTGCCACGATTGCAGCGGTCGGTGCGGCGGCAGCTTGCGGGTGGCTTCTCTATACGCGCAATCCGGTGGTGGATTTGCGGGTATTCAAAGACCGGAATTTTGCGCTGGGATGCCTTGCCATTAGTTTTTTCGCCATGATCCTATATGGCAGCGCGGTGCTTATCCCGCAACTCGCGCAGCAGCATTTAGGCTATACCGCGCTGCTGGCGGGATTGGTATTAAGCCCCGGTGCCCTCGCGATCATATTCCTGATCCCGTTTGTTACGTTGGTGATGCCCCATATGCAGACCCGCTATCTGCTCACCATCGGTTTCTTGGTGTTGGGCTTCTCGCTGCTATATTCGCGCAATTTGTCGCCGGACATTGACTTCTATCACCTGATGCTGCTGCGCATTGCGCAAGCAGCCGGAATCGGATTTCTGTTTGTTCCGACCAGCGTCTTGACTTATCAAACGATTCCGGCGCGCCTGCAAGGCGATGCGACCGCGCTGTTTACCATGTTTCGAAATGTCGCGGGATCAATCGGTATTTCCCTCAGCACCGCGGCCATTACCGCGAGAACTCAAGTTCATACCGCCTATTTGTCAGCGCATTTAAGTCAGGCCGATCCTGCATTTCGCGAAAGCCTGGCGCGGCTAAGCGCTGCCATCAAGGGGCTCGGCACGGTGGCAGGGAATGCAACGCAACTGGCCATGGGGCAAATCGAACGGACACTGATCGCGCAGGCGGGCTTTCTCGCCTACATAGATGTCTTTTTATACTGTGCGATCCTGGCCTTTGCATTCGTGCCGCTGACGTTTTTATTCTCACCGGTCAAGGCCAAACGCAAGGTCGCAGCAGGATGATGCCGTTTCGATCCGCAGCCATTTTCTGGTGCACTTGCAGTCTGCTCGCCTGCAAGGTGGGACCCAACTTCGTGCCCCCGAACGAACCGACGCCTCCAGGATACACGGAGGCCGCCGCCGATCCTTCAAAGCCAGCTTCTTTGCAAATGGATGATCGGACCGCCCCAGATCCGCTTTGGTGGCGTCAATTTGGCGATGCAAAACTGAACGCGTTGGAAGATCTCGCGGCTTCCGAGAACATTGGCCTCAAGGCTTCGTATTTACGCATCGTCGCCGCCCGAATCCAAGTCCAAGGCGCTCGCGCTCAAGGGCTGCCGAGCTTGAACGGCACAGCGAGCTACACCCGAGAACAGTTGGGGCTGGCGGGAATTGTGAAATCCCAAGGCCTAGGCTCTGGCTCGACGCCTCCCGCCGTGCAGAATCTCATTTCATCGCTTGAACAGCCGATCAATCTGTACCAATTGGGCTTTGATGCGTCGTGGGAACTGGATCTTTTCGGCCGCGTGCGCCGCTCGGTCGAGGCGGCGGATGCACAGCGCCAGCAGGCGGTGGAGTCCCGTAATGACTTGCTGGTCTCGTTGCAGGCCGAAGTGGCGGAGACATATTTTCAGCTACGCGCCGGACAGTTCTTGCGGCAACTCGTGCACACGCTGATCGAGGATCAGCGTGAAGTGTTGGAACTCACCAAGAATAGGCAGGAACATGGACTGGGCAGCGAGGCCGATGTGCAAACTGCTCGCGCCCAGTTAGCAAGCCTCGAATCGCAACTTCCGCCCTACGAACAAACGGTCGAGTCGTCGCGCCACGCTCTCGCGGTGTTATGCGGCAAGTCCCCGGAGGCCTTCGATACTGAGCTTAAGGACACAGGCGCCATGCCCTCGTTACCGCAAGCGGTGCCGGTTGGCGTGCCCTCGATGCTAGCCCGCCGCAGGCCGGACATACGAAACGCCGAAGCGGCCTTACACGCCGCGACGGCACAGGTGGGCGTTTCCATGGCTTCATTGTTTCCGCAAGTGTCCCTGACGGGCACTTTAGGACTGCGCAACACCAGCACCCGATATCTGTTCGATTGGGCAAGCAAGTTCTACACGGCCGGGGCCGGTGTGAATGTGCCGATATTTCATGGCGGTGCGTTGATCGAGAATGTTCAACTTTCCCGCACCGAGGCCGCGGTCGCCGCATTGAACTACCGCAGCACTGTACTCAGCGCCTTGCAGGAAGTTGAAGATGGAATCAGCGGCTTGCGCGCGGGATTGGAACGCAGTGCTGCGCTGAATGAGTCGGTGATCGCGAATCAACGAGCGTTGGACATAGACGTGGATGCTTACAAGCACGGGCTCGTCACCTATATAACCGTCCTGACCGTGCAACTGCAAACCGTTCAAGCACGCCAGCAACTGGCGCAGGCACTGCTTTCCGAAAGCATCGATCTCATTAAGCTCTACAAGGCCTTGGGCGGCGGTTGGGAAGTGGCAAACGGCGTCGCGGCGGCATCAGAACCACCCCGTTAGCCGTTCGCGGCCTGTTTCAGGCTGCTCGCGCCTCGGAAACGGCTGCCTGGCGCACATCCCACCGGGGTTCCCCACAGCGGATTACAGTCTCCGCAAGCTTCTCGCGAAGTTTTTCTCGAACCACCTGGAGACTGCCGTGACCTACCCCTCTATCTTTCGTTCCGCTTCAATTGCCATCTTGAGCCTCGCCGCTACCTATGCGTTCGCCGGAGATTTTTTTGAGCAGAAAGGCGTTGCGCTGGATAGCTATGATGCGATTTCGTACTTCGCGCCGACGCCTGATCCGATTCCGGGCGTCAAAGAATTGAGCTATGAATATAAGGGTTCAAAGTTCTATTTCATCACCAGCGGTCACTTACAGGCGTTTGCCAATGCTCCGGAGCGTTATGCGCCGCAATATGACGGCTTCGATGCCTATGGGGTGTCGCAAGGCAGCAAGGTCGGAGCGCATCCGCGAGTGTTCGCGATCGTCGATGGCAAGCTCTATATGTTCAGCGACCTCGAATCGCGCAGGAACTGGAAAAAGGATGTTTCCGGCAACATCGCGCGCGCCGCCGAGCAATGGTCTGATGTTTCGAAGCTGGTAGCGCAAAATCGCTAGGAGACCGTAGTCACGGTGGAGGGGCCAGCGTCGATCGACGCTGGCCCGTACCGCTAATCACT
>DASWUU010000316.1:0-17267 GCA_036401515.1 Steroidobacteraceae bacterium
GACCATCGGACAGGATCTGCAGGTCGAAGTTTGTTCCAACTGCCATCCGTTCTACACCGGCAAGCAGAAGATTGTGGACACCGGCGGCCGCGTCGATAAGTTCCGCAAGAAATACGCCACGCCGGCGAAACCGGCGGCTGAAGCCAAGCCCGCTGCCGAAGCCAAGCCTGCGGCCCCGGCTAAAGCCGCGACTGCGAAAAGTGCGGCGAAAGCCTGATAGCTTTGTCAGAGAGTTTTAAAGACTTTTGAAAATACGCGCGCGGCGATCTCGCTGCGCGCCCTTCGAATTCGCGCATCGAGTTCTCGATGCGCGCCTGCCTCCGCGATGCGGTTCTTGGCATAGCGACGTGCGCGCTTGATTCCGTTGAACGGCCGTGCAAGGCTGCGTGGCTGAAACACACGAACACAGCGTCGGATAAGCGAATGAGCAAGAAATACGAACTCAAGAATCTTACGACCGGAAAGACCAGCGAGCACAAAGCCATCTCTGGGACGATCGGTCCGGATGTCATCGATATTTCCAATCTGACCAAGGAACAAGGCGTCTTCACCTTCGATCCGGGGTTCATGGCAACCGCCAGCACCGAAAGCAAAATTACTTTCATCGACGGCGATGCCGGCGTGCTCTTGTATCGCGGCTATCCCGTGGAACAGCTCGCCGAGAAGTCGAGTTTCCTCGAGGTCGCAACGCTGCTCATCAACGGCACGCTGCCGACGAAGCCCGAGCTCGATGCCTTCACCGACTCGATCACGCGCCACACCATGGTGAACGAGCAATTGCTGGGATTTTTCCGCGGCTTCCATCACGACGCGCATCCGATGGCCATGGTGTCCGCGGTGGTCGCATCGATGGCCGCTTTTTATCACGACACCATGCATATCGGCGATCCGCGGCACCGCGAAATATTCGCGCATAGGATCATCGCGAAGTTACCGACGATTGCTGCCGCGGCGTACAAGCATACGCTCGGACAGCCTTTCATCTATCCGCGAAACGAGCTGCGCTACTGCGGCAACATGATGAACATGTTCTTCGCCGTCCCCTGCGAGCCATACGCCATCGATCCGGTCGCGGCGGAGGCCTTGGATCTGCTCTTTATATTGCACGCGGATCACGAGCAGAACGCCAGCACGTCCACCGTCCGCCTGGCGGGCAGCACCGGTACGAATCCGTATGCGGCCATTTCCGCCGGCGTCTCCGCGTTGTGGGGGCCTGCGCACGGCGGTGCGAACGAAGCCGTGCTCGACATGCTCGATAGCATCGGCTCGGTTGCCAACATCGATAAATTCCTCAGTCGAGTAAAGGACAAGAGCGACAGCGTGCGGCTCATGGGATTCGGCCACCGCGTTTATAAGAACTTCGATCCTCGCGCCAAGATTATTCGCGGCATGTGCTACAAAGTTTTGGAGAAATTAGGCAAGAGCAACAATCCATTGTTCGAACTGTCGTTGCGCTTGGAGGAAATCGCTCTGAAGGACGACTACTTCGTGTCGCGAAAACTCTATCCGAACGTCGATTTCTATTCCGGCATCATTTATAGCGCACTGAGCATTCCGCGCTCCATGTTTACCGTGATGTTCGCCATCGCCCGCACCGCCGGTTGGGTCGCTCACTGGCAGGAAATGGTGGCGGATCCGAACATGAAAATCGGACGTCCGCGCCAGCTCTACACAGGTCCTACCAAGCGAGACTACCAGCCGATCGAAAAGCGCTGATCGATGCGGGTATCAGTCAAGGTCTCCATCTGCGTGCCTGCTTTAGTGTTGGCCGCTGCCGCCCATGCCGCAAGCGACACGGCACCCTTGGTTCCGGAAAGAAATCTCTGCGAGACGCGCGCGGATCCTGTCGCGGTCGGCAGCGTGCAATGGAACGGCTGGGGTCGCGATCTCAACAACACCCGCTACCAGCCCGAGCCGGCGATTCGGGTCGTCGATGTGCCGAAACTGGCGTTGAAATGGGCGTATGGATATCAGAGCGCGGGCGAGCTGGGCCAGCCCACCATGGTGGACGGCAGATTGTTTCTCGCCAGCTCCTCAGGCCGTATTTACGCGCTGGATGCTAAAACCGGCTGCACCTATTGGACTTTCGATGCGCCCGCCCCAAGCCGCACCGCCATTGTCATCGGCGAGTTGGGCCAGTCCAGGCGGGCGGCGATTCCCAAGAAGCTGAAGCGAACGCTAGCGCATTTGGACGTCATCAAGGCGCCGAGCGCCGCCTTTTTCGGCGACGATGGCGGCGCCGTGTACGCACTTGATGCGCAAAAAGGGACGCTCCTGTGGAGGGTTCAAGTCGACACGCACCCGTCGGCGCGTATCGTCGGTGCGCCCACGCTGTACAACGACCGGCTGTATGTGGCGGTGGGATCGAATGAGGAGAAGAGTTCCGCGAATCCCAATTACAGCTGCTGCACTTTTCGCGGCAGCGTCGCTGCCATCGATATCGGCACCGGGCGGGTGCTGTGGAAAAGCTATACCGTCCTCGAGGTTCCGCAACCCACGCACACCAATAGCGCCGGGGTTCAACAGTTCGGGCCGGCCGGCGCGGCTATCGCATCATCGCCGGCCATCGACGCGAAGCGCGGTGTGCTGTACGTGGGCACCGCCGGGTCCGCAACCGGCGTGGAGCAATCCCTCACCGATGCCGTGGCCGCATTCGATTTGAGCGACGGCAAGCTGCGCTGGGTCAAACAGCTCACGGTGCCGGGCCAAGTCGCCTTAAGTGGATTCAGCAGCGCTCCGGTGCTGCGCACGCTGCCGAGCGGCAATGACATTTTACTGGCCGGTCAAATCTCGGGCGTGGTGTACGGACTCGATCCTGATCACGGCGGTGAGATCCTCTGGCAAACCCGCATAGGCGCGCCCTCAGTGGGAGGCGCCGGTGTGCCGTCGACCTCAAGCGTCGGACCGCCTAATGTTGCGGGTGCCGACAGCGGCGGCATCGCCTCGGGAATGGCGATCGACCACCGCAGTCTTTATGTGGCCCTCTCCGGAGCTCTGGCGCAGCCCAGCAATACAACGGGAAGCTTGTGGGCGTTGGATCCTAAAACCGGCATTCCCCGCTGGCATACGCCCGCACCTGCGCCCGCATGTGCTTGGGGCGAAGGATCCTGTTCCCATGGCCAATCGCAGGCGGTCACGGTCATGCCGGGCGGCGTGGTCTCAGGATCGTTGGACGGTCATCTGCGTATCTACTCCACCATCGATGGCAAGATTCTGTGGGATTTCGATACGGCAAAAGGATTTCAAACGCAAAACGGCGTTCGTGCGAGCGGCGGGCCGCTGGATCAGGGCGGCGCGACCATCGTGAACGGCAGTGTTTACATCAATTCGGGCAATACGTTGCTGGCGTTTTCAGTCGACGGAAAATAGGACGTAATAATAATCATGGAACGTTGCAAGCGAATTGCCCTGTCAGCGATGGGTGCGTGGTTGGGCGGCGCCATACTGGCCGCTGCCGTACCGGGCCTGGCTGCGATCGCGGCGCCGCGCGCCGCCGACACCGTCCAGGCGCCGGCGCTGGAAAATTCGGTCGTCAAGATTTTCTCTACCATGCGCTATCCGGACCCTTTCAAGCCTTGGACCAAACAAGCGCCCAGCGAGGCAACCGCCTCGGGCGTGGTGATCGAGGGCAAGCGCATTTTGACCAACGCGCACGCGGTGCTTTATGCCAGCCAAGTGCAGGTTCAGGCCAATGCAGCCGGCGATAAGGTGTCGGCAACCGTCCTCGCCATCGCACCCGGAATCGATCTCGCCGTGCTGCAGCTCGATGATCCGGGTTTTTTCGACACCCATTCGCCCGTGGCGCGCGCCAGTAAGCTGCCGCAAATCAAGGACCCGGTGCTGGCTTATGGCTTTCCGACGGGCGGCTCCTCGCTCTCCATCACCAAGGGCATCGTGTCGCGCATCGAATTCGCCTCGTACAACTATCCGGTCTCCGGGTTGCGCATCCAGATCGATGCGGCCATCAACCCCGGCAACAGCGGCGGCCCGGCCATCGCCGGCGACAAAATGATCGGCCTGGCATTCAGCCGGCTGGGGGGCGACAGCCAGAACATCGGATACATCATTCCCAATGAAGAGGTCGATCTCTTCCTCAAGGACATTTCGGACGGCCATTACGACGGCAAGCCCAGCATGTACGACGACTTGCAGACGCTGGAGAACCCGGCGCTGCGCGAGTTCCTGAAGCTCGACAAGGGCGTGGAGGGCATGGTCGTGCACCGGCCCGACAAAGCCGATGCCGCCTATCCCCTAAAAGAATGGGACGTGATAACTCGGATCGGCGATACGCCCATCGACAATCAAGGCATGGTCAAAATAGACAAGGATTTGCGCGTTAATTTCGCTTACATGATCCAGCGATTGGCCAAGGACGACAAGTTGCCGCTGACCGTGGTTCGGGGCGGCAAGACCCTCAAGATCGAACTGCATGTGTTCGCGCAACGTCCGACGCTGGCCCCCGACCTGCACGGTGATTACCCGTCGTACTTCGTCTATGGCCCGATTGTGTTCACCCGGGCCACGCGCCAGTTTTTGTCCTTGTTCGAAAACAACGCCAATTTGCTGCGGATCTTAGGCTACGTGAAGAGCCCCTTGGTCACTCGCGCTTTTGATACGCCCACGGATGACCTCCAGGAGCTGGTGATCATCTCCTCGCCTTTCTTTCCGCACAAATTAGCCAACGGTTATTCCAATCCCACGGGCGCGGTGGTGTATTCGGTCAACGGCACGCCCATCAAGAGCCTCGAGCACCTCGTGACTGTGTTGCGCGACTTGAAGGATCCGTTCGTTACCATCGAATTCGGCAGCAAGGGGGGAGAAGCGCTGGTGTTCTCCCGCACAGCGGTGATGGCCGCAACGGATGAAATCTTGACGGACAACGGCGTGCGCGCGCAGGGCTCGCCCGACATGATGGCGGTGTGGCAGCCAAAGCCGGCTCCGTAAGGCCCTATTCCGCGTCGATCAGTTCCGAAACTTCGCGCGCATCGGCACGCTTCATGGGCCGGCCGTCAACGGGCGAATACGGCGATTGGCGGATGCCGTCGATGGGGAAAACCGTGGCATCGACCGTGCGGCCATCGGCCTCGAATCGCAATGCGGGGTAATTGACGCTGCGTTCCGCATCCATTTTAACGCGCCGCTCGTAGAATTCGTGCGGTACGCCGATCTCGAGCAAGTGGATGGCGACGGATTCCGAGGCATCGGCGAACAAGTGCAAATTGATGTCGCTATAGTTGGTCGCAGTTCCGGTGAGCACCGAGCCCACCAACCGAGGCTGGAACTGAGCCAAAATCCGCATGGTTTGCAGCGCGATGCGCCGCTGTTCCTTCAGCGTGTGGTCGTGGGTATCGCGCCCGAATAGCCGCTGATGCGCCCGCAGGGCATCTTCGATCTCGACATTCTTCGGCAGCACCGCCACATCGTTCACGCCCAGACGGTCCGCCGCCTTGCGCTTGGCTTGCAGGAAATCTTCAATGCCGTGTTCAGCCATGATCCGCGCGGCCTCTTGCGCGAGAGCGCGGCGCAGATCCTCGGCACGCTGCGAAAATCTCTTAGGCATCGTTACCTAGAATAGCGGTTTCTCGCTCTCGGGGTTCGTGTTCTGACCCTCGTATAGTTCAGTCTTGGGCAAGTTGCCGTCGATGAACTTTTCCATAATCCCATTGGGGTCATCGGCGCTCGCGAGCAGGCCGCTCTTGGGCGAAATCCGCACACTCACGATGCCGTCTGGGACGGGGACGCCATGCATGGGCGAGCCCGCCAGAGCGGTGTGCATGAAATACGTCCAAGCCGGGATTGCCGTGCGCCCGCCTTGCTCGCCGTCGCCCAAGGAGCGATCCGAATCAAAGCCTATCCATACACTCGTGACCACATCGGCGTTGAAGCCGTTGAACCAAGCGTCATGGGAATCGTTGCTGGTACCGGTCTTTCCGGCGATATCGTCGCGGTTGAGCGTGCGCGCACGCTGCCCGGTGCCGCGGCGAATCACGTCCTTCATCATGTCCGCCAGCAAGTACGCGATCTGAGGACTGATGATCTGCGGCGCCTGATTCTTGACCGAAATCAGCGTTTTGCCATCATGGGGGGCCTCGTCCAAGAAGCTGCCGCGCGCGGCGCCCGCCGCCACGCTGCGGGGGCTCGGGCCATCGCTGGCACGGCCGCACTGGGGGCAGGCGATGGCCGGGTCGGCCTTCAGCACTACTTTGCCGCTCGCATCTTCGACGCGATCGATGTAGTAGGAGCTGACCTTAAACCCGCCATTGGCAAACGTTGCGTAGCCGATCGCCACCTGCAGGGGGCTCAGTTCGGCCGTACCCAGCGCCAGGGTGAGATCATCGGGAAGCTGCGACTTGTCGAATCCGAAACGAGTGACGTAGTTGCGGGTGTATTCGCCGCCGATGGCGCGCATCAGGCGCACCGACACCAAGTTTTTGGAAAATGCCAATGCGTCGCGCAGCCGGACGGGCCCGGAAAACCTACTTTCCATTTCCTTGGGCCGCCAGGCTTGTTCCTTGCCTTCGTCGTCGATGACCACAGGCGCGTCCACGACCACGCTCGCCGGCGTGTATCCCTTGTCGAAGGCGGCCGCATAGACGAAGGGCTTAAATCCCGAGCCCGGCTGTCGGTGTGCTTGCACCACTCGGTTGTACTTGCTCTGGAAGAAGTCGAAGCCGCCCACCAGCGCCGTGATCGCCCCGTCCCTCGGGTCCACCGATACGAGCGCGCTCTGCGCCTCGGGTACTTGGACGAACAAGAGGGATTCCGGCGTGCGCCCCACGGTATAGATGACATCGCCGCGGGTCAGAATCTCTGAAGCATCGGTCGGGGCGCGATCGACCTTCTCGTCCGGCAGTTCGCGCCGGGCCCAGGACAGTTTTTCCCAGGGCAGGCTCACCGACCCTAGGTCCTTGACGTAAATTTTGGCAGTCTTGCCTTCGACCTTTTCGACAATCGCGGGTTTTAGGCCGCCGATGATGGGGAACTCGTCGAGCTGCGCATCGAATTGCGCAGGCGTCGAGATCTTGGACAGGTCGATTTTGGCGCTCGCACCCCTGAACCCATGCCGCCTGTCGTATTCCAAGAGACCGGTCCGAAGGCCCACCGTGCCGGCTGCCTGTAGACGGGAATCGAGCGTGGTGTATACCTTGTAGCCGGCGGTATAGACGGCATCGCCGTATTTATTCTGCATGTCGTTGCGCACCATTTCCGCGAGGTAAGGAGCGTCGACCTCGATGGAAGCCCCATGTAGGCGCGATTCCATGGGACTGGTCTTGGCCTGCTCGTACTCAGCTTGAGTGATGTAGCCGAGTTCCAGCATTCGACCCAGCACATGCGCGCGTCGAATCTTTGCCGCTTCGGCGCTGGCCACCGGATTGACCATCGACGGCGCAGTGGGGATGCCGGCCAAGGTGGCCGTTTCCGCCAGGCTCAGCTGATCGAGCGTCTTGCCGAAATACACCTCGGCAGCCGCGCCCACGCCATACGAGCGCTGACCCAGGAAAATCTTGTTCACGTACAGGGAAAATATTTCCTCCTTGGTGAATTCCGCTTCCATAAGCAGGGAAATGTAGATCTCGCTCATCTTGCGTTTAATGTCGCGGCGCGGCGTGAGGAACATGTCGCGCGACACCTGCATGGTGATGGTGCTCGCACCCTGGCGGATGCCGCCGGCCTTGAGGTTGGCCACTGCCGCCCGCAAAATTCCCTGCCAGTCCACCCCGTGGTGCCTGAAGAAGCGATCGTCCTCGGTAGCGAGGAATGCCTGCACCAATTGCTTCGGCAACTGCTCGTAGCGCACAGGGATCCGCCGCTGCTCGCCGATGGACTGGATTAGCTTGCCGTCGCGGGAATAGATGCGCAGCGGCACCTGCAGCTGGACCTCCCGGAGACTCCCCACATCCGGCAAGGCGGGGCGCAAGTAAACATAAGCACATACGTTTGCGAACGCGATTAACGCTATTACGCCAACTAAAACTGCACAAATTCTTGAGATGAGAACTAGGTAACGTCTGGCCACAGAAAACCGTTCTAACTTATTGCGCGGGTGGACATGAGCATCATATTACCGCCGGTTGCGTGGGCGCACTCATCGAAAGATGGGGACGCAAGGCCACCGGTCCGAAAGAGGGCGGCCCCCTTAAAAGGGCCCCGGTGCGTGACCGACCAGATTAACCGAACTCACGGCCTGACGCAGGCCAGAGGGCTAAGGGATGAGTGAACGCCTCGAAGGATACCAAACCGCCCTGAGTCGCACTTTGTCGGCTTCAGAGGCCGGGGCGGCAATTACCGTGAGTAGCTTCACGGTCTATTTAACAGTTTCTTGCTAAGTTCGCTTGTCATGGCTAATCTTCCGGCGTCAGATTCGACCTACAAGGTATTGAGCAAAAAGGGAAAAAATCTGTGTGGTCGTTAGGCAAAAGATATCGTCCGCTTTTGGGACTTGACATAACCACTTCATCTGTGAAGCTCATCGAGCTCACGATGTCGGGTGGCCAATACCGCGTTGAGTCTTATGCCGCCGAGCCGACGCCGCATAACGCCATTAACGAGAAGGCCATCGTCGATGCGGAAGCAGTCGGCGAAGCGATCCGCCGCGCGGTCAAGCGCTCCGGCGCCAAGAGCCGTCTCGCCGCCATTGCCATCAGCGGCGACGCTGCGATCACCAAAGTGATCCAGATGCCGAAGAATCTCGGCGAAAACGAACTGGAAGGCCAAGTCGAAATGCAGGCCGACCAATACATCCCCTTCCCCATGGAAGAAGTCAGCTACGACTATCAAGTGGTGGGCCCGTCGGAAAAAGATCCCGACATGCTCGATGTGCTGCTGGTCGCGACGCGCACCGAGAATGTGGAGCAGCGCCAGGCTGCGGTCCAGGCCTCGGGCTTGACGGCACACCTCGTCGATGTCGAAGCCTTCGCATTGGAAAACGCGTGCGCCCTGATGCGGCACCAAATGCCTGATGGCGGTATCGACCGCACCGTTGCCGTGGTCGATTTCGGCGCGAGCAGCACCACCTTCAGCGTGCTGCGCGATATGCGGGTGATTTACACGCGCGATTTTGCATTCGGCGGCCAGCAGCTGACCGAGGAAATCATGCGTACTTATGGATTGAGCATGGAAGAAGCCGGGCGCGCCAAGAAAGAAGGCGGCTTGCCCAGCAACTATCAGCCTGAAGTGTTGGATCCTTTCATCGACGACATGACCCAGCAAGTCAGCCGCTCTCTGCAGTTTTACTTGGCATCGGGCAGCGGTCGTGCACAGCCGGATCAAATCTTGATCTGCGGCGGTTGCGCGAACATTCCCGGAGTTGCCGATGTCATCTCGAGCCGCGTCGGCGTGCCGGCCGACAAGGGCGATCCGCTCGGCAACATGAAAGTGTCCTCCAAGGCAAAAGCGCAAGCAGTGGCGCGCGATGCCACCGCATTACTCACAGCCTGCGGCCTAGCGCTGCGCAGCTTCGACTAAAGAGTAGCCATGCCGCGTATTAATCTACTTCCCTGGCGCGAACAAGAACGAAAGGTTCGACGGCGCGAATTCCTGGTCGCCATCGGCGGCGCGGCGCTCGCCGGCATCATATTTGTTGGCGGCGGCAAGCTGTTGTACGGCAGCTGGATCGACGCGCAGAACTCCAAGAACAATCTTCTGAAGAAGGAGATCGTCAAGCTCGACGCGCAAATCGCCGATATTCAAGATCTCGAGAATCGCAAGCAGCGCCTGGTGGCGCGCATGGAAATTATCGAGAAATTGCAGCGCAAGCGCCCTGAGATCGTGCACCTGTTCGACGAGCTCGTGAAAACGGTTCCGGAAGGCATTTACCTGACGCAGATCAAGGAGACCGGCAAGAAGCTCGAGATGAAGGGCGTCGCCCAGTCGAGCACGCGCGTCTCGACGTTCATGCGCAATATCGATTCATCCTCGTGGATGGATAACCCACAGTTGCAAGTGGTCGAGACCTCCAAGGATTCACCGACCGGCGGCTCCAGTTTCACGCTCACCAGCGATGTGGTCGGAGTCGATGTGGAAAACGGCGGCGAAACAACGGTTAAGAAGGTTGCGGCGAAATGAACTTCTTCGATCAACTCCGTACTATCGATCCGCGCGACGTAGGCCGCTGGCCTTTGGCAGTGCGCGGATTCTTCGTGGTTCTCGGCTTTGCCGTGGTCGCCGCGGTGGGCTGGTATCTCGTCGTCTGGAACGACGATCGACCCCTGCTGCAAAAAGCGGAAGCCGACGAATTGGACCTGCGCGCGCAATTCGAAAGCAAGCAGCAGCGTGCCGCGAATCTTGATGCCTATCGTGCCCAAATCGGCGAGATGGAGCGCAGCTTCGGGGCGATGTTGCGGCAATTGCCCGGCAAAACCGAGGTGCCGAATCTTCTGGTGGATATTTCGCAAACCGGCTTGGCTGCGGGCCTGCAAGAAAAGCTGTTCCAGCCGGGAAGCGAGAAGAGCAACGGCTTCTACGCGGAACTGCCGATCAAAATCAAGCTGGTGGGCAGCTACCACGACTTTGGCAGATTCGTGAGCGGTATCGCTGCGCTGCCTCGTATCGTGACGTTGAATGATATTCAAATTTCGCCGGTGGATGCGAAGAGCGGCTATGACAACTTGACGATGGACGTAACCGCAAAAACCTATCGCTATATCGAAGATCAGGGGGCGGCGAAGCCGTTGGGCCCGAAGAAGACGGCGGCGGCGGGAGCGGCGGGAGGCAAGACGTGAGACAGACATCGAGTATTGGCCTCATCGGCGTCGTGCTCGCGGCATTGGTCGCGGCCGGCTGTTCGGGTGGTCAATCGGGTTTGCAGAGCTGGATCGAGGCAACCAAGAAGAAGCCCGGCGGCCGTATTCAGCCATTGCCTGAAGTGAAGCCCTACGAGACTTATGTGTATTCGGCCGCCAATTTGCGTTCGCCCTTCCAACCGCAGGGTCCGAATTCGGCGAATGGCCAGGCTAGTTTACGTCCGAGCTCGCGGCGCAGCCGTGAATTCTTGGAAGGCTTTTCGCTGGACACCTTGAGGATGGTGGGCACTTTCAAGGTGGGCAGCAGTTTTTATGGGCTCGTGCAATCGAAAGACGGCCTGGTGCATAAGGTTCAACCGGGCAACTACCTCGGCCAGAACGATGGAAAAGTGACAGAAATAACCGGCGGCAGGATTAGCTTGGTCGAAATCATTCCGGATGGTCTCGGCGGCTACATAGAGCGACCGGCTTCATTGGCATTGGCCAATTGAAGCCACAGGGAGATGACAGCATGATTAGAATTCAATTTCGAACGGCGATGATGGGCGCGATGGCATTCGTCGCATTGGCTGCGGCCAGTTTCACGGCACAAGCCGCGGATCCGGTTCAGCTCACGTCGGTCGACGTTCAAACCTTGTCGGGTCAACAGGTGCAGCTCAAGCTGCACATGAGCGGCCCGGCTCCCGAGCCACTGCCCTTCACCATCGACAAGCCGGCGCGCATCGCGTTCGACTTGCCCAACACCACGCTCGCTCTCGCGTCCCGTCGTTTCGACGTGCACTCCGGTGGCGTCGACACGGTGCTTGCCGCCGAGGCCAATGGCCGCGCGCGCTTGGTCGTAAACGTCGATAATTTGATGCCGTACACCACGAAAGTGGATGGCAACATGATTGTGGTCACGTTGGGCCAGCAGCCCGGCGCCGATGTCGGCAAGCCCGTCCAGGCGCGCGCCGCAGCCAGCTCACCCGGGGTACCCACGGAGCGCGCGATCCGCACCATCGACTTTCGCCGTGGTTCCGACGGCACGGGCCGCGTGATCGTACAGCTCACCGACCCGCGCACGCCGGTCAACGTGCGCCAGGAAGGCCAGCAAATCGTGGTCGACTTCGCGGGCACCGTCATGCCTAAGAATTTGATGCGCCGTTATGACGTCATGGATTTCGCGACGCCGGTGCAGACGGTCGATGCCGTCCGCGTTGATGGCAGCTCGCGCCTCGTCATCAGCTCGCAGGGGGATTTCGAGCAGCTGGCGTATCAGTCCGACAGCCAATACACCGTTGAAATCAAGGCTTCCTCGAAGCGCACCGCGGGTGCCGAAGAAAAGAAAGAATACACCGGCGAGCGCTTGACCTTGAACTTCCAGGATATCGATGTGCGTTCGGTATTGCAGCTGCTCGCGGACACCAGCGGCCAGAACATCGTGGTCAGCGATTCGGTCTCCGGCAACCTCACGTTGCGCTTGCAGAACGTGCCTTGGGATCAAGCCCTCGACATCGTGCTGCGTACCAAGGGCTTGGACAAGCGCCGTCAGGACAACGTCATCATCATCGGCCCGACGGAAGAGCTAGCGACGCGTGAGAAGGCCGAACTCGCGGCTCACAAAGAGGTGCAAGAGCTCTCTCCCACCCACACCGAGTTCATGCAGGTCAACTATGCCAAGGTGTCGGACCTGGCCAAATTGATCAAGACCACCAATGCCAAGGAATCCATGCTGTCGCCGCGCGGCAGCCTGTCGGTAGACGAACGCACCAACACGCTGCTGGTGCAGGACACCAGCGATAAGCTGGCCGATATCCGCCGGCTCGTGCAGACCTTGGACGTGCCGGTCAAGCAAGTATTGATCGAAGCGCGCATCGTCATCGTCAGCGACACGTTTGAGCGCGACTTGGGCGCCCGGTTCGGCATCAGCACCGCGCAGCAAAATGGGCCCGGCGGCCTCTTGGCCGTCACCGGCAACGGACTCGGCGCGAACCAGATCGTCAACGGCGGACTCGGAACCTTGCCGGCGACCACGCTCACCAACCGCTACCAGGTCAACACGCCTGCGGCGAATACCAATGGCAGCATCGGCATTTCACTGTTGGGCGGGAGCTATCTCGTGGACTTGGAATTGTCGGCCGCGCAGAACGAAGGCAAGAGCGAGACAATCTCCTCGCCGCGCGTCATTACCGCCAACCAGAAGCAAGCCACCATCATGCAGGGCGTGGAAATTCCCTACCAGGAATCGGCTTCGAGCGGCGCGACCACCACCCAATTCAAAGATGCAGTTCTCAAGCTCAAAGTCACCCCGCTGATCACCCCTGACAATCGCGTGATCCTCGATCTCGACGTGTCCGACGACTCGGTCGGTCAGCAGGTTACGAGCGCCACCGGCGGCAGCGTACCCTCGATCGACACGCGCCAGATCATCACTCAAGTGCTTGTCAATGACGGCCAGACCGTCGTGCTCGGCGGCATTCTCGACACCACCAAGTCCCGGGCCGCCAACAAGGTCCCGTTCTTGGCGGATATCCCCGTGCTCGGTTTCTTCTTCCGCAGCACGGTAGATATCGATAAAAAGACCGAACTGTTGATTTTCATCACGCCGAAGATCTTGCGCGAGGGTTCGAACCTTTACTAAGCGGCACGGCGGCCGTTTTATCCGAAATTAGGGGCGCAGCTGAGGCGCCCCCTATCACCCAAGCGGCGATTGCGCCGCTGATTTCGCGACGGACATCAGACAAACGATACGGTCCGTTATGATCTGCGACGATCATGCTCACCAAGCGCAATATTTTTCTGATCGGACCCATGGGCTCGGGCAAGACGGCGGTGGGACGGCATCTTGCGCGCCTGTTCCGATACACCTTCCATGACAGTGATGCGGACATCGAGGCAAAAACCGGCGTGGATATCCCATTCATTTTCGAGAAGGAAGGTGAAGCGGGCTTTCGGTTCCGCGAAAGGGAATCGATCGACCGCCTGACGCAGCTGGAGTCCATCGTGCTGGCGACCGGCGGCGGCGCCGTCATCGATCCGGCCAACCGCCGAGCACTTGCCGAACGCGGCGTGGTGGTCTACCTGGCGACATCGGTGAATCAACAAATCGAACGCACCCGGCATGGGCGGCACCGGCCTCTGCTGCACGACACCGACCCGGCGCAGAAGCTCAAAGACCTGATGGCGGGCCGTGCGATCTTGTATGCCGAGATCGCGGACCTCACGGTGTCCACCGATGGCCGGCGGGTACAGCTGGTAGCTGAGGAAATTCATCAGGAATTGCGGCGGGCGCAGAAACCGTAACTTCGTATAATCACCCCGTGCACACCATTCAAGTCGATTTAGGGGCAGCGAGCTACCCCATCACCATCGGTTCAGGGCTGCTGACCGATCGCGCCTTGTTGGAGAGCCAAATTCCCGGCCGCGACTTGCTGGTCGTGACCAATACCACCGTCGGCAAGCTTTATCTTGCGAAGTTGAAGGGAAGCTTTTCGCAACGTCGGATCGCCGAGTGCATATTGCCCGACGGCGAGCAGCACAAGACCCTACAAACAGCCGGCTGGGTGTTCGACGCGCTGGTAGCCAACAAGATGAATCGCGACTCGACCGTCCTCGCCTTGGGAGGCGGCGTGATCGGCGACATCGCCGGCTTCGTCGCTGCCGCTTACCAGCGCGGTATCCACTATGTGCAATTTCCCACGACGCTGCTCGCACAGGTCGACTCCTCGGTCGGCGGCAAGACCGGCGTGAACCATTCCGGAGGTAAAAACCTCATCGGTGCTTTTTATCAGCCGCGCGCGGTTATCGCCGACACGGATGCGCTGGCGACGTTGCCGGACCGGGAATTGAAATCCGGTCTTGCCGAGGTCATCAAGCACGGCTGCGTTTGGGATCCCATGCTGTTCGGCTGGCTCGAACGCGAGCTGGTGAAGTTACTGGCCAGGGACGCCGAAGCCCTCGCCTACGCCATCGGCAGGTCCTGCGAAATCAAGGCGACGATCGTTGCGCGCGATGAGCGTGAAAACGACCTGCGGGCGATTTTGAATTTCGGCCACACTTTCGGCCACGCCATCGAGGCGGCGACCAATTACCAGAAGTACCTGCACGGCGAGGCGGTCGGCTTAGGCATGATCATCGCCGCGGATCTGTCGCATCGCATGGGCTTGATCGACACACCCGTCATCGATCGCTTGCGCGAGATTCTGGTGCGCACCGGGCTGCCGACGGAGGCGCCGCTCATCGGCGCCTCCAAAGCCCAACAATTGATGCAGATGGACAAGAAGGTGATGGCCGGCTCGATACGCCTGGTGCTGCTCGAAAAGCTCGGCCGCGCCATCGTGACCGATCGCTATCCCAAGGCTGCGCTCGAGGCCACGCTGGCGGAGCACTTCGGGTGAGTGTGCTCGCCGCGTATGCCGCGCACGGCGAACATTCCCGAGGACGCCGACATCCTGAGCCGCCGCCGGAGTACCGATCCGAATATCAGCGGGATCGTGACCGTATCGTGCACTCCACCGCGTTTCGGCGATTGGTCTACAAGACTCAAGTTTTCGTCAACCACGAAGGCGATCTGTACAGGACCCGGCTCACGCACTCGTTGGAGGTGGCGCAAATAGCCCGTACGGCCGCCCAGGCCCTGAAGCTGAACGAAGAATTGTCCGAAGCGATCTGCCTCGCCCATGATCTTGGGCACACCCCGTTCGGTCACGCGGGACAGGACGCGTTGAACGACTGCATGAGGGATTTCGGGGGCTTCGAACACAACCTACAATCGCTTCGCGTGGTCGATGAGCTCGAGGAACACTACGCGGAATTCGACGGCTTGAATTTGACCTTCGAATGCCGCGAAGGGATCCTGAAGCACTGTTCGTATAACAACGCGGTTCTACTGGGAGATGTAGGCGAACGGTTCATCCATCGCCAACAACCGGGCTTGGAGGCGCAAGTGGCCAATTTCGCCGATGAAATCGCCTATAACAATCACGACGTCGATGACGGCATTCGCGCCGGCCTCATCAGCGTCGAGGAGCTGCTCGAAGTGCCTCTGTTTCGCCGCTATCACGACGAGGTGCAGGCGAAATATCCGGCGCTCGCAGGCCGCCGGTTTGTCCACGAAATATTGCGCCGGATGATCAACCACCTGGTCAGCGACTTGATCGATTCCTCCTCGGCACGGCTTGGCAAGTCGGGCGTCCGTTCCATCGCCGAGGTGCGAGCCCAGCCCGCAGCCTTGATTGGTTTCAGCGATGCGACGCGTGAATTGAATTACGCGCTCAAAACCTTCCTGCGCGAGCACTTGTACAAGCACTACAAGGTGCGTCGTATGACGTCCAAGGCGCGCGGCGTGGTGCGCGATCTGTTCGATGCGTTCTTTAATGATCCTGCGCTCATGCCCGATGAGCACGAGGCCCGTACACGGTTGGAATTGGTGCAGGGACCCGCCGGCCGTGCCCGCGCAGTGGCCGATTACATTGCCGGCATGACCGATCGCTATGCCATCCTGGAGCACCGCCGGCTATTCGATCCCGGCGAGCGCACTTGAAGGACAAGACAAACGATGAGTGAACCTCTGAAGAACGACTTATTGCTGCGCGCACTGTTGCGGGAGCAGACGCCGCGCCGGCCAATTTGGCTCATGCGCCAGGCGGGCCGGTATTTGCCGGAATATCGCGCCACGCGAACGCGCGCCGGCGGTTTTTTGCAGATGTGCACGAATCCGGAAATTGCCTGCGAGATCACTTTGCAGCCCGTGGACCGATTCCCGCTGGATGCCGCCATTCTGTTTTCCGACATTCTGACGATCCCTCACGCCATGAATTTGGGATTGGAATTCGAAGCGGGCGAGGGTCCTAAATTCGAACGCCCGGTCCGAACACCTGCCGACATCGATAGGCTCGGTATTCCCGATCCGGGGCAGGAGCTCAAGTACGTGACCGACGCTGTGGCGCGAGTGCGCCGCGAGCTTAAGGGGCGGGTACCGCTGATCGGCTTCGCCGGTAGCCCGTGGACGGTGGCCACCTATATGGTGGAGGGAGGCGGCAGCAAAACCTTCGGCGTCATCAAACGCATGATGTACGAGTCACCGCGCGAGCTGCATCGCCTGCTCGAGCTGCTGGCCAAGGCAACCATCCTTTACTTGAATGCGCAAATCGCGGCGGGCGCTCAAGCAGTGATGCTCTTCGACACCTGGGGCGGCGTATTGACGCCGGCGCAGTACGAAGAATTCTCCTTGCGCCACATGGCGCACGTGGTCGATGCGCTCACGAGAAAATCCGAAGGCCGGCGAGTGCCTAACATTGTGTTTACAAAAGGGGGCGGCGCCTGGTTGGCAAAAATCGCCGCCATCGGCTGCGATGCCGTCGGGGTGGATTGGACCACTGACTTGGGCGATGCGCGCAAAGCGGTCGATGGACGCGTAGCGTTGCAAGGCAATCTTGATCCTTCGGCATTATTTGCGCCGCCCGACAGTCTTCGCCGCGAGACGCTGCGGGTGCTGGAGAGCTTCGGAGGCGGCGCCGGGCACGTGTTCAATTTAGGACACGGGAT
>DASWUU010000317.1:0-1599 GCA_036401515.1 Steroidobacteraceae bacterium
CCGAATTGCTTTTAGCTCCATGTCAGGTCATCATAACCGTGCGGCGGCAAGTAGCTGAGTGCCCCCTATAATCGCGGATAGTGGCAAAGCATTCCACGAATCCCACCGCACCGCTCTCTGAACCGCAGATCTTGGCACACGTCCGCGATCTTCCGCGAGGCCGTGCAACCTACAAGCAGCTCGTAAAAGAACTGCGCTTAACCGGCGAAGATCGCAGCGAACTCGAAGATCTGCTGGATCGCCTGATCGAGCGCGGCGCGCTGGTTGAGCTTCGGTCCGGCCACTTCATCGCTGCCGGAGCAAGCAGCGAGTATGTCACCGGCCGGCTGTCCATCCATCGCGACGGTTTCGGATTTCTCATTCCTGATCCAATCGAGGGCGGCGCTGCGCAACGGCAATCGTCCGGCTTTGTGGGAGACGTTTTTCTGCCGCCCGCACAGGCGGAAAAGGGCATGAACGGAGATCGCGCTCTGGTCCACATCACCCGCGTGGCAAAAGAAGGCCGGGCCGAGGGTGAAGTGATCCGTATCCTGCGCCGCGCCCACGTCACCGTCGTCGGCGAGTTCCGCATTCGAAAACGCGGCAACTTCGTCGTTCCTGCGGATGACCGTATTCAGCAGTGGATCGAGATTCCCGAGGGGATGGAGATTCCTCCTTCTCACGCTCAGCTCGATCGTGTGGGGTCCGCGCCGCCTCAGGTCCACTCCGTCGAAGATCTCGACGGCATGATGGTCAACGTCGAAGTCGTCGAGTTCCCTGAGGGTGGGGACGCGGGAGTCGGCCGTGTCATTGAAGTACTCGGAGCCCCGGACGACTTCGGCGTGGACGTCGAAATCATCATCCGGAAGCATCACCTGCCGCATGAATTTCCACCCGCGGTAATCGAGCAGGCACGCGATATCTCGCGCGAAATCGGTGCCGGCGAACTGGAAAAACGCCGCGATTTTCGCCAGTATCCGATTGTCACCATCGACGGCGAAACCGCGCGCGATTTCGACGACGCAGTCCACGTGAGCCGCCTCCCCAACGCTCACTGGGCTCTGCAGGTGCACATCGCCGATGTCGGCTATTATGTGCGGCCCGGCACGCCCATTGACGTCGAGGCGCAGCTTCGTGGAACCAGCGTCTATTTCCCCGATCGCGCCGTGCCGATGCTGCCTGTCGAGCTGTCGACCGACATCTGTTCCCTGCGCCCGCATGAGGACCGGCTCGTTCTGTCGGCACTGCTCGAATTCGATGCGCAGGGCGATGTCATCTCTCAAGAGTTTACGCATGGGATCATCCGCAGCTCGGAGCGGATGACCTATACCAACGTGTTCCGGGTCCTTGAGGGCGACCCTGCCATGCGTGAGCGCTACACGCAGCAAGTGGACCACTTCGAGCTCATGCGCGAACTCGCCTTGCTGCTCAATCGCAAGCGGACCAGGCGCGGCTCCATCGATTTCGACATGCCGGAGACGAATATCGAGCTCGATCTCTCCGGACAAATGACCGGCGTGACACGGGCCGAGCGCAACATCGCTCACCGCGTCATTGAGGAGTTCATGCTGGCGGCCAACGAAGCAGCCGCCAGCCACCTCGAAAACGCCGGCATTCCCA
>DASWUU010000318.1:0-9833 GCA_036401515.1 Steroidobacteraceae bacterium
AGCGATCGGTCGATAAAATGAACCGCATGCGCCTCGCGCGCACCCGGGGTCGCGCCGCTCGGAACGATTTGCGCGCAGATCCCGTCTACGTCCGCGCCCTCTTCGGCAGTGAAGAACTGAAAGCGGGCTGCCGTTAGGTCGGCGGGCATCTGCTCGGCGTGATGCGCGGCAGACGCGATGCTCGGCAAATGCGCAGCGAACCAGGCGCCGGCAAGCCAGCCGCCGCTTGAGATCAAAAATGAGCGGCGCGACTCTTGTCCGTCTTGATCGAATGAATTCACTGCATTCTCCTTAGATCTCGCCGCGCTTGGCGAACTGGCCGATGTGATCTGCGGCGCGAAACGCAAGCGCCTGGATGGTCATGGTGGGCTGGCCCCTTCCGGAGGTCACAAAGCTCGAGCCATCACAGAGAAACAGATTGGGCACATCGTGCGTGCGGTGATATTTGTCGACTACCGAGGTGGCGGGATCATTACCCATGCGGCAGGTGCCGAGCAAGTGCACCCCGCCGCGCGAGCTGCGCTGCCCTCCATGTTTTTTGGGCGCCGGCGGCCTGCATGATCTCGAGTGCACGGTCTTGCAAGAACTTCGCCATGGAAAGATCGTCCGGATGATCCTTATAGGTCACGCGAATAGAGGGAATTCCCCAGGCGTCTTTCAGCGTCGGATCAAGGGTAACGCTATTGGATTCCTGTGCCAGCGATGTGCAGTGTCCCGCAGCCACCATCGAGCGCTGAAAGGCTTCCAGCCTTTCCTTGTACTGCGCGCCCCAGCGCGGCAGATCTGCGCCTCCCGCCAACGCCCAGCCGAGCGGCTGAGAACCCATGCGCGCGTCAATACCGCCGCCGCCATAGAATCCGCGTTTCAAGTCTGCATCGTAAAAATCGTGAACAATTCGCGTCACCTGCACGCTCTTGTATTCATTGAGTTCGTGCTCGAACTCCGCGTGCACTTGCGAGCTCTGATTGAACATCAAGTGCTTCCCCACCAGGCCGCTTGAATTCGCGAGGCCTTGCGGGAACCGATCAGTCGCCGAGTTGAGCAGGAGGCGCGGGGTTTCCGCGCCATTGGCCGAGAGCACGACAGCACGCGCCTTTTGAAATCGGTCGCGGCGGTTTTGATCGAAGTAGTGAACCCCGGTAGCGCGTCCGCGCTTGTCGAGGGCCACTTGGTGCACATAGGCGTGAGGGCGGATCTCGCAGCGTCCGGTGGCCTCGGCCTCCGGGATCATGGTGTAGAGCGTTGAGGACTTGGCCATGACTTCGCAGCCGAAGCCGATGCAAAAACCGCAGTGCGCGCAGCCCGGCCTCCCCCGATACGGCTGCGAGACGATGGCCATGGGCGCAGGAAACGGATGTAGGCCCAACTGCCGCGCGCCGCGCTCGAGCAGCACCCCCGAGGACTTCACCGGGAGCGGCGGCATGGGATAGCCCTTCGTACGGGGCGGATCAAAGGGACTTGCGTAGGCCAGGCCCGAAACACCCACCTCCCACTCCACCTTCGAGTAGTACGGCTCGAGCTCCTGATACGTGATTGGACCAATCGGCGAAGGCCGTGCCGGCGTTGCCGCCGAGCAGGCTGCGCTCGTTGAAATCATTTTCGTGAAAGCGCCAGTAGTTGGCGGTGAAGTGAGCGCTGCTGCCGCCTACGATGCGCGCGTAGACCAGCGAGTTGCCCCACGCAGGACGCTGCGCGACCTGGCTGGCATCTTCCCGGAAGGTCTGCGGGCTTATGTGCGGATCGCAGGTAATGCCGCTTAGATAGCTGTATTTTAGCTCGTCGTGCTCAAAGTCGGCTGGACCTAAGCGAGGACCTTGCTCCAAGACGATCACGGTGAAACCGGCCTGCGACAATTCTCTTGCCATCACGCCTCCGGCTGCCCCCGAGCCGACCACGACGAAATCGGCAACCTCGCCGGGCCTGAAAGCGTGTTTGGTCAAACTTAAGCTCCGTGGCTGCGTTGTGGTGGTAGTAAGACGCCCGCCAAGTTGGGCGTCAAGGCCAAGCTGCGAGAATTGTGCCAAACTATTTTTTGTGGCTCCAATAGAAGAATATTCGCTGCGTCTAGCGATGCGCGAAGCGCGTCTCGCGCAACTCGACGCCCTTGATGCACGCATTGGGAGCGTTCGGTTAGCGATCGGCGCCTCATTTTTGATCATCGCAGCCCTCAGTTTCAGTCCTCTGTCGATGCCCTCGGGGTGGCTTTTGGTTCCGGTCATTGCCTTCATCGCCGTGCTGCTTTACCACCAGCGCATCCGCGGTGTTCGCACACAGGCGCAGCGAGCCGTGCAGTTCTATCGTGCCGGCATCGAGCGGCTGACCGACCAATGGGGCGGCAAAGGCACCCCGGGTACACGCTTCGAGGATCCACACCATACTTATGCAGCCGATCTGGATCTGTTCGGCGTCGGCAGCCTGTACGAGCTGCTTTGCGCCGCACGCACGCAAACGGGCGAGAACATCCTGGCGTCGTGGCTGCTGGCGCCTGCGGACCTGCGGACAATTCGGGCGCGGCACCTTGCCATTGCCGACCTGCGCCCTCGCTTAGCCTTTCAAGAATCCATGGCGATCGAGGGCGAGTCCTTGAAGATCGACTTGCACCCGGAGATTCTCAACGCCTGGGCACAAGCCCCGAATGGGCTGGAATCTCGATGGATACGATTAGGCGCCCCGCTGCTCGCCGGCCTCGCGGTGGGAGCGATTGCCGCCTGGTTCATCTGGGGGGTGCTATACCCGCTGCTCGCCGTCATCTTGGTCGAGCTTGCCGTGGTCTATTGGTTACGCCGCCCGATTCACGCGGCTGTCACCACGGTGGAGAGTGCCTTCGAAGATTTGAGGGGGTTGGCTGTGCTGCTCAAGCGAATCGAGGCTGAACGCTTCGAAGCGGCACCTTTGCAACGGCTGCAGTCCAAGCTCTCGTCGCATAGTCTCGGTGCGTCCGCCGCGATATCGAGGCTCACGACCATCGTGAATTTCGTCGAGGCCCGCCGCAACCCCCTGCTCGTACCATTCATGTTGCTGCTGCTGTATCCGCTGCAGACAGCACTCGCGGCCGAACGCTGGCGCAGCGCCCACGGCGCCGTCATCCGCTCCTGGCTCGAGGTACTGGGCGAGTTCGAAGCCTTGATTTCCGTCGCGCGGTACGCCTACGAGCATTCCGAGGATCCCATGCCTGAATTCCTGGAGGGCCCGCCGCTCTTCAGGGCTGCCGGCATAGGCCATCCTTTGATTCCCGCCGCCGTGCGCGTGTGCAATGACTTGGGTTTCTCCGAAAAAACCCGGGTGTTGCTGGTGAGCGGCTCGAATATGTCGGGAAAGAGCACCTTGTTGCGCACAGTTGGAATCAATACCGTGCTGGCGATGGCGGGCGCGCCCGTGCTCGCCAGGTCACTGCAGCTGACGCCGCTGCAGCTCGGAGCAAGTATTCGCATCAACGATTCGCTGCATGAAGGCAGCTCGCGCTTCTATGCCGAGATCAAGCGGTTGCGGCAGCTGTTCGAGCCTACACAACTGCCGCTGCTATTCTTGTTGGACGAGTTGCTCCAGGGCACCAACTCCGTAGACCGGCGCATCGGGGCTCAGGGCCTCATTCGGGCCTTGCTAAAGAAGGGGGCAATCGGCCTGATCAGCACTCACGATCTTGCCTTGACGGATATTGACGTCACGGGCATTCCGGGGCTCGCCCAAGGCGCAATCCAGAATGTTCACTTCCAAGACGAGCTGGTGGAAGGCAGGCTCAAGTTCGATTTCAAACTGCAACCCGGCGTGGTGACCAAAAGCAATGGAATTGAACTGATGCGCTCGATCGGGCTGGATGTTTGAGTTCGCTGCGCGCTGCGGCATCGTGAGCACCGGCCCGTCAATGAAAATTACGAGACACCACTACCAGATCGCCCAGCAGCGATGAAAGGTCAGTCAGCCGCTGCGCGATGACATGCTGAACATCACCCTCGCGCTGCAGCTTGCCATGGACTTCGAGCAGGCGCGATTCCAGCAACGCTGCGCGCTGTTCGATTGCGACGCGGTTCCAGACGATGAGATTCACACAGCCGGTTTCATCCTCCATGGTGACAAAAACAACGCCGCTTGCACTGCCCGGCCGCTGGCGCGTGATGACCAGCCCCGCCGTTTTCACCAATTTCCCGTTGGGGTGTTCCCACAGTGCCTGCGTCGGAACAATGCCCCGACGCTGCAACCTGTCGCGCAGCAGCGCCAAGGGATGACGGCGCAGCGTCAACCCTGTGCTGCCATAATCGGCAACGATGTTCTGGCCCTCGCGCGGCGCGCGCAGCAGCGGAATACCTTCATCGACTGCCGTTGCCGCAGGCAGTAAAGGCAACGCCCGTTCCACACCCGTGACCTGCCACACCGCGCGATGCCTGTGCCCTGTCAATTTCATCAACGCATCCGCGGCGGCGAGAGCCTCGAGATCGCGCCGGTCGAGTGCCGCGCGCTCGGCTAGGTCGGCCGTGCTGTCGAAAGCGCGTGAGGCGCGTGCCGCCAGCAGCCGCGTGGCGCCTTCTTGCGAGAGATGCTTGACGAGCCGCAGACCCAAGCGCAAAGCCGGACGGCCGTCATCTCGGTGCTCAAGGGTGCAATCCCATTCGCTGACGCTGGCATCCACGGCGCGTACTTCAACGCCGTGGTTTCGTGCATCTCGCACCAACTGCGCCGGCGCATAGAACCCCATCGGCTGGCTGTTGACCAGCGCCGCGCAAAACGCCGCCGGTTCGTAATGTTTCAGCCACGCGGAGGTGTATACCAGCAAAGCGAAACTGGCCGAATGGCTTTCCGGAAACCCGTACTCGCCGAAGCCAAGAATCTGCTTGAAAATCTGTTGCGCAAAACTATCTTCATAGCCCTTCGCATGCATGCCATCGATCAATTGCTTCTGGAATGGCTCCAGCCCGCCTTTGCGTTTCCATGCGGCCATGGCCCGGCGCAGCCCATCGGCTTCGCCCGGTGAAAATCCGGCTGCAACGATCGCCAGTTGCATCACCTGCTCTTGAAAGATCGGCACTCCGAGTGTGCGCTTGAGCACCGCCTCGACTTCCTTGCTGGGGTAGGTCACGGCTTCCTCTCCGCTGCGGCGGCGCAAATACGGATGCACCATTTCGCCTTGAATGGGACCGGGTCGCACAATGGCCACTTCAATCACAAGATCGTAAAAATTGCGCGGCCGCAGCCGAGGCAGCATGGACATTTGAGCCCGCGATTCAATTTGAAACACGCCGACGGTGTCGGCGCGGCAAATCATGTCGTACACGGCCTGATCTTCACTCGGCACACTGGCCAGCTCGAGTTCGAAGCCGCGGGATGCGCCGCCAAATTCGTTCACCAGATTAAACGTGCGCCGTATCGCGGTCAGCATGCCTAAGGCCAGCACGTCCACCTTCAAAAGTCCCAGTGCATCAAGATCGTCCTTGTCCCACTGAATCACCGTGCGATCCGGCATCGTCGCATTCTCAATGGGCACTAGCTCATCCAATCGGCCGCGGGCGATGACGAAACCGCCCACGTGCTGCGATAGGTGGCGGGGAAATCCGAGGATCTCCGCGGACAGCGCAATGAGCCGCGATATGACCGGATCCTCAGGATCGAACCCCGAAGTGCGAATGCGTTCCGGATCGATGCGCTGGCCATCCCACCACTGCATGCCGCGCGCCAGCCTGTCGACTTGCGCAAGATCAAGTCCCAGTGCCTTGCCCACGTCCCGAAGTGCGCTGCGCGGGCGGTAGCAAATCACGGTGGCCGCCAAGGCTGCGCGCTCGCGTCCATACTTGCCGTAAATATATTGAATTACCTCCTCGCGCCGCTCGTGCTCGAAATCCACGTCGATGTCCGGCGGTTCGTTGCGCTCCTTGGAAATAAAACGCTCGAACAACATGGACATGCGCGAGGGATCCACCTCGGTAATGCGCAGGCAATAGCAGACGGTCGAGTTGGCTGCCGAACCACGTCCTTGACAAAGAATTTTTTGCGAACGCGCGAACTCGACCACATCATGCACGGTCAGGAAAAATGGCTCGAATTTGAGTTCGGCTATCAAGCGCAATTCGTGCTTGATATTCTCTCGCACGGCCGCCGGCACCCCGCCCGGCCATCGATAAGCGCAGCCGCGCATCGTCAGGGCGCGCAAATGACTCGTGGGAGTTTCTCCCGCGGGCACGATTTCTTCCGGGTATTCGTAGCGCAACTCGTCAAGCTTGAAGGTGCAACGCTCGGCGATTTGCAGCGTTTGCGCGAGCAATGGTGCGGGGTACAGCTCCTTCAAGCGCTGCAAGGAGCGTAGCGAGCGCTCCCCGTTCGGATACAAATCAAAGCCTGCGGCCTGTAAAGGCTTAGCTAAGCGAATTGCCGTCAGCACATCCTGCAATGCACGGCGCCCGCGCCGATGCATATGCACATCGCCGGCGGCGACGCATGGCAGCGAGAGCGTATGGCCCAATGTTTCGAGCGATTCCAGCCGCCGCGAATCATATCCGCCCGTCAAGAGTTCCACGCCGATCCACAAGCGTTCAGCAAAACGTTCGCGCAACCAGCGGCCATCCTCCTCTGGGTGCCGCAACGCCGTTTTGTCAGCGCGCGGCAACCAGATGATCAAACAGCCTGCCAGCGCATCTTCAAGATCGGTGCGCGTGAGCGCATAGCATCCTTTGCGGGTTGCGCGCCGTGCTTTGCTGATCAAGCGGCTCATGGCGCCATAGCTCGCCCGATCCGTTGCCAGCGCCACGACTTTGAGTCCATCCTGACATTTGAGTTCGGTGCCGATAATCAGCGGCAATCCCAACTCTTTGGCGGCGACGTGGGCGCGGACTACGCCCGCCAGCGAGCATTCATCGGTCAGCGCGAGGGCGCTATAGTTGAGGGCCTTGGCCTGTGCGATCAATTCTTCGGGTTGCGAAGCGCCGCGCAAAAAGGAGAAATTACTCAACGTGTGCAGTTCGGCGTACATGCCAAGAGTCCTTAAGCAAACACGCCGTGCACATACCAGTGTTTGGACTGACGCTCCTGAAAAACCCACAGCAGTACACCAGGCGATTGGCTCGCCTCAGGGCTTTGTCGGGCAATATAGTAATCACGCGCCACACCCTTACCGTCCCACCAGCCGCTCTCGATGCGTTCAGGGCCTTGCAGTATTTCAGGCTTAGTCAAAGGCAACGGCTCGTGCAACAGCCATACCGGGCGCGGCATGGTCTGATTGAGCATCCCTTCCTCCACCTTGAGCGCAGCGGATACGTGCAGTTCATGAACTCGCTGCCACGCCGCTTCTGGCCGGTGTTCCGGAATTAGACAGACCCCATACACCGCCTCCTCGCCCAAGCGGGCACGCAAACGTTCCACCAATTGGGGTGCGTTATCGCGGCCGCCGGTCAATCCGGCAAAAGCATCGAGTGAGCTGGCCGACAGGCCCCGCAAGGAACCGGAAATGAGTTCCATGCCCCGCGCCGGCGCTTTAAGTTCAAGCTGCGCCAGTTTTTGGCAAAGCACATCGGCCAATCGGCGGCGGTCACTCGTAATGCTTGCCAGTCCCACATGCACTCGAGTGGCCGGCCCTTCTCGATGCCTCACCCTTAACTGCAGCGCCTGCACCCCAGCTTGGCGCTTGCGCAAGAACCGCGCGCAGCGCTCGATCAGAGGTTCGAGCGCTTTTTCCAAATAAGCGACATGTTCGATCTCCGTTTCGAAATCGCAACCTTCGTGAAAGCGCTCACGGGGTACGTATGCTCTGCGCGGCGCGGGCCGGCGCGCCATTGCAATATCCAAGTCCTGCACCAGTGCAGGAGTCAATCGACGCGCCAGACCTGCGCGCGGCAGGCGCATCAATTCGCCTAAGCGCGTGATGCCCATGGCGCGCAAAGTTTGCAGCTTCTCGATATCCCAAGACGTGCAAGCAAGGAGCAACTTCGCCAGGTGCCCAGGCAGCATCTCGACATCCTCTATTTGCAGCGGCTCGCCGGCGCGCGCCAGCCACAAGGCAGCCAGAGTCGATGGCGCGGTGGCGCTATGGGCTGCAAGCGCAAGCCGGCGCCAACAGTCATCGATGTCCGAATGCAGCCGTTTCAGTGAACCAAATAACTTTACGCTGCCCTTGATTTCCAGCAATAACGCGTTGGGCGGCTCGATGCTTACGAAAGAGGTAAAGGCTTGCGCGCGCATGCAGAGCTTTTGCAGAACGGCGGAAGAATCGCCTTGTGCTAAATCCTGGAACACCACCGCATACCAAAGATGGCGTGGGATGGGCCGGCTGAGTGAGGGCTTCGGCGCAGGCGGCGCGCGAAGCGCGGGGCGGCCATCCGCGGGGCGGCCATCCGCCGGCCGGGACACTGCAGAGCTGGGCTCGGCGGCAAAGAGGTCTGCCGTCCGCGATTTCGCAGCACGCAATTTCAAGGGCCACCAAGATCTACCGGCCCCGGGCTGCCGCCTTGTACCTTGAGCAAATCGAGGCGCGCGCACGTCTCACCTCGGCTTAAGACTAAGCGCAGGTTGGCGGGGGATGATTCGAAACGATGCCTTTCCGGACGAAATAGCACGCCGAGCGAACCGCCCGCCTCGGCGGCCAGTTTCAAGCGTCTCAGCCAGCGATCATCGGTGCCTTTCAACCAAAGCAAAACGGCAGCACAGACACCGGAACTCAAAGTCTGTTCAGCAGCCCACAATGCTTCAGTGGCGGTATTAGGCCGTACCACCAAGAATCGTCCTAATTCGATTCCCTGCTGCGCTAAGGCAGGCGCATAGGGTTCATGCGGAGGTGCAATCCAGACGAGCCAGGGCGCATCAACGCTGCCTCTGACGGCACGTTGGCATGCCACCAGGGCCGGTAAAAAGAGCTGCACTTCACCGAGACCGGTATCGTCCAGCAATACCTCGATGAGCGACGCCGTCGGCCACCCTCCCCCCGGCAAGCGGGCATCCAGCGAGCTCTTACCGGTGGACCAAACCGGACGAGCGGGGGCAGCCGAGGCGTCTTTTAACTTCCAGACACGCGCATCGGCCAAAAGATCGGCGAGTGATGATGTCTCACGCGGCATCCACGTCTTTACCACGACGCAGCACACCGACGACAATCCCTTCGATAATCATGGGTTGTTCTTTGAGATCGACGCGAATGGGCTCGAAGTCGGCATTTTCAGGAAGTAGCCAGACGATGGAGCCTTCTTGCCGATAACGTTTGACCGTGACCTCGTTTTCCAAACGCGCAACCACAATTTGACGATTACGCACTTCAGGCGTGCGATGCACGGCCACTAAATCTCCATCCAGAATGCCGACATTCTTCATACTCATGCCTTGCACTTTCAGTAGATAATGCGGCTGTGGCTGAAATAATTGCGGGTCTATTTGATAACGTTTTTCAATATGCTCTTCAGCCAAAATCGGCCGGCCGGCAGCGACCCGGCCGATGAGCGGCAGACCCAATTGTTCCCGCAAAATATCTTTGAGTTGAATGCCACGGGAGGCACCGGGAATTAGATCGATCACGCCTTTGCGTTGCAGGGCGCGCAAGTGTTCCTCAGCCGCATTCGGTGACTTAAATCCCAGCGTACGGGCTATTTCCGCGCGGGTAGGCGGCATGCCACTTTCGGAAATAGCGTTTTGAATAAGCCTGAGGACTTGAGTTTGACGGGGGGTAAGGTCCGACATGCATCACCTGTATATGTAGACAGTGACTGGTATTATATACAGTCTCAAGGCAATGGCAAGTGAGTAAGTCCCAAGACCGGGACCGTCTCCTGGGCATGAATCAGCCCATCAATAGGCGTGATTTCCTCAATGGTGTGGCCTTATGCGTCACGGCATCGCTGCCGCTTCGCACATTGGCGAGTGCCCTT
>DASWUU010000319.1:0-1773 GCA_036401515.1 Steroidobacteraceae bacterium
GGCGGCGTGAACCAGGTCTGCCGCAGCAATTGGGTGATTTGCGAACGCGAATAGGGCCGGCCGTGGCCGAACGGCGTGTTGTCGGTGCTGTCGCCGCTGACGCTGGATACCGCGATCGAAATCCTGTCGCTGCCCGACCGCATCCGCGGCTACGGCCCGGTCAAGGAGAAATCGGTGCAGGACGCCAAAACGCGCTACGCGCAGCTTGCCGCCGATCTCGCCAGCCCGCCGACCGCGCCGAGGCAGATCGCGGCGGAGTAGTGGGCTCTCGCAACGTCGTCCCGGCCTTGAGCCCATAGGCGCTAAATTAGCTGGACCATAATTTGGTACCGTCGTTTTCTTGGTGGCTCTCGGAGATGGCGTATGAGTGCTGGTGCTAATTGGCGCAGGCAATTGATGGTGGGCTGCGGAATCAGCGCTTGGAGCAGTGAGGCAATCAGCTGGCGGAGCAGACGCCAAGCGCCGGGCGGTGTCAGGCCGCCTCGGCCAAGCGGGGAGAGTCCTCGAGTTCGTCAATGAACGGCTCGAGCAGAAGAATAATCAGCAGATGAGCCAGGATGCACGGTCTGGCGGAGCGTTCATCGGTTCCCGGGGGACCCTTCAACCCGATCAAGCTTTTCAGCCGTTTGAAGCCGAGTTCAATCCGCCATCGCAAGCGATAGAGGGCAAGCACGTCAGCGGTTGCGAACTCTTGCGGTTTGAGTGATGTCACCAGGATTACCCAGTCCGCAGCGTCGAGCGTCTGCTTCGAGAGTTGGTGGCCGCCTCGCCGTGCCTCTTGGCGTGCCTTGCGCCGCGCGGCGGCGGCAGCCTGCATTGGCTTCTTGACCGCGACCAAACGTACGGCGAGAGGCGGAGCGCCTTTGAGTTTGATCCAAATCCGCCGATCAATCTGCCCACGGGCTGCCGCCTTGCGCAACTC
Organism: Steroidobacteraceae bacterium; assembly: GCA_036401515.1. GTDB lineage: Bacteria > Pseudomonadota > Gammaproteobacteria > Steroidobacterales > Steroidobacteraceae > Bog-1198. Next base: position 923 of record DASWUU010000319.1, read on the forward strand.
ATCAACCAAATCGAGCGGAGCGCCTTTGCGGTCGAGCCAGTGCGCACTCTTCCAGCCGGCCCGGATCACGACATCCGCTCCGGTTTCGATCAGAGCCGCCATCTGGGCTGGCTGCAAGTAGGCACGATCGGCAATACGTATCTCGCCAGCAACTACCGGGATCCGGTCAAGCCTCTCGCCTCCCTGCTGATCGGTCAGTTCAAAGTGGCCAAACCGTTCTTGTGGAAGATCGAACGCGCTGTGAATGCGCCAGACACCCTTCTTCCTCGCGATTGTTCCTTTCTTCGGGACCGTAGTTGCATCGACGATGCGGATCATTCGGCCTTGGCTCGCTTGTGGAGCGGCGCCCGCAAGCGTCCGCCCCACCAGCAGGGCCAGCCAGTCGCCGCAGTGCCGCAAGCGATACAGCAGAGCCACATTGGAAATATCGACAAGGCCAGCCGACGTTGCCCAAGCCGCAGTGGACCGCAACCCGCGTTCGCCCAGACAATAGGCAAGGATCAGCCGCAGCAAATCAACCGCATTGGTGATCTCCCGCGGACGCAAGAACGCTTTGGTCTGCCGCGCCGTAGCATCGAGCGTTTCCGCCCCTCCAAGCACGGCGACAACGTTCGTCCAATCTTCGTTCACAAGTGATTCGTGCTTCATGACACGCTAGAATCACAACCGATTCCGTCCCGCAAGACTATTTTAGCGCCTATGGGCCTTGAGCCGGGACCCATGCCGCGTGATCGAACGATTCGAGAAGGCCGTTCGACGACTTCTCGCGATCATTGCCTGCGGTTATGGATCCCGGCTCAAGGCCGGAGCGACGAGTGCTGCGGCTGCACGAGCGCTCGTCACGCTTTCCC
>DASWUU010000320.1:0-9293 GCA_036401515.1 Steroidobacteraceae bacterium
GGCCTCGGTGGGAGTGCTGGGGTTGGAGAGCAACCTTTTTAAAGCCTTAAATCCCCTTGCCTGGGTTCATTTGGTGCGCGGATTGGGCCTGTTGTACGGTGCGGTGTTGCTGGTGATCGTGGGCTATTGGGTGGCGCTCGACCTCTTGTCCATGCTCGATCTGTGGCTGCCCATCGATCTTGCGCTGGGGCTGTTTACCGTGCTGTCGGTGTTCAGTTTTTTAAGCGGCGCCATCTATGAGCGGCGCGACGAGCTGGGCGTAGAAACCTGGGCCTCGCCCGAGCGCAGCGCCGATCTTAAAGACCAGGAGCAACGCCGCAAGCACGAAGCGGTGCTCTTGGAGGCCTATGGCGCGATGCGCGCGAACAACCATATTCGCAGCTGGCAGCTCATGGCGGACTGGCTCAAATCCCGCGGCGATCAGCCCGGGGACTATGCCTGGCTGTGCGAGCGCACCGCCGCCTGGGACGATGCGCGCTACATTAGCCGCCTAACCGAAGAGCGCGTGGCGCGGCTTTTGGGCCTCAAGCGCACCGGCGAGGCTCTCGATGTGGTGAGCCGGCGCTTGATTTTGGACCCCGGCTTTCGCCCCAAAACGGCTGCGGACACCTTGGCCGTGGCCCAACTGGCCGCGCGGGGCGGCGGTGTGCCGCGGGTGGCGCGGACCTTGTTGTCCGACTTTGGCGCCCGATTTCAGGGCGATCCGCGCGCGGCCGTGGCGGCCGCCCTGGCCGAGCATTTGAGTTCGCACACGCCTACAAAGACTTGAGCGCCTTGAGGCGCCTGCGGCATTGCGGCGCCCGGGTGCTTATTACATGATTGAAGCGTCCGGCACCTAATCTTAGGGATCAAGCGAGGGATCTTGGCCAAAGCGCCTTACGACGAAATGTATTTGAAGGGCAGCGCCGGCCGGGCGCACTACTTAGGCTATTCGCGCTGGCTCGAGGGCCAGCCGGGCGATCGACTGATACAAAAGCGTGCCGAGGCCGACGCCCTGTTCCACCGGGTCGGCATCACCTTCGCCGTGTACGGCCAGGAGGAAGGCGCGGAGCGCTTGATTCCCTTCGACATCGTGCCGCGGGTGTTGCCGCACGAGGAGTGGACCCGGCTCGAGACCGGCCTCAAGCAGCGGGTGCGGGCCTTGAACGCCTTTATCCATGACATCTACCACGACCAGCAGATTTTGAAGGCGGGCGTCATCCCGCCGGAGCAGGTCCTGTGCAACTCGCAATACCGTCCTGAGATGCAGGGGGTGGATGTCCCCGGCGGCATCTATGCGCATATCGCCGGCATCGACATCGTGCGCGATGACCTGGGCGAATTCAAAGTGCTGGAGGACAACCTGCGCGTGCCCTCCGGCGTCTCCTATATGCTCGAGAACCGCAAGATGATGATGCGCCTCTTTCCGGAGCTCTTTTCCGCGCACCGCGTGGCGCCGGTGGATCATTATCCGGACGTGCTGCTCGACAACCTGCGCAGCGTCGCGCCCATCGGCGTCGCCGATCCCACGGTGGTGCTTTTGACCGCGGGCGCCCATAACAGCGCCTACTTCGAGCATGCCTTCTTGGCGCAGCAAATGGGCATTGAACTGGTGGAAGGCCAGGATCTGTTCGTGCGCGACGAGGCGGTGTTCATGCGCACCACCCAAGGCCCGCAGCGGGTGGATGTCATGTACCGGCGCATCGACGATGATTTCATGGACCCCCTGGTGTTCAGGCCCGACTCCATGCTCGGGGTGCCGGGGCTGATGACGGCGTATCGGGCCGGGCACATCACCATCGCCAATGCCATCGGCACCGGGGTCGCGGACGATAAGTCCATTTATCCCTACGTCCCGGAAATGATCCGTTTCTACTTGGGCCAGGCCCCCATCATCGGTAACGTCCATACCTGGGTGCTGCGCAACCCGATAGACCGCGAGTACGTGCTCGCGCATCTGCCCGAGCTCGTCGTCAAAGAGGTGCACGGCGCCGGCGGCTACGGCATGCTCATAGGACCTGCGGCCACCCAAGATGAAATCGAGAATTTCCGGCGGCAGATCATCGCCACCCCCGAGCGCTACATCGCGCAGCCCACCCTCGCCCTCTCCACCTGCCCCACCTTCGTCGAGGCGGGCTTGGCGCCGCGCCACATCGACCTGCGTCCCTTCGTCTTGTCCGGCCGCGAAGTCACCATCGTTCCCGGGGGCTTGACGCGCGTGGCGCTGCGCGAAGGCTCCCTGGTGGTCAATTCCTCCCAGGGGGGCGGCACCAAGGACACCTGGGTGCTGGAAACTTAAATGCTGAGCCGTACCGCCGATCACATGTATTGGATGTCGCGCTACATTGAGCGGGCCGAGAGCGTCGCGCGCCTGGTCGATGCGCACTATCGCATGTCCTTGCTGCCGCACTCGGGCGAAACCCTCGCCGACTCCCTCGGCGAGACCATGAAGGCGCTGCACATGGACGAGGCGTACCAGCAGAAGCATGCCAGCATCGAGCCGCGCGCCGTGTTCGAATTCATCACGGTCGATCGCGACTTCACGGGCAGCATTTACAGCTGCCTGCGCTGTGCGCGTGAGAACGCCCGCGCAGTGCGCGGCTCCCTGACCTCGGAGCTGTGGGAGACCTTGAACACCACCTGGCTGGATGCGCGCTCGCAAATCGTGCGCCGCTCCTCGCAGATCGACATCGGCCAGTTCGTCGAGTGGGTCAAGGAGCGCTCGCACCTGACACGCGGCGTCACCATCGGCACCATGATGCGCGATGAGGCCTTTCACTTCACGCGTATCGGCACCTTTCTCGAGCGCGCCGACAGCACCGCCCGCATCTTGACCGCCCACCAGGGGGACCTCGTGCCCGGCGCCGATGCCGGCGTGGTGCCGGATCCCTACCAATGGAGCGTGCTGCTGCGCGCCCTTTCGGCCTTCGAGGTGTACCGGCGCGTGTACCGCGATGTGATCACCCCGTCGCGCGTGGCGCAGCTGCTGATCTTGCGCGACGACATGCCGCGCTCGCTGCTGCGATGCTGTAAAGAGGTGTATACCAACTTAAAATCGGTGGCGAACGAGCAGTCGGAGGAAACCGAGCGGCGCGCCGGCGAAATGCATGCCATGCTGCATTTCGCGCGCATGGAGGAGCTGACCGCGGGCGGATTGCCGCAATTCCTCGAACAATTCTTGGCGAAACTGGATGATCTGGGGCATCGGATCTCGACGGACTTCCTGGTTCCCCCCGCAGAGGTGTAAACATGCAGATGCACATCAGGCACGAGCCCCGCTATCGCTACGAGCGCACTGTCAAGTACAGCGTGCAAAGCCTGCACCTGACGCCGCGCCGCGACCAAAGCCAGCGGTCCATCGCCTGGAACATCGCCTCGCCCGGACGGCGCTTGGAACAGATCGATGCCTACGGCAATATTTCGCACCTGCTCACCATCGAGGAGCCGCATCGCGAAATCCGCATCCTGGTGCACGGCGTCGTCGAAACCGCCGACAACGAAGCGCGCCAGGACGATGGGCCCTTATCGCCCCTGGCGTATCTCGCCCCGACGCAGCTGACCACCCCGACGGATGAGCTGCGGACCTTTGCGCAAAACGCGCTGTCCAATATCCTCGATCCGCGTGCGCGGGCCCAGGTGCTCGCCGAAGCGGTCTGCGATGCGGTGCGCTATAAATCAGGCACCAGCGAGGTCCAGGACACCGCCGCGTCCGCCTTCAAAAGCGGCGAAGGGGTCTGCCAGGACCATGCCCACGTGTTTATCGCCTCGGCACGCGCGTTAGGCATGCCGGCCCGCTACGTAAGCGGCTACCTCTATACGGGGGATACCAGCGATGCGGCCAGCCACGCCTGGGTGGATGTCTGGCTGGGCGCGGAAATCGGCTGGCAAAGCATGGATGTGACCCACAAGCGCCCCGCGGTCAAAACCTATTGCCGGCTCGCCGTGGGGCGCGATTACCTGGATGCAGCGCCGGTGCGCGGCATGCGCAATGGCGGCGGCCACGAGAAAATGGAGGCCAACGTGCTCGTGGCCGAGTCCGCGCAGCAACAGTGAGTTAGAATTGACGCATGACTTACTGCGTCGGCTTATTGGTCGACACCGGTCTCGTGATGTTGTCGGACTCGCGAACCAATGCCGGCGTCGATCAGATCAATACCTTTCGTAAAATGAAAACCTTTCAGCAGCCGCAGGAGCGCGCGCTGATCCTCATGTCCGCCGGCAACTTAGGCATCACCCAGGCGGTGGTGAACTTGCTGGAAACAGCAGACGAGCCCGGCCAACCCACTCCCCTGATGGCGGCGGCCAACATGTTCAACGCCGCGCGCGTGGTGGGCGATGCCCTGCGCTCGATCTATCAGCGCGATGCGCTGGACTTGAAGGAGCATGGCTACGATTTCAACGGTAACTTCATCTTGGGCGGCCAGATCAAGGGCGAGGAGCCGCGCCTGTTTCACGTTTATTCGGCCGGCAACTTCATCGAAGCCTCGATCGAAACGCCCTATTTTCAAATCGGCGAATCCAAATACGGCAAGCCCATCATCGATCGGGTGATCACCCGCAGCTCGAGCTTGGCGCAGGCAGCGAAGTGCGCCCTGGTGTCCATGGATTCCACCATGCGCTCCAATCTGTCCGTTGGCCCGCCATTGGACCTCGCCATCATCAAGCGCGACGAGCTTCGAGTGGCGACACACATCAGCATCGATAACGGCAACCAATACTTTCAGATGATCCACGAGATGTGGGGCTTCGCGCTTCAAGAAGTTTTCAGCGAGCTCCCAAACCCCAACTGGTGCTAACCATGAATCGATTGATTTTAAGCGGCCTCGCGCTGCTCTCGGGCGTGGCCGCGGCCCAGTGGGCCGGTCCTGATCTTGCCGGCATGGACCATTCGGTGGCGCCGGGCGATGACTTTTTTCAGTTTGCCAACGGCGGCTGGATCAAGGCCACCGGAATTCCCCCCGATCGCAGCTCCTACGGGACCGGCGAGATCCTGTCCGAGCTCACCACGCGCCGCGTGAACGACTTGCTGGTGCAGACCAGCGCGCAACGCGCGGCCCCGGGCTCCGAGACCCAGCAGATCGAGGACTACTACTTGAGCTTCATGGACGAGGCGACGATCGAAAAAAAGGGCGCCCTGCCATTGCAGCCGGCGCTCGCGCGCATCGAAGCCATTGCCGATCGCAAACAATTGGCCGCGGTGCTGGGCGCGGGCCTGCGCACCGATGTGGACGTGCTCAATTCCACCAATCTTCACACCCCGAATCTGTTCGGCGTGTGGGTGGCGCAAGATCTCGATGATCCCAGCCGCTATGCGCCCTTCCTGCTGCAAGGCGGGTTGGAGATGCCGGACCGCGAGTACTACGTGAGCGCCTCGCCCCCCATGGCCGCCATCCGGCAACAATATCAGGCGCATATCGCATCCGTGCTCGAGCTCGCTGGTTTTGGCAATGGCAGCGCACGCGCGGCGAAGATACTCGAGCTCGAGCGGCGCATGGCGGAAGTGCACTGGACGCGCGCGGCCTCCGAGCAAATAGCCGCCGGCGACAATCACTGGACTCGGGCGCAGTTCGACGCGAACGCGCCTGGCCTCGACTGGAAGCCGTTCTTCACCGCCGCCGGCCTGTCGGGCCAAAAGGTTTTCGTGGTGTGGCAGCCGAGCGCCCTCATCGGCCTCTCGGCGCTTGCCAAGAGCGAGCCGCTCGACACCTGGAAGGATTATCTGCGGTTTCACGCCGTGGAAGACGCCTCCCCGTATCTTCCGATGCGATTCGTCGATGAGAGTTTCGCCTTCAACAGCCGCGTGCTTTACGGCACGCCCGAGCAGCGGCCGCGCTGGAAGCGCGCCGTGTCCTCGGCCAACTATGCCTTGGGCGATGCCGTTGGCAAGCTCTATGTGCAGCGCTATTTTTCGCCGGCGGAGAAAATGCGCGCCGAGGCCATGGTGCGCAATTTATTGGCCGCGTTCAACGCGCGCATCGACCGGCTGGACTGGATGGCGCCCAATACCAAGGCCATCGCCAAGGAAAAACTCGCGGCGCTCAAAGTGGGGGTGGGTTATCCCGATCATTGGCGTGTCTATTCGGGCCTTAAAATCGTGCGCGGCGAAGCGCTCGGCAATCATGAGCGCGCGGAACTCTTCGAGTACCGCCAGAATCTAGCCAAGCTCTCGCAACCCGTGGACCGCTCCGAATGGGTGATGAACGCGCAATTGGTGAATGCGGTGAACCTGCCGGCCCTGAACGCCCTGAATTTTCCGGCGGCCATGTTGCAGCCGCCCTACTTCGATCCGAACCAACCGCTGGTGATGGACTATGGCGCGATCGGCGCCGTCATCGGTCATGAAATCAGCCACAGCTTCGATGATCAGGGCGCGCTTTTCGATGCCCACGGCCGCCTGCACAATTGGTGGCAGCCGGATGACTTCGCGCATTTCCGCGCCTCGGGCGAGCGACTGGCGGCGCAATACAGCGCCTACAAGCCTTTTCCGGACCTGGCCGTGAACGGCGAGCAGACGTTGAGCGAAAACATCGCCGATGTGGCGGGCTTGAACGATGCCTACGATGCGTACCGGCTGGCGACGCAAGGCAGCGAGCCGGTCACGGCGGCAGGCTTTAGCAGCGACGAATTATTTTTCTTGAGCTTCGCCCAAAGCTGGCGGGACAAGACGCGTGAGGCGGCGATGCGCAACGAGATCATCACCGATGGGCATGCCCCCGCTCAATATCGGGCGCAAACCGTGCGCAACCTCGATGCCTGGTACGACGCCTTTCAGGTCAGGCCCGCTCAGGCGCTGTATCTTGCGCCGGAACAACGGGTGCGGGTCTGGTGAGCCGAAGCGGGGTGCGAAAGCGCCTCAATTGACGGGCCTCGGGCCGAAATCGAATCCGGTGAGCGAACTGGGCTTGCCCAGCAAATACCCTTGCGCGAAGTCCACGCCCAGCGAGCGCACCGCTTCGAGCTGCACATCCGATTCAACCGATTCGGCTACCGTCTGCACGCCCAAGTCCGTGGCCATGCGCACGATGGCGGAGATCATGGCCCGCGCCACGCGATCGGTGGGCGCCGCGCCAACCAAGGAACTGTCGATCTTGAAATAGTGCGCCGGTATGGAGCGCAGGTACCCGTAGGTGGGCGAATTGGCGCCGAAATCATCCAGCGCAACCTCGCAGCCCAAGGCCTCGAGCCGGCGCATGGATTCGCTCACGCTGATGTTGCCCGAGGAAGCGTGGCGCTCGGTGATGTCGAAGCACAGCGCCTGGGGCGGAATGCCGCTCTTGACGACGCACGCCTCCACGAAGCCGATGAACCGCTCATCGGTGATGGACTGCGCGGACAAGTTGATGGAAAACACCGAAGGCACCCGCGCCCAGAGCTTGCGATTCTTGGCGAGCCAGACCAGCAAGGTGCGCACCACCCAACGGTCGATGCTCGGCATCAGGCGCTGCTGCGCGGCGCGCTCGAAGAATTCCTTGGGGGAAACCAGGCTGCCGTCCACCGTGCGCAGGCGCAACAGCACTTCGTAGTGCGCCAGGCCGACATTGTCGTGCAGCGAGCAGATCGGCTGCAGGAACAGCTCGTAGCGCTCCGCATGCAGCGCGTTTTGGATCATCGTGCCCTCGTGCGTGTCCTCGCTGATGAGCAGCGGAAACCCCTGGCGCCGTTCGAATTCCGCCGACAGGCACGTGAACACCGGCGCGAGCTTCTGCTGCAGCGTTTCATCGGTGCGCGTATCCCTGACGCCGGCATCGATGCTCAGGCGCACCGCGCCGTTGATGGCGCCCGCGCCATCGCGCACCGGAATGGCCAGCGAGTAATTGCCGTCCTCGCGCGGCGCGTAAGTGAATTCCATGCTGCTGGCCTGATCGCCGGACAGCGAATCCTCCACCAGCTTGTGATCCTCGGGCAGCAGAAAATCATCGCTGAGCCACAAGGTGTCCGCGGCGAAATCGTGGAACGATACGCTGGATACTTCGGGCGCCAAGGCCTGAATGACCTGAGCCAACGCTTCCAGCGTTTTGCTCGAAGCGGCCTCGGCCGCATAAGTCAGGTTGGTCGACACGCTGCATCACCCGATGTGAAGTTGATGGGTTTCATGGTACGTAAGCCAAGGCCGCAAAGGCATGTCGTCAGAAACCGACGTAAGGGCGCAGCGACATCAGGATTTTGCTTAAAACGCGGCAAATCACGGGATTTGCGGCTCGCACGGGCAATTCGCTTTTTAAGTCAAAGCACCATAAGTCAAGCGCCGCGGAACTGGATCACAGGCCGCATGGGATAATGCCGCCCCCAAGAAAAATCGAAGGTGCCGGGTGAATTTGTTCCGCAAGACCTATGAACTTTGCAAGTGCGCGGCGCGCTACTGGAGTTCGGACAACGCCTCGACCACCGGGGCCGCCCTGGCTTTCTATTCTGCTTTTTCGCTGGCGCCGCTCTTGATCATTTTGTTGACCGTGGCAGCCCTCATCGTCGGCAAGAATGCCGCCTACGGTCAGATCGGTGCGCAGCTGCAAGGCCTGTTTGGACCGACCACCGCCAAGGTGCTCCTGAACGCCATGCAAAGCTCGCAACAGTCACAAGGCCTGGTGGCCGCCATCACCAGCATCGTGACCTTGCTGATCGGCGCGACCACGGTGCTCGCCGCGCTCGAGCAGGCGCTCGAGCATATCTGGGGCGGCACGGTTGCCGCCTCGGTGGGCATCCGTGGCTGGGTGCGCACGCGATTTCTGTCGTTGGGATTTATTCTGACGCTGGGATTTTTGCTGCTGGTATCGCTGACCGTGACCACCGTGCTCGCAGGTATTCGAGCGCAATTCGCGCCGCAAGCGGCCATCGTCGGCGTGATCGGCGTGGTGGACTTCATCATCTCTTTGATGCTGGTTTCCTCCTTGTTCGCCTTGATCTATCGCTACATGCCCACGCGCAGATTGCCGTGGAAAGTCGTGATGATCGGCGGCGTGCTCACCGCCAGCTTGTTCGACGCCGGCCGCTGGATCATCGGTCTATATCTGGCCCATTCGACGCAGGCCTCCGCCTTCGGCGCGGCCTCATCGTTTGTGGCGCTCCTCTTGTGGCTGTACTACACCGCGCAGATTTTTCTGTTCGGCGCCGAGTTCACCGCCTGCCTAGGCGGCATTCGCGACAAGCCTGATGAAGCCGCCAGCAACGCGCACGCGGATACATGCGTGGCGGCGCCCGTCGCTCAACCTGCCCCTGACTCAATCTCCAGCCTACGGCAGGGTCATTAATTCCTTGAGTTCCTCTCTTCGACAGCTGAGCTGAATCGCCAGCGCATGAAGATCCAGGGCCGCGGGCTG